>JAJQBR010000125.1 GCA_021203185.1 Clostridiales bacterium
TTTCTTTATTTGAAGAATTTGAAGGTGTTGCACTTCGTATTGTAACCTACCCAGTTCCTCTTGGTCGGGGAGCAGGGTGTAGCCGGGACGGGTGGATTCGCCGCCGATGTCGATGACGTCTGCGCCCTGCTGGATCATTTCCTCCACGTGGGACAGCGCCTGGTCCAGCCGGTTCCAGCGTCCGCCATCGGAGAAGGAGTCCGGCGTCACGTTCAAAATGCCCATCACATAGGTGTGGCCGCTGGTCTGAAAGTCCCGATTGCCAATTTTCATTCCGTTGTTTCCTTTCCTCGCTGGTTTTACCGCCGGATGCCCTTGCTGCGCCGTTCCTCTGGCCAGTTGCACTGCTCCGCCGCCGGGCAACAGAAGCACAGGCGGCTCTCCTTGTCCGCCCGGTACAGCACCCCCCGCAGCGTCGGCTCTGCGGCCACCGCAGGGCTGCGGTGGCCGGATATGGCCTGTACGACTGCCTCCCGTTCCGAAGCGGAAAAACCGCAGTTGGTCAAAATTTCCTCCGCGTAGACTGCGCCCGCCCTGTCGTGGGGGATGCCCCGCAGGTACTGGTCTCCCCGGCCAATGTCGTGGAGCAGGGCGGCGGCGTAAATCAGTTCCCGGTCCAGCCCCAGCCCTTCCTCCAGGCTGCGGAGGTAGGACAACCGGGCCACCGTCAGCAGATGTTCCAGCCCATGTCGGCAGAAGATGCGCTCCCGCTCCAGCCGGTCGATTTCCGCCAGCTTTTCCCGAAAAAGGGGGTGGCGCAAAATCTGGTTGACCCGTTCCATTTTGCCGCCTCCCTCTGGTTAGGATGTGTGATATGTGAAAAATGTTTCTGGCTATCCCTTTGAATCAGCCGCGTTGTGATAAGCTATTAGCCGTTAGCTGTTAGTCAGGGACTACCAGTTTAAAGCAAATAGATAAAAAGGAAACTGAGAGCGAAACCACCCGTTTGTAAAGCCATACAAACGATAAGCGTAGCACGTAATGCGAGGAATCACAAAGCTAATGGCTAAAAGCTAAGAGCTAATAGCTAAAATGCTTATAAGGCTGAGTAAAAGGGATAACCAATAAAATGTTCAGCGGAACCGTTTTCCGCCGATATAGACCGTTTCCAGGTTTAAACTCCGGTCCAAAATCAACAGGTCGGCCAGCTTGCCCGGTTCCAGGCTGCCCAGCCGCTCCGCCGCGCCGACGACCTTTGCCGGGGTTAGGGTGGCCGCTCGTACCGCCGTCTCCAGCGGTACGCCGAAAGAGACGGCATTGCGCACCGCGTCCAGTACGCTGATGGACGATCCGGCCAGCGTACCGTCCGGGCGGGTGGCCTTGCCGCCCCGCTTTACAATAGGCTCTCCCCCCAGCGTGTAGGTTCCGTCCGGCATCCCTGCGCAGCGGAGGGAATCGCTGACCAGCGCCACCCGTCCATCAAAGAGTCGGAACACCATCCGAACCACAGTTGGATGAACGTGCAGCCCGTCGCAAATCAGCTCCACCGTTGCGCCGCTGTCAAAGGCAGCGCCCACCGGCCCCGGCTCCCGGTGGCCGAGGGGAGACATGGCGTTGAAAAGGTGGGTGGTGTGGGTCGCTCCGGCGGCGTAGGCTGCCATGGCCTGGCTGTAGTCCGCCGCCGTATGGCCCAGCGCGACGGTGCAGACCTGCACCGCCTGTTCAAGAAAGGAAATCGCCCCCGGTTCCTCGCAGGCCACTGTCGTCAGGCGAATCTGCCCGCCGGAGACCCGGTTGAGATGTTGGAACAAGCCCCAGTCCGGCGGAAGAAGGGACTCCGCTGTGTGTGCGCCCCGTTTGGCGTGGGAGAGGAACGGCCCCTCCAGGTTCACGCCCAGGCACCTGGCTCCCGGCGCGGGAACCGCCTGGAAGGTTCTCACAGCGCGGAGCGCCCGCTCCAGTTCTGGAACGGGCAGCGTCATGGTGGCGGGACACCAGCTTGTAACACCCTGGGCGGCGTAATAGCGGGAGAGCCGCTTCAGCCCATCCACGGAGCCGTCGGAGACGTCCTCGCCCACCGCCCCGTGGGTGTGGATGTCCAGAAAGCCGGGGACGATGTACTTCCCGGCGGCGTCCAGCGCCTCCTGGCCGTCCAAATCGCCCAGAGCGGTGATGGTCTCGCCGAAGGCGATGTCCTGCGCGGAAAACCTTCCGTCCGGGCCGAAAAGCAGGCCGTTTTTGATGAGCATACCTGGCACCTTCTAATCGTCCAGCGCGTCGAAATAGGCGTCGATGCCGTCGGCAATGCCGGAGGCCAGCTTGTTCTGGTAGTCCTCCGTGGCCATCAGCGCGTCCTCGGTGGGATTCGTCATATAGCCCATCTCCACGATGGTCACCGGCACCTGGCACCAGTTGATGCCGCTCATGGTGTCCGTCTCCCAGACAGACTCCCTGTTCGCGCCGGTGGCGGCCACCAGGCTGTCCAGTACGCAGGTTGACAGCAGCTTGCTCTGGTCGTAGAGGTCGGCGTTGTAGGGGTTAGAGGTGGTCTGGCAGATGGTCATGGCCCCGCTGACGCTGCTGTCGGTGGAGCCGTTGGCGTGGATGCGCACAAAAGCGTCCGCCCCCGCCTGGTTGGCGATCTCCGCCCGCTCTGCGTTGCTCAGGTTCACGTCGTTGGTGGTGCGGGTCATCAGCACCTGATAGCCCCGGCTCTCCAGCTCCGTCTGGAGCTTCAGCCCCACGGCCAGGTTTAATTCGTATTCGTTCCAGCCGCTGACACAGCCGGAGGTTCCACTGCTGACCTTGGCCTTGGTCTCGCTGGCGCCGGGACCGATGGGTTCCTGTTCGCTGTTGCCTTTGGCCTGGTGGCCGGGGTCAATGACAACCAGCTTCTGGCCTGTTGTGGTTTCCGGTTCCGTTTCCTCTGTGGAAGAGCTTTCCTCCGGCTCTGGGACGGTGGATTCCTCCGCCAGGACGCTGGCCTCCGCCGCGCTCTCCGCCGCAGACTGAGCGGAAGCGTCTGCCTCCGGGCCGGGGTCGGTCTCCACCGGCTCCGCAATCGAACTTTCCGCCGGGACGGAACCGTCCGCCACAGCGGAGCCGCTTTCCGAACCGCCGGAGGCAGCGCAGCCGGTCAGCGCCAGTGCCAGCAGGAGCAACAGCAACCCCACCCGTTTCATTGCTCCAGCTCCTTGTACCGGCGGTAAATGCTCATCAGCCCGTCCAGAATCAGCCCGCTGTCCACCACGTCGATAAAGTGGGTGTTGGCGGCGATAAGCCGGGCCAGACCGCCGGTGGCGACCACCTTCACGGTACCCTCCGGTTCGCCAAGCTCCTGCTTGCTCCGGGAGATGAGGTATTCCATGGCCCCAATGTAGCCGCACAGCGCGCCGGCCTGAATCTGCTCCACCGTCTCCATGCCCAGCACATGGTCGGGTACCGCCAGCTCCACCTGGGGCAGCTTGGCGGTTTTTTGGAACAGGGCGTTGATGGAAATTTGGATGCCTGCCAGAATGGACCCGCCCTGATACACGCCGTTGTGGTCCATCACGTCCACCTTGGTGGCGGTGCCGAAGTCCAGCACGATCAGCGGCGCACCGTACTTTTCCAGCGCTGCCACGCAGGCCACGCTGCGGTCTGCGCCGTGGTGGGTGGCATAGTCGGAGTTGTTTGCGTAGACCAGACCGGGAGCCACCTGTTCCCCCACCACGATGGGGATGCGGTGGAAATATTTTATCATGGCGTTGGCGAGGGTGTGCATCACCGACGGCACCACCGAGCAGATGACTACGTCCTCCACCTGCGTCGTGTTCAGCTCTGTGCGCTGGAAGTAGCTCCAGACCGTCAGGCCGATCTCATCGGAGGTGAAGCTCTCCCCGGTGGTCATGCGAAAGGAGTGGGTCAGCCGCCCGCCCTCGTAGATGCCAAAGACCATATTGGTGTTGCCCACGTCGATTGCCAGCAGCATGGGTCACTCCTCCTCCTGCACCGGTTTGATGTGAAAGCTGGCGCAGCCGTCCGCAATGGTCAGCACGCCGTAGGTGGGTTCATAGCCCATGCCGCAGCTGCCGGGGTTGCACAGCCGGACGCCGCCCCGCCGGGCGGTCTGGGCCTCGTGGGTGTGGCCGAAGAGGGCCATGGAGACCTTTTCCTGCCGGGCGTGGTAGGCCAGGCTGCCCAGGCCGGACTTAACGCCGTAGTCGTGGCCGTGGCACAGCAGCAGGGAATAGCCCTGGATGGTCAGCTTTTTCTCCTGCGGGGCGGTGGAGCGCCAGTCGCAGTTGCCCGGCACCGTGTCCATCTCCAGGTCTGGGTAGGCCATTTGCAGTTCTTTGGCGTCCCGCAGGCAGTCCCCCAGGTGGAACACCCGGTCAGGCGCTTCCCGTTCGACTACCTCGATCATGTTGGAAACATTGCCGTGGGAGTCGGAAAAGACAATAATTTTCAAAGCAGTCACTTCCCGTCTTGGTTTGCATATACTCTGGATAAGGGGTGATTTATTATGTCTCAAAACTACGATGCCCTCCGCTCTGACGAGGCCGCCGCCCTGTTGGGCGACAGGGAAAAGCTGAAAGCGCTGCTCCAGTCGCCGGAGACAAAGCGGCTGATGCAGCTGCTCCGCAGCCAGAACGGGGACAAATTGAAGGACGCGGCGGAGCAGGCCCGACAGGGCGACGCGGCCAGCCTGACCGCCATGATGCGGAAGCTGATGGACACCGGAGAGGGCGCGGCCCTGGTCAACCAAATCGAGGGGCAGTTCCCAGGGAAAAAATAGCGTACATCCGGCCAAAGGTAAAAGGGGAGGGGATACCTGTGGACGATTTCGAGGAAAAACTGAACAGCATCCTCTCCTCGCCGGAGGCTATGGGGCAAATCATGTCCCTGGCAAGCTCCATCGCGGGCAAGCCGGAAGGGGAGGGGAACACCCCAACCGAGGCTGCGCCCCAGCCGGACAGTTCCCCCGCAGCCGAGGGGAATGACCCGCTGAACCTGCTGCAAAACCTGGACCCCGCCATGGTGCAGCGGGTCATGGGCCTTTACCGGGAGTACACCCGCGGCGGCGACGAAAAGACCGCGCTGCTCCAGGCCATGCGGCCCTTCCTCCGGGAGGAGCGGCAGGAGCGGCTGGACAAAGCGATGCGCATCGCCCGGCTTTCCCGTGTCATTCGCGCCGCGCTGGAACAGTTCCGAGGCGAGCGGGATGTATAACCCGTATATTCCCAATGACAACTTCCAGCCAGTGGAGCAGGAACAAACCGGGCGGGAGAGCAGCAGCCTGCTGAACCAGCTCTTTTCCCTGCTGGGTGGCGGAACGAAGAAAAATGCCGGAGGTTCCTCCGGCATCGCGGGCCTGTTGGGGCTGGAAAAGCTGGATCACGGCGACATCCTGCTGGTACTCGTCCTGATCTATCTCTTCCGGGAGTCGGGGGACGATGAATGGCTGATTATTCTCGCGCTGGTGCTGCTGATGGGATTGGGATAATCTCACCCGCAGTTATTTCTTCCGCCGGTTCAGGTACAGCCAGGCAGCCACCGCCGCCGTGGCCCCCAGGGCCAACAGCAAAACCAGCGCCCGCCCCAGGCCGGTGGTGGTGATGACCACGGCGGTCACGCCCAGGATGGCGGAACAGATGTAGAGGACGGCCACCGTCTGTTTTTTGGAAAAGCCCATGTCGATTAAGCGGTAGTGGACGTGTTTTCGATCCGCCTTCATGGGGTTTTCCCCATGACTGACCCGCAGCAGCACGGCATAGCACACATCGAAAATGGGCAGGCCCAGCATAAAGAAAGGAATCACAAAGGAGATGATGGCGTAGAACTTGAACAGTCCCTGAATACTGGCCACCGCCAGGATAAAACCGATAAAGGTGGAGCCGGTGTCTCCCATGAAGATTTTAGCCGGGGCGATGTTGTAGGGCAGAAAGCCGATGCAGGCTCCCGCCAGTGCGCCGGTGACGATGGCCACGCTGGTGTTGGAGTAGGTCAGGGCGATGAACACCAGACTGATGGCGGAGATGGAGGACACGCCAGCGGCCAGCCCATCCAACCCATCGATCAGGTTGACGGCGTTGGTGATGAGGACGATCCACAGCAGCGTCACCGGGATGGACAGCCAGCCCAGGGAGAAGTTGCCGCCGTTGGCGTCCATGCTCAGGCGGCTGAAAAAAGTGATTTTGTTGCCGCCGAACGCGGCTACGGCCGCCGCCAGCAGTTGAACGCAGAGTTTTTGGGAGGCTTTCAGGTTGTAAATATCGTCTGTTATGCCCAAAAAAACGATAATGGTCGCACCGATGAGCATAGAAACCATTTTCCGCCCCATAGGAACAAAGAGGAGCGCGCTGAAAAAGAAACCCAGGTAAATGGCCAGGCCGCCCATCCTGGGGGTGGGGCGGGTGTGGAGGTGTCGTTCGCTGTCGGTTCCCTTGACGCCGGGCATATCGATGGCGCCCAGACGGGTAGCCACGACCATCGACACCGGCGTGGTGGCAAGAGAGATCAGCAGCGCGACCAACAGGGCAGACCATACCCCGCTCACTGCGGAAGTGGTGAGCATATTCCGAAACACTCCTTAAATGGGAATCGCTGAGCTTGCGCGTGTAACTGTCAGCGGTTTCCTTTATTTCTGGACAAATCCGACTTTTTTATACACCTTGCGCAGGGTCCGGTTGGCAATGTAGGACGCCTTGTCGGCCCCAGAATGGTAGACGGATTCCAGATAGGCTTTGTCGGCCAGCAGACGATTGGCCTCCTCCCGGATGGGGCGGCAAAGCTCCACCACTGCGTCGCCCACGGCGGTCTTGAACGCGCCGTAGCCCTGCCCGGCAAACTCCTGCTCGATGGCATCGTAGTCCTTGCCGGTGGCGCAGGAATAAATTTGAATCAGGTTGGAAATGCCGGGCTTGTTCTCCGGATCGTAGCGGACGCACATCTCGCTGTCAGTGACGGCCCGCTTGAATTTCCGGGCGATGACCTCCGGCGGATCCATCAGGTAGACGCAGCCGTTGGGGTCCTTGTCGGACTTGGACATCTTATTTTCCGGGGAGGTCAGGCTCATCACCCTGGCCCCCACCCTGGCGATATAGGGTTCTGGAACGGTGAACACGTCGCCGTAAATGCCGTTGAACCGCAGAGCGATGTCGCGGGTCAGCTCGCAGTGCTGCTTTTGGTCCTCGCCCACGGGAACGTAGTGGGCCTGGTAGAGCAGGATATCCGCTGCCATCAGGCAGGGGTAGGTGAACAGCCCAGCGTTGATGTTGTCCTCGTGGTGGACGCTCTTGGACTTGAACTGAGTCATCCGGGACAGTTCGCCGAACATGGTGTAGCAATCCAAAATCCAGGCCAGCTGGGCGTGCTGAGGTACGTGGCTCTGGATAAAGAGGGTGTTCTTCTCCGGGTCCAGGCCGCAGGCGATGTACTGGGCAAGCTGCTCCACCGTCCGGCGGCGCAGGTCGGCGGGGTTCTGGCGGACGGTCAGGGTGTGCATATCCGCCATGAAGTAATAGCAGTCGAACTCGTCCGCACGCTCCGCCCAGTTTTTGATGGCCCCCATGTAGGAGCCAAGAGTCAGTTCGCCGCTGGGTTGGATCCCGGATAACATCCGCTTCTTTTCGTCCATATTTTCCACTACTTTCTCAGATAGATTGCTGCGGGTAGATTCCTCAGACAGCGCCTCTTGTACGCAGTGCAGGAGGTCTTTACAGTTGGCATAATTTTAGCATAGTAACGGCCAAAAGGCAAGAAAAAAACAAAGTGAAACCGATTGTTTCGCAAAGTAGCACGATAACCGGGTAAATTCACCAAAAAGAGGACTGATTTGGCAACGCATTGCGGGTTCAGCCGTCGATTTCGTCCAAAATGGAGCGCTGCCGCCCACCCAGCAGCAGAGACTGGTTGTACCGGCTGTACTTCTCGCAGCCGTTATCCCGGATGAAGCGCATGGAGTAGCAGTTCATGGTCAGCTCGGTCAGGAAAACCACCAGCTCCTGGCTCTCGCCAAAGGCGGCCTCCAGGAAGGAGAAGGCGTTGTCCAGCCGAGCGGAGGCGTCCAGAATGACCTCCCGACGCTGGGTGACGGCGGCGCTGAACTGGGTCCGCAACTGCTCCGCCGCCTGGTCAGAGGTGGAAACGTCCCCGGTGCGGAGAGCCTGGCGGTAACTGTCCAACGTGTCCAGCACCCGAACCTTTCGCCGCTCGGCGGACTTTTCCAGGTTACCGGTGGCCCGCTGTGCCTCCAGCGTCTGGGACAGGCGATGGGAGACGGTCTCGAACGGCTCCTCCCAGCGCAGGGCGGCGGGAAGGGCGGTCATGATCTGCTTCAAACCGCTGTGCAGCTCGGTGACGAAGGCGTCCTCCTCGTTGGCGGAGGAACAGGCGGTGAACACTCCGTCCAGCAGCAGCGAAATGGCGCTGAGCCGCTCGTCGAAGGGGGCTTCCCGCAGGCGGCGCAGGGTGCTGTCCCGGAAGGTGCCGGTGAGAATTTCCTCCACCTTGTAGTCAGTCTGGTACTTCTTGTAGAGATCCAGATAGTTGGCGAAATCCTTGGCCACGGCGGGCAGCTGGAGGAACTGTCCCACCACCGGCTCGTCCACCGGGATGTCCAAGCCCTCGCAGGCTGTGATAAACCGGCTCAGATCCTCCCAGCCGCGGGCGGTGACGAAGCGGCGGCCATCCACCGTAGTCTCGATTTTGTAGAAGTGAGAGGGCTTGATGTCCAGATAGGAGAGAATGGCCGGGTGAACCTTCCGCTGGTAGGCGTACTCCTTCCAGGCGGGAAAGTCCTCGTCGATGTCGATGCGGCGCACCCGGTCCAGGGTGACGATGTCGAACTCCCGGACGCTGCGGTTGTACTCCGGCGGGTTGCCCGCCGCCA
This sequence comes from Clostridiales bacterium, assembly GCA_021203185.1. Classification (GTDB taxonomy): domain Bacteria; phylum Bacillota; class Clostridia; order Oscillospirales; family Oscillospiraceae; genus Onthomonas. Next base: position 8,813 of record JAJQBR010000125.1, read on the forward strand.
CGATGACCCACCCCTCCGGGACCTGGTGGCTGCCGAAGGTCTTGCACTGCAAAAATTGCAGCATGGCCGGGGCCAGCGTCTCGGAGACGCAGTTGATTTCGTCCAAAAACAGGATGCCCTGCCGCAGGCCGGTCTTTTCCATCTCCTTGTACACACTGGCGATGATCTCGCTCATGGTGTACTCCGTCACCTGGAACTTTTTTCCGTCGAAGGAGCCGGTGCGGATGCTGGGCAGACCAATGGCGCTCTGCCGGGTGTGATGGGTGATGGAATAGGCCACCATCGCCACGCCGCACTCCTGGGCGGCCTGGTGCGCGATGGCGGTTTTACCGATGCCCGGAGGCCCCATCAGCAGCACCGGCCGCTGGGCTACCAGGGGGATGGTCCAGTCACCGTACTCGTCCCGGCTCAGATAGGCCCGGACGGTCTGTTTCAGTTGTTCCTTTGCCTGTTTGATGTTCATAGCATTCGTTCCTTATTCTCTCTATAACTCTTGCAGTTCCTCCGGCCCCAGCACCACCTTCATGGCCCAGGGGGGTACCTGCGCATCGGTGTATTCCTCCCGGAAAAAGACGAAAGCGGTGTCATAGGGCGGCTTTTTCTGGGGATAGGCGCCAAAGCCGTCGGTGAAGTATAGCAGCCCCTTCAGCTCCGCCAGATGGCCCTGGGCTTGCAGATTTGCCACGTAATCGAAGGCGGGGCGGAAATCGGTGCCGCCGTAGCCCTTGACAGTGAAGCTCCGGGAGAACCGGTCAAACTCCTCCGGGCTGTGGAGTACAGTATCCATCTGCACCCCGGCATCGCTCTGGATGATGTGCAGGTTCATCTCCCGGAAAAAGGCGCTCTCCTGGTTGAGAATGGCCCGCGTCTCGGAGAGGAACCGCTCGATGATGCCGTCGGAACAGGAGTCGGAGGTGTCGATGACGATGACGAAGTCCCGGATTTTCCGGCTCTCCCGGTACTCCAGCGGTTCGATCAGGGGAATGTTGCCGTACAGCTCCAGCCCGTAGCTGTAAAAGGCGTAGTCGAAGGAGTCCGGGTCGGTTTTGACCTCCTCCCGGAGGGTGACAAACCGGCGGAGAAAGGCCCGGTAGTCGTACCGCTCCCGGTTCTCGATTTGGATGGATTTCAGCAGTCCGCCCATCTCGTCCCCGTGTCCGGCGAAAAAGGTTTCCAGGTTGGTCTGGGTCTTTTCGTCGATGCGCTTCCACTTGGCCTCCACCTCCCGGCGGCGCTCCTGCTGGGCGCGGCTGTCGGGGCTGTCGGAGTTCTCCTGCTGCTGGGATTCGTCCCGGCCGGGGTCGTCGCTTTGCCAGAACTGGTGGTCGTCCCGCAAAAACTCCTGCTTGAGTCGCAAAATGTCCAGGTACTGAACCTGCCGCCGCTCCAGCGCCCGGTAGATGGCCTCCGCCGTCAGCACAGGACATTCCTCCCCCAGCCAGTCATAAGTCTCCTCCCGGAAGGTGGAGACGGAGAGTTGGATGGTGCGGTTTTCAATGCCGTCCAAAATGGACTCCACGGCGATGTCGCAGGCCACTGTCCACAGATCCTCGTCCCGGCCCTCCCGATTCAACTCGTGGCGGAACATACAGTGGAGAATCATGTGGAGGTAGACCCGGTTCAGCTGCACCAGGTCGTCCCGGTAGATCCGCTGCAGGTAGGTGGGGTTAAAAAGGATACTGACGCCGTCTGTTCCCACAGTGACGGTGTTCAGGTTCATGCGATAGTCCAGGCCGCTGAGGGCGATGTCCAGAAACCGCATGGAAAAATAGAGTTCATTCCGGGAGGCGGACAGAATGGCGCTGCCCAGCCGTTCCAGCCGTTCACGATTTGATGCCATAGCCACCTCACAGTTCAAACAGCTTGTCCGCGCCGGAGTGGGGACGGTGTCCGGCGGCTTCCAGCAGGCGGCTGACAAACCGGACGTTTTCCGTCTGTTCCGCACGTTCCAGCATTTGGTTCAGGTCGTCCCCGTCCAGCTTGCCGGTGGAGAGTAGAAATTCCAGCCCCTCCAGGTCGTTCCGGCCCAGCAGGAAGGCGGTCAATTCCGGGATGTGGTCTTTCAAATAGTCCCAATACTCCTGCTCTCTGGCGGGGCGCAGTTCACGGGGCCACCGCAGCCGGTCAAAGGCCAGCTCCGCCAGCAGCTCCGGCGGGTCCTGGAGCTTGGCCGCGTAGAAATAGGTGTCGTACAGGGCGAAATCTACGTCCCGATCGCTGAAACAGCCCCGGTACAGGCCGCCGGTGCCGGTTTCGTTGGTGCGGAACTGCTTGGCCTGTATGAGTTCTTCGTACTCCAAAGCGTACTCGGTCAGCACCACTTCCACCGTCTCCTCCGGGTAGCGCACCCGCACCCGCATGACCCGGTCGATTTCCGCCAGCAGCGCGCCGCCGTTGACCCCGATGTGGAAGGACAACTCTTTCAGCTCGAAGCAGTTCATCAGCATCCGGTCTCCGATGGCCTCCAGGCTGTCGGGCAGGTCCAGACGTTCCAGGTGGGTGCAGTTGTAGAAGCAGCAACGCCCAATGACGCGGACGCTGTGGGGGAGGGTGACCCGTTTCAGTTTGCGGCACTCGGCGAAGGTGTAGTCGGGGAGGGTTTCGATGCCCTCCGGCAGTTCCAGATGCTCCAGCGCGCCGCAGCCGTAGAAGCACCGCTCACCCAGCTTCCGCAGGCCCTCTGGCAGCTCCAGCCGGGGCAGGGCGGCGCACTGGGCAAAGCACCGGACCCCCGCCCGGCGCAGGGACGTGGGCAGGGTCAGGTGTTTCAGCGTTTGGTTCTTGTAGGATTTGGCCGAGGGGGGCATCTCCCGCAGATAAACCGGCTCTGGGGCTTCGCAGCCCTCCGCCGGAGCGGTTCCGGCAAAGCAGTCGGGGCCTAACCCGGTGACGGGGCATCCGTCTAGTTCGTCCGGCAGCACCAGCCGGGGCTGGTCGCCCACACAGCGGGTGACAGTCGCCTCTCCGTTATCAATTGTGTAGTAGATGCGCCACTGCAAAGCGTCCGCCCGCCCTTCTTTGCTTTCAATTCCAAAATCACTAATTCCAAACCACTATTATATACAAAACACCTGCGGGATACAATGGGATTTTGCCCAATTTTTACGCCGTGGGCAAGCTCTCGGTTCAACGCTTGCCCACGGACGGTTTTTGTGGTATGGTTATTATGGTTATTTGGCTATCCCTTTGAATCAGCCGCGTTGGTAATAAGCTATTAGCCGTTAGCTGTTAGCTGTTAGTCAGGTACTACCAGTTTAAAGCAAACAGCGAAAAAGGAGCTGAGAGCGAAATCTCTCGTTTGTAAAGTCATACAAACGGTAAACGTAGCACGTAATGCCAAGAACCACAAAGCTAATGGCTAAAAGCTAATAGCTAATAGCTAAAATGCTCATAAGGCTGAGCAAAAGGGATAACCAGTTATGGTTATATTACTAAAAGATGTACCGCAGGAGGTCGTTCCAATGCGTTTACCGTGTGAAATCCTATCCGAACAGGACTACCCCGCCCAGATAAAGCGGATGCAAGGGGAACTGGAGAAGGTCAAAACCGCCGGAACCTTCGCCCGGAACCCCGGAGAGACGATTTATTACGAGCTGTACCGCCAGCCGGAGGCAAAAGGATGGGTCGCCATCTCCCACGGGTTTGAGGAGGCGACGGTCAAATACGCCGAGGTGATCTGGTACTTCCTCCAGGCGGGGTATAGCGTGGCCATCTGCGACCACCGGGGCCACGGAAACTCCTTCCGCCAGGTGCCGGAGCTGTGGCTGACCCATGTGGATCGGTTCACCGACTACTGCGAGGATTATCGGTATTTCCTGCAAGAGGTGGTAATCCCCCGGACAGAGGGCCTGCCCTGCTATCTGCTGGGCCACTCCATGGGCGGGGCCATCGCCGCCCTGACGCTGGAGCTGTACCCGAACCTGCCGGTGGAGAAGCTGGTGCTGTCCAGCCCCATGATTGCGCCCCAGACCCAGGGGGTCCCCTACTGGCTGGCGCTGTTCCTGGCCCGGTTTTTCATTGCCCTGGGAAAGGGGAAAGCCTGCCTCTTTAACCAGAGGGTGTTCACCGGGGAGGAGGACTTCAACGGAAGCTGGGCCTGTGCCACCTCCTATGCCCGCTACTGCTGGTATCTCCAGGTGCAGCGGGAACACGAGCAGTATCAGAACAACGCCGCCACCTACTGCTGGCTGCGGGAGTCGCTGCTGGTGACGAAGGAACTGTTGCAGCCGGAGCGCTGCGCCAATCTGCGCCTGCCCGTGCTGCTGCTGCAAGCGGGGCAGGACACCATGGTGAAGAACGAGGCCCAGGACAAGTTTTTGGCTCAGCTCCCCAACGGGCGGAAGGTGGCGTTCCCCACCGCCCGGCACGAGATTTTCCGCAGCGAGGACGCCATTGTGGGCCGGTTTATGGAGGAAATTCTGACCTTTTTGGAGAATTAAGCCTTTATGAGCCGAATAATCTCCTGCACCGCCTGCTCGGTGGTCAGGCCGTCGGCCGCCAGCGTCACGTCGGCGTACCGCTCATAGAGGGGCGTTCGCTCCCGGAACAGGTCATAGAGGGTCTCGCCCTCCCGCATGGCAACGCCCCGGGTGGTGATGTTGGTCAGCCGGGACTGGATAACCTCGTACCGGTGCTGGATATAAACCACGATACCATTGGCCTTCAAATGCTCCATGGCCTCCCGGCCATAGATGACGCTGCCGCCGGTGGCGATAACCGAGCGGCGGGCATCCAGCGCGGCCACGGTGTCGTTTTCCAGTTGGAGGAAACCTTCCAGCCCCCGCTGGGCGATGATTTCCACCAGAGTTTGGTCGGTGGCCTCCTGGAGAACCAGGTCGGTGTCGGTAAAGCGGTATTTCAGTTCCTTGGCCAGAATGACGCCAATGGTGCTTTTGCCGGAGGCGGGCATTCCCACCAGAACGATATTTTTCGGCATTGTGTTCTCTCCTGTCTGAAATTGAGTTACAAAATTCATGGATTATTTGCAATTCCTCCATTGCGGCGGAAACCGGAAGCCGCTATAATATTGCTGTTTCTAATAGGTATAAACTATCGCCAGCAATTACTTTTCGCTATAGCGAAAAGGTGGCTTCCCCGTGTGGCACACGGGACGGGAGGAACGCAGTATGGGTAAGATAAAGTCCCTGGTCAAAGGAATGCTCAGCATCGGCTTTTGGGGGTACGGCGGCGGCACCGCCCTGATTCCGGTTATCGAGGAGGAATTGAAGGATTCCGACATCGAAGTCACCAGCGACCAGTTCAACAAGGACGTGGTGGTGGCCAGCATTACCCCCGGCGCGCTGCCGGTGGAAATTGCCACCGGCGTAGGCCGACAGGTGGCCGGAACCCGGGGCATGGTTCTCTCCGCCACGGCTATGGCGCTGCCCGGCGCGCTGCTGACGGTGGCGCTGGTGTCCCTCCTGACCCAAATCAGCGGGGCCATGCTGACCTGGCTGGTCTACGTCTCCATCGGCATCTCCGCCTATATCGTCTTTCTGCTGGGCATTTATATCCGCAGCACCGTCAGGGAGAGCGTACAGGACCTGCCAGCGTGGGGCGTTTATCTCATCATCGCTCTGATCTTTCTGCTGACCGGCGCAAAGAATTTTTACAAGATTTTGGGGCTGGACGGCTCTCCGCTGTTCCAACTGTCCACCATCAACGTGCTGGCTATTGCGTTTTTCCTGATTTTCTATGTGGGGGGGTCACTGGACCAGCAAACGGCGATGGCCCATCGCGTTGGCGGTCTCCGTCCTCTATATCTTGCGCATCAGCAACTGGAAATTCATCAGCTTCGACGGCTCGCTGAACCTAATCAAGACCGTCATGGTGCTGCTGAGTGTATTCAGCATGGTCTGCTACTACCGGGACGGGCGCAACCGCAACCAGGACGTGACCCTGGACGTGAAGCCGCTGGTGAAGGACGTGGGGGCGTGGCTGCTGTTCCTGGCGGTGCTGTCGATTCCGGCGCTGTTTTTCGTCCGGGAAGCGCCGCTGTTCATCCCCAAGGCGCTGCTGTCGGCAATCATTTCCTTCGGCGGGGGCGACGCTTACCTGGCGGTGGCCGACGGCATTTTTGTAGCGGACGGCATGATCTCCAGCTCCGAATTTTATAACCAGCTGGTTCCCATTGTCAACGCCCTGCCTGGCTCCATCCTGTGTAAGACCCTCAGCGGCATCGGCTATTATGTGGGCTATCACATCACCGGCACCGTGCTGGGGGGTTGGATGGTGGCCGTGACCGGACTGGCCTGCTCCATCACGTCCTCCGGGCTGACCTTCATTGCGGTGTTCCACCTGTACACCACCTTTGAGCGCATCAGCTTTTTTGACCTGCTGCGCCGGTGGATCCGGCCCATCATCGTGGGGCTGCTGCTCAGCGTGGCCCTCTCCATGTTCTACGAAAATCTCTCCATCGGGGAGGAGTACAGTTGGCCGCCGCTGATGGGCGGACTGGTCTCCATTGCCATCTTTGCCCTGGATCAGTATCTGTTCAGCCGGTTCCACCTGAAAAAAATCACGCTGCTGGCTCTCTCTGGCGCGCTGTCTCTGGCGGTGGGGCTGGGGATGTCGCTGGTTTGATAAAACACGCCTTTATCCGTTCTGTGCCTCGGCGTAATCTTTAACGTGCTTTTCTTCCAGCCGCTCATAGGCGGCGGTCTTGGCGATGATGGCCCGCAGCAGCTGATCCAGATCGGAACCTTCGGAGTAGTCGGCGGGGGCGATGTAGCGCACCCGGTCGTCGCACAGCATTCGGTGGACCTTGGCCCGGTCGTTGGAGACAGGGTCGTAGACGCCGATGGAGTGGCCGCCGTAGCTGTTCACCAGCTTCATGCAGGGGATGTCTGTGTCGCTGTCCCCGATGTAGACCATATTGCGGAAGGGAACCCGCTTCTGGTCCGGCGGGAAGAAGTCGTTGACGCCGGGGTCGTTGACATCCAGCACCCCTTTCTCGATGCGGAACAGGAACTGGGTCTTGCTGGTGTAGTTGACGGCCTGAGCGGGCCACTGAGCGATGCCGTCCTCGTCGTAGAAAAAGCAGCTGGCATAGATTTGCTCAAACGCGCCCTCCCTGGCCATTTTTGTCCCCTCAATCATCTCTTTCAGGCCGGAGGAGAGGATGTAATGCTCCACAATGACCCCCTGCTCCCGGCCATAGGCCCGGATGCGCTCGAACCACCCCTCCACGCCGGGGAACAGGGCCACCTTTGAACCGTACTCCGCCAGGGTCTCCCGGTTGAACAGGAAGCGGCCCTCGGCCTCCCGCACCATCATGTACATATAGGCCAGATTGCTGTCCATACCGTTGGCCCGGGCCATGCCGTCCGACGCCGCCCAGAACGCGGCCACGTCGTAGCCCACGGACTGGATGTACCCCTGGGCCTGCATATCGTCCGGGGAAAGGGTCTTGTCGAAGTCGTAGCAAATGGCCAGTACAGGTTGGCGCTCTTTGTATTTGCGCTGAAACTGGGCAGTCATGGGGGATACCTCCTTTGGTGCGGACATTTTCTGGTCTGGAGCCAGTATAACAGATTTGGATTCAATTAGCAATTAGCAATGTGCAATGAGCAATTACACCTTATTCATGCCCAGCATAGTGCGAGTTTTTAACAAAAAAATCGCCGTTTGACAACTGACCACCCCTCTTGCCGCCCCTGAAAGGGCAGGGAGCGAAGCGGAAGTGCCGCTTGACGGCGGAGGGGGACCATGCGAAGCATGGTGGAGGGGTTTGCGGTGAAGTTATCGACAGGGCTGATTCAAAGGGATAAACAGAATAGCAAATTTTCAGGAGGTGCATTATGCAAGTCAGTCTGCTGCAACAACTTGTAACGGGGGAGAAGTCCCAGAACCTGACCGCCGCAGCCCAGGCGGTGTCCGCCGCCAAAACGCGGGGCGCAGACCTGGCTGTGCTGCCGGAGATGTTCTGCTGCCCCTACGACACCCAAACGTTTCCTGTCTATGCGGAAGCGGCGGGTGGTCCCATCTGGCAGGCCCTCTCCGCTATGGCCCGGGAAAGCCACATCTGGCTGGTAGGGGGGACCTTCCCGGAGCGGGAAGGGGAAAACATCTACAACACCTGCTTCGCCTTTGACCGGCAGGGGCGCCAGGCGGCCCGTTACCGGAAGATGCACCTGTTTGACATCGACATCGACGGGGGACAGCACTTTATGGAGTCGGCGACCCTTTCTCCCGGCGAGGCTCCCGCCGTGTTTGAGACGGAGTTCGGCGTTTTTGGCCTGGCGGTCTGCTTCGACCTGCGGTTCCCCGCTCTGTTCGAGCGGACGGCGGATCTGGGGGCAAAGGCGGTGTTCGTCCCCGCCGCCTTCAACCGCACCACCGGCCCCCGCCACTGGGAGCTGCTGTTCCGCAGCCGGGCGGTGGACAACCAGCTCTTTACGCTGGGAACCGCCCCCGCACAGAACCTCAGCGCCGATTACGTCTCCTACGGCCACTCCATCGTCTGCGACCCCTGGGGGGATGTAGTGGCCCAGGCGGGGACGGAGCCGGGCGCGCTGGACGTGGAGCTAAACCTGAACCTGGTGGACGAGGTGCGCCGCCAGCTGCCAGTGCGCTCCGCCCGGAGGCCGCTGTGAGTTTTCCACGGCAACAACAAATCCCGCCGGTTTCCCGGCGGGATTTGTTGATTAATGGAGTGGGGATGGAGAAGATTCAGCCGGTTTACACCGCGCCGGTCATGGACTTCAACACCATCTTTTCGTCCTCGTTCAGGGAGTTCTGCAGCTTCAGGCCCTCTTCCATGTCGATGTCGGTGATGCCGCCATGCTGGTGGACAATAACCCGGTTGGTCTTGCCGTTGGCCAGGGCCTCCACCGCGAAATAGCCCATACGGGTGGCGGTGACACGGTCCCGGGCGGAGGGAGCGCCGCCCCGCTGGATGTGGCCCAGCACGGTGACGCGGGGATCCAGCCCCAGTTCGTCGCGGATCATGTCGGCTACCTGCTGACCGGCGCTGCCGTTGCCCACCACTTCGTTGTCCAGGCTGCCGTCGGCCTTGCGCTTGGCGCCTTCGGCCACCACTACCATGAAGTTGGTGCGGCCAGCCAGACGAGCGGCGCGGATCTTTTCCGCCACGTCATCATCGAAGTCCCAGGGTTCTTCGGGGACCAGAACGGCGGTGGCGCCGGTGGCGATGCCCACATACAGGGCCAGGTTGCCCGCCCGGTGGCCCATGACCTCAATGACGGAGCAGCGCTCGTGGGACTGCATGGTGTCGCGGATCTTGTCGATGCACTCGATGGCGGTGTTGGCGGCAGTGTCGTAGCCGATGCAGTAGTGGCTGCACCCGATGTCGTTGTCGATGGTGGCGGGGATGCCCACTACGGAGATGGGATGTTCCCGGGCCAGGGCCAGCGCGCCGGCGAAGGTGCCGTCGCCGCCGATGGCGACAATGCCGTCCAGCCCCAGCAGCTTGCAGGTGCGGAAAGCCAGCTTGCGCCCTTCCACCGTGCGGAACTCATCGCTGCGGGCGGTGTACAGGATGGTGCCGCCCCGGTTGATGATATGTGCCACGTCAGTGGTGGTCATATGGAACACATCGCCGTTGATGAGGCCGTTCCAGCCCCGGCGAATGCCCACCACGTCGATGCCGCGGAAAATGGCGGCGCGAACCACCGCCCGGACTGCCGCGTTCATGCCGGGGGCGTCGCCGCCGGAGGTCAGCACGCCGATACGTCTGACCGCGTTTTTGACTTCTGCCATAAGATTTACCTCACTTTGTCTTTGGAATAACGGTTTTGCGCGGAGGGCCGCCTCCGCGTCTGCACCTTTATTTTACCGCAGGAAGGTTTTTCTGGCAAGGGGAAGGATGAGTGGCAATTTTCCTCTTTTTTGTTCGACAAAACGCGAATAGAACCGGTAATATGCCCAATTTCATTGGAATATATTGCGTATTCAAGAAAAATTGCCCGTTATTTTCTCTAAAATTTATGACACTTTTCCAAAAGAGCGACATTTGGCCTGTTTTACTGCCTTTTGTTCCGGTTTTGGGTGGAAGTGTCCTGTTCCGGCGGGGGAAGGGCGTCCAGCAGCGCCTGCCGCTGGTTGGGGAGGCGCTCCTCCATCACCGCGTCCAGCAGAGTGTTCAGCGCCGCGCCCAGCTCGGGCCCGGCGGGGTAGCCCAGAGCCAGCAGGTCTTTGCCGGACACGGCCAGGTTCTTGAGGGTAAAACAGGCGTCCTCTGTCAGCAGTTCCTCCAAAATACGCTCCCCCTCTGCCAGTCCCTCCAGCTTCTGGGGCAGGGTGGCGGGACTTTGGGCCATCGCGTCGGCGTACATCACCCGGAACAGCAGCCGGGTGTTTTCCTCCCCCAGGCTGGCCAGTATCCGGCGGACGGACCGCCGGGTAAACACCCGCACCCGGTCATGCCAGGCGATGAGGGTCAAAATGGTGTCCCGGCTTTGGTTGTCGCAGTGGAACCGGGCCAGAATGTCCGATGCAATTTTTACGCTCTCCGCCGGGTGGCCGTGGAAGTGTCCCACGCCGTTCTCGTCCTGACTGAAACAGCGGGGCTTTCCCGCGTCGTGGAGCAGCATGGTCAGGCCCAACAGCCAATCCCCCGCCACCTGGCCCACTGCGTGGCAGGTGTGGCCCCACACGTCGTAGCAGTGGTGGGGGTTGTGCTGGGGATGGTCAAACATGGGGATCAGCTCCGGCATAATCACGCCAAACGGCTCCCGGTAGTCCAGCAGCAGCTGCGCCGCGCCTTTTCCGGCGAGGATGCCCTTCAATTCCGCAAGAATCCGCTCTCCGGAGACGAATTGCAGCAATTCCGCCTGCTGACGGATGGCCGTGCCGGTCTGCGGTTCGATTTGGAACCCGTACCGGCTGGCGAAGCGCAGGCCCCGCAGGATGCGCAGGCCGTCCTCCTCAAACCGGCGCTTCGGTTCTCCCACACAGCGGACAATTCCCGCCGCCAGGTCGGACTGACCGCCAAAGGGATCCGCCAGCCCGTGAGCCGGGTGGTAAGCCATCGCGTTGATAGTGAAGTCCCGCCGGGCCAAATCCTCCCGCAGGCTGCGGATAAAATGTACCCCGTCCGGGTGGCGGTGGTCGTGGGAGGGGCCGTCTGTCCGGTAAGTGGTAATCTCATACCCCTGGCCGTCCAGCATCAGCAGGACGGTGCCGTGTTTCAGCCCCACCGTGTGGATTTTGCACTGGGGGAAACACGCCATGACCTCCTGAGGCAGAGCGGAGGTGCAGATGTCCCAGTCCTCCGGCGTCCGGCCCAGCAGAGAGTCCCGCACACAGCCGCCCACGGCGTACGCCTCATACCCGGCGGCGTTCAGCCGTTCAATGATGCAGGTTACGTTTTCCGGAAGCGGTATGGACATGGGAACCCCCCTTTCGTGTTAGCTGTTAGCTATTAGCCGTTAGCTGCTAGTCAGGTGCTACAAGTGTAAAGCATAAAGCTGAAGAGGTAAACGAAGAGCTAATAGCGAAGATGGTCATTTATAAAGCATTGCAAGCAAAAAGTAAGAACGAATCGCTCTGCAAAGCTGTTCGTTTAGCACTGCTAAAGAAGAAAGAACAGCGAAAAACCAAGCACAGCCAAACTAATAGCTAAAAGCTAACAGCTAAGAGCTACTCCCCCAGCAGCCCGCCCAGCAGGTCGTCGATGATAGTGGTGGTTTTAGAGGAGGACTTGCAGGTGACAGTGCAGACATCGCTCTGCCCCCCGGCGGTGACGGTGATGGTGCAGCTGCCGACTCCCGCCCAGACCACATTGCCGTTGGCGTCTATGGTGGCAACGGCAACGTTGCTGGTAGTCCAGGTGATTTCCCCGGCCCAGTTAGAGGGGTAGATGGTGACAGTCAGGGTGGCGCTGGCGTTTTCCGAAAGGGTCAGGGTGTGACGGTTCAGCCAGACCGAGGTGACTGCCGGGGCTGTGCAGGTGACCTGACATTCGGCGGAGGTTTCGTCTGCCGTGGCGGTGATGGTGCAGGTTCCCTGACCGGCCCAGACCACCAGCCCATCGGACACGGTGGCCACAGAGGGGTCGCTGCTGGTCCAGACGATGGTCCCCTCCCAGTCGGCAGGGGAGACGGCTGTTTCCAGCTGCTCATACTCGTTTCCGGCCAGGTACAGTTCGGTTCGGCTCAGGGCAAGTTCCTGGGCGGGCTGCTGGGCCACGGTGACGGTGGCGGTGCAGCTGGCGCTGTTGCCGGAGCGGTCTGACACGGAATAAGTGACCTCGTACTGGCCAGGGGTCTCCAAATCGACCTTAGTGCTGTTGACCTGCACCGCGCTTGTCAGGTCGCCGTCCACCTCGTCCGTGGCGGTGACGCCGGAGAGGTAGTCCGGCTCGTCCCCCAGGTAGACGGTCAGGTTCTCCGCCTCCAACACCGGTTCCACCCGGTCCACCACGGTGACGGTGGCGGTGGCGGTGGTGGTGTTGCCGTGGACATCGGCGGCGGTGATTTCAACCGGATAGCTGCCGGGCTTGGAAAAAGTGATGCTCTTTTCCTTATCGTCGATCTGACCGCTGCCGGACAGGGAGAGGGTGTAGTCGCTGCGGTCAGAAGCCTGTTCCACCAGCTGGTACAAATAGACCGGCGTGCCGTAATCTGCCTCAAATTTCTCCACAACCACTAAGGTAGGAGCTTTCCAGTCGCTTTGCCAGTACAAATACGCAGACAGCAGGGCGAGGGCCAGCAGGACGGCCAGCACCAGAGGAATGGCGATTTTTCTCTTTTCCATGCGGCACAGCCCTCCTTCCAGCGCACAAACCAACAATTTTATACCTTACTCATAGCATACCACAAACTCAGCGATATTTCCACCGTCAGTTGCTGAATTTTGCAAAAAGCGCGAAGGGGAGATGCAGCGGTGAGAGGCCGTTTCATCAGCGTCTCCTTCGTTATCCGGCGTCTGCCTGTTTTGTCCGCAGGAAAAACGGCGCTTCTTTATTGACGGTTTGTGTTTCGTAGTATACAATTATATAAACGTTGAGTGCCAAAAAACGAACACAGGTGCAGAAATCCCCAGGGGAATATTTCCTTGACACCAACGTGGAAAGGAGTGTCCACCTATGGAATACACCGTAATTCGTTCCGCCCGAAAGACCCTGTCTGTGCAGGTGAACGCCAAAGGCGTCATTGTGCGCGCCCCGATGCAGACCACAGACGCCCAAGTTCGGGCGTTCGTCGCCAAAAACCAGGCGTGGATCGAGAAAAGCCTCGCCCAGTACGAGGCCCAGCGCGCAGCCCTGGCGGAGCTGCCCCTGCTGACAGAGGAGGAAATTCGCGCCCTGGCGGATCAGGCGCTACAGGTCATCCCGGAGCGGGTGCGGTACTATGCGCCGAAAATCGGCGTGACCTATGGCCGCATCACCATCCGCAACCAGCGCTCCAAGTGGGGCAGCTGCTCCGGCAAGGGCAACCTGAACTTTAACTGCCTGCTAATGCTGGCCCCGCCGGAGGTGTTGGACAGCGTGGTGGTCCATGAACTGTGCCACCGGAAGGAGATGAACCACTCCAACCGGTTTTACGCCGAGGTGCTGCGGGTATTCCCCGATTACTGGAAGTGGGATAAGTGGCTCAAGGAAAACGGCGCGGCGCTGATGTACCGCATGACAGGCTGATAGAAACGTATTTTTTGATAGAACTATGGAGATGAACGAAAATGGAACTGACAAAACGCCCCCGCCGTCTGCGGGGCAATTCCTCCATCCGCAAGCTGGTGCGGGAGACCCGGATGTCTCCGGAGAGCCTGATTTACCCGGTGTTCTTCGTGGAGGGGGCAAACATACAGCGGGAAATTCCCTCTCTGCCCGGCCAGTACCACTGGTCGGTGGACAGGATCCCCGTTTTGGTGGACAGGTGCCTAAAACACGGCGTCAGCCGTCTGTTGCTCTTTGGCATCCCTGACCACAAGGACGGCTGCGCCAGCGCCGCCTATGACCCGGAGGGCATCATTCAGCGGGCCATTCGCGCCATCAAAGCCTGTTGCCCGGAGATGTACGTCATCACCGACGTTTGTATGTGCGAGTACACCGACCACGGACACTGCGGCATCCTCTCCGGCCATGAGGTGGACAACGACAAGACCCTGGAGGTGCTGGCCAAAATCGCCCTGTCCCATGTGGAAGCGGGGGCGGACATGGTGGCCCCGTCTGACATGATGGATGGCCGGATCGCGGCCATACGGAAAAAACTGGACGAAAACGGTCACCAGACCACACCCATCCTGTCCTATGCGGCGAAGTACGCCTCGGCCTTTTACGGTCCCTTCCGGGACGCAGCGGGCAGCGCTCCCGCTTTCGGGGACCGGCAGGGCTACCAGATGGATCCCCACAACGCGAAAGAGGCCCTGAAGGAGTGCGACTTGGACGTGGAGGAGGGCGCGGACATCCTGATGGTCAAGCCCGCCCTCCCTTATCTGGACGTGCTGCGCCGGGTGGCGGACCGCTACGACCTGCCCGTCTGCGCCTACGCTGTCTCCGGCGAATACGCCATGGTCAAGGCCGCCGCCGCTGCGGGGCTGATTGACGAATACCGGGTCATGTGTGAGTCCGCCATCTCCGTCTACCGGGCGGGGGCGGACATCCTCATCACCTATTACGCCCTGGAACTGGCGGACGCCATGCGGAAAGGAGACATCGGCTAATGGATTCTCATACTCTCTTTGAACGGGCTGTGAAAGTGCTGCCCGGCGGGGTCAACTCCCCGGTGCGGGCCTGCAAAAACGTGGGCTGCGAGCCGCGCTTTATCGAAAAGGCGGACGGTTCCCACATCTGCGACGTGGAGGGCCGGACGTACATCGACTACGTTGGCTCCTGGGGTCCGATGATTCTGGGCCACAACTTCCCAGCCGTGGCGGAGGCTGTCCAACAGGCGGTGGGCAATGGGCTGTCCTTCGGCGCGCCCTGCCTGGCGGAGGTGGACACTGCCGAGCTGATGGTGCAGATGGTTCCCGGCCTGGAGATGGTGCGCATGGTCAACTCCGGCACCGAGGCGGTCATGTCCGCCCTGCGGGTGGCTCGCGGCGTGACGGGCCGCGCGAAAATCATCAAGTTCGCCGGCTGCTACCACGGCCACAGCGATTCCATGCTGGTCAAGGCCGGGTCCGGCGCGCTGACCGGCGGCAGCCCCGACTCCAAAGGCGTCACCGCCGCCACCGCCGGGGACACCCTGACCGCCCAGTACAACGACCTGGACAGCGTGGCCGCGCTGCTGGAGGCCAATCCCGGCCAGGTGGCGGCGGTCATTGTGGAGCCGGTGGCGGCCAACATGGGCGTTATCCTGCCCAAGAAGGGCTTTTTGAGCGGACTGCGGCAGCTCTGCGACCAGAGCGGCGCGCTGCTTATCTTCGACGAGGTCATCACCGGTTTCCGGCTGGCCCCCGGCGGCGCGCAGGAATACTACGGCGTTCGAGCCGACCTAGTTACCTACGGCAAAATCATCGGCGGCGGGATGCCGGTAGGGGCCTATGGCGGCAGCCGCACCCACATGGAGCAGGTGGCCCCCTGCGGCCCCATCTACCAGGCGGGTACCCTCTCCGGCAACCCGGTGGCAATGGCGGCGGGGCTGGCCCAGCTGACCTACCTCCGCGACCACCCGGAGGTCTACTCCAACATCAGCCAGAAGGGGGCCATGCTGGCCTCCGGTCTGCGGCAGATGGCAGAGGCCAGGGGACTCCCCGTGCAGGTCAACCAGGTCGGTTCGCTGCTGACGGTGTTTTTCACCGAAACCCCCGTCACCGGCTACGCTGGGGCCTGCGGCAGCGATTTGGAACGCTTCGCCCGATACTACCGGGGGATGCTGGCGGGCGGCGTGTACGCGGCCCCCTCCCAGTTTGAGGCTATGTTCCTCTCCAACGCCCACACCACCGAGGACATCGTCCGCACACTGAACACGGCGGAGCGGGTGTTTGGTACACTGTAAACCAGTAAAAGAAAAAGAGTTTGTAACGAGGGACGCCCCACGCAGTTTGATGAAGGCTGCGTGGGGCGTTTTGCATCGTGTGCGGGGGGCCAGGTCATCCGTTCAGGTTGTTCCGGGCGAGATGCGCTCCAATTTTCCGGTAGATTGGGTTTCCTTTTCGGAAAATCATGTGAAAGGTGACGTTTGCCTCCGGATCGGAGATGGACACCGTCACCCGCTCTGCCACAAAGTCCGCACTTGCGGCCAGGTTGGTCACGAAAAAAGGGAGGGTGGAGGTGCGCGCTAGCTCTTCAAAGGCGAAGTCGTCCGTCTGCACCAGAAACCGGGAGGCGGGCATTTTCTCGTGGCACAGGTCGCTCCAGAAACCGATGTCGGATTTCAGCAGGCAGTTGAAGCCGTTCAGTTGCGTCAGGGTCAGCGCCTGCCTTCCTGCCAAGGTGTGGTCGGGCGGCAGACAGACGGAAAGCTCCTCCCGGATGAAGGGAACGCACTCCACCGCGCCGTCCGCGATAGGGTAGGGCAGGATGCCGATCTCACAGGAGTTGTCTTTGACCCGGCGCAGGATGGCGGGAAGCTCCGTCAGCCGGGAGGAAATGGTTTTATCGGGAAACTGTTCCGACAGTGCCGGAAGCAGACTCCAGAGCGGGGCCGGAGCGCAGGACTCCACCAAAATCGTGCGCAGGCTCTGGTCGAACTGCCGCACCTGACGGACGGTATCCTCCGCGTATTCCAGCAGCGTGGCGGCGTATTCCACCGTCTTTTTGCCGGTTTCGTTGAGGGCGAGGCGGTTTTTCCCGTGGACGAACAGAGAGACGCCAAATTCCTCCTCCAAATGCCGCATGGTTCGGGTCAGTGTGGGCTGGGAGAGGTGCAGCATTTCCGCTGTTTTGGACAGTGTGCCGCAGCGGGCAAAGGCGGTCAGCTGCTCCAGTTCGTAAAGGTTCAGCATGGATGGATGCTCCTTCCTGCGATTTACTATTCATGCAGTGAATAGCAGGTTCCGATATTGCTATTGTACATTCTTTTCAGCCTGTTGTAAACTAGAAAGCGGAAAGAAACCAAATTCCCGTAAAACAGGAGGTAAAACGATGCAATATGTAACTTTAAACAACGGCGTGAAAATGCCCCAGCTGGGCTTTGGTGTGTACCAGGTGACAAAGGAGGCGTGCGAGCACTGCGTTCTGGATGCGCTGGAAATCGGATATCGCTCTTTTGACACGGCCCAAAGCTATTTCAATGAGGAAGAAGTAGGATCTGCTATTCAAAAGTCTGGATTGCCGCGGGAGGAGATTTTTCTCACCACCAAGGTATGGATTGAGCATTACGGCTATGAGCAGGCCAAGACTTCGGTACTGGAATCCATGCAGAAACTCCAGGTAGACTATTTGGATTTGTGTCTGCTTCACCAACCGTTCGCAGATTACTACGGTGCTTGGCGGGCTTTAGAGGATCTGTACGAAGCTGGAAAAATTCGTGCCATTGGCGTATCCAACTTCTATCCTGACCGTCTGGTGGATATTGCGAATTTCGCAAGGATTCGTCCTATGGTCAATCAAATTGAGACCCATCCGCTGAACCAACAAACGCTTGCCAAACAGTATTTGAACAAGTATGGTATCCAAATGGAAGCCTGGGCACCCTTTGGTGAGGGACGCGGTGGTCTGTTTGAGAATAATGTACTAAAATCCATCGGCGCAAAGTATGATAAAACCACAGCCCAGGTCATGCTCCGTTGGCACATCCAGCGCGGTACGGTGGTAATCCCTAAGTCCATTCGCAAGGAGCGCATGGAGGAAAATTTCAATGTTTTCGATTTTACCTTAACAGACGAGGATATGGTCGCTATTGCTGCTCTGGACACTGGAACAAGCTCCTTTTTCTCTCACTATGACCCCGCGATTGTGGAGTGGTTTGTTCAAATGGTGGATGCCCGAAAGCAGAACCATGACAGCTCGAAAGAAGAGAAAATTTGATAATCATATGACCCTCAGGAAGTAGAATGGTTTAGGACGTTCGCAAAATAATGCCTGCCGGACAGACAAAAACATCTGAACAGCCCTTGTCCCCAAATCAAACACCGACCAGACAGCCCTTCCCGCAGCGAAGGGAGACCGCCTGGTCGGTGTTTCGTTACAGTTCCGCGAGTTTTTTGTTCAGCGTCTGGTTGACCACCTTGGGGTCGCCCTTGCCCCTGAGGGCCTTCATGCACTGGCCCATCAGGAAGCCGGAGGCTTTCTTTTTGCCCGCCTTGTAGTCGGCAATCGACTGGGGGTTGGCGGCGAGAACATCGTTTACTACCTGTTCCACCAGGCCCGTGTCGCTGACCTGCTCCAGGCCGTGGGTCTGCACATAGGCGTCGATGTCGCCGTTGTCGTCGAACACGGCCCGGAACACCTTGACGGCGGTGTTGCGGTTCAGCTTGCCCTGGCTCACCAGGCCGATGAGGTGGGCCAGCGCCTCCGGCGCGAACACCACCTGCTTGATGTCCAGGCTCTTTTCCTTCAGCTCCCGCAGCACCTCGCCCTGAATCCAGTCGCTGGCCTGCTTGGGGGCGGCGCCCGCCGCCACCGTGTCCTCAAAGTAAGCGGCCATGGCGCGGGTGTCGGTGAGCAGGGCGGCGTCCTTCTCGGAGAGGCCCCACTCCCGCTGGTAGCGCTCCCGCTTGGCGGGGGCCATCTCCGGCATGGCGGCCCGGAGGCCGTCCAGATAGCTGCCCGACAGCTCCATGGGCGGGATGTCCGGCTCCGGGAAATACCGGTAGTCCTGGGCGTTCTCCTTGGAGCGCATGGAGATGGTGGCGTCCTTGTTGTCGTCCCAGCGGCGGGTCTCCTGAATCACCCGCTTGTGATCCATCTCGATGAGTTCCTCCTGCCGCCGGGCCTCATACGCGATGGCGCGGGAGATGGCCTTAAAGGAGTTCAGGTTTTTCATCTCGGTGCGGGTACCCAGTTCGCTGCTGCCCTGGGGCCGGACGGAGAGGTTCACGTCGCAGCGGAGGCTGCCCTCCTGCATTTTGCAGTCGGAGACACCCAGATATTCCAGCGTAGAGCGCAGCTTTTCCAGATAGGCGATGACCTCATCCCCGGAGCGGAAGTCCGGCTCGGTGACGATTTCAATCAGTGGCACGCCGCAGCGGTTGTAGTCCGCTCTGGTCTGGTCGATCCAGTTGTCGTGGACCAGCTTGCCCGCGTCCTCCTCCATGTGCAGCTCGTGGATGCGGATGACCTTTTTCTCGCTGCCCACCTGAATGGGTACCTTGCCGTTGCGTCCGATGGGCAGGTACAGCTGAGATACCTGGTAGGCTTTGGGCAGGTCAGGGTAAAAGTAGTTCTTCCGGTCAAATTTGCAGTACTGCGTCACGTCGCAGTTCAGAGCCAGCGACGCTTTCGCGGCGTATTCCAGCACCTTTTTGTTCATCACCGGCAGGCTCCCCGGCATACCGGTGCAGACCGGGCAGACGTGGGTGTTGGGGTCGCCGCCAAAGGCGGTGGTGCAGGAGCAGAAAATTTTGGTTTTCGTGGCCAGTTCCACATGGGTTTCCAGGCCGATTACCACTTCCCAGTTCATTCCTTGCCACCTCCCACGGGCGATTTCTGATGATAGTTCGTATCCTGCTGGTAGGCGTAAGCCGCGTCCAGCACCTTCTGCTCGCCCAGAGCGGGGCCGATGAGCTGCGCGCCGATGGGCAGGCCGTTTTTGTCCAGGCCGCAGGGCATGGAGAGACCCGGCAGACCCGCCAGGTTCACGGAGACGGTGTAAATGTCGCTGAGGTACATTTGCAGGGGGTTGGACAGGCTCTCTCCCAGTTTGGGGGCGGTGGTGGGGGCTACCGGCATTAGAATCAGGTCGTACTTGGAAAAAGCGTCGTCAAACGCGCTCTTGATGACCGCTTTCACCTGGAGGGCCTTGTTGTAATAGGCGTCGTAGTAGCCGGTGGAGAGGACGAAGGTACCCAGCAAAATCCGCCGCTTGACCTCGCTGCCGAAGCCCTCGGTGCGGGTCTTGTTGTAGAGGTCGGTCAAATCCTCGTAGTTCTCCGCCCGCCAGCCGTATTTCACGCCGTCGAACCGGGACAGGTTGGAACTGGCCTCCGCCGCCGCGATGATATAATAGGTGGGTACCACGTACTCCATAATGGGCAGCCGAAACTCCTTGATTTCTGCTCCGCGCTCTTTCAGCACGTCGGCCACGGACAGAACCGCAGCGCGAACCTCCGGGTCAAGACCGTCCCCGAAGCAGTCCACGGGAATGCCGATTTTTTTGCCGGTCAGGTCGGCGGAGAGGTTCTCCAACAGGTGGCCGCAGGGGGCCTCCAGAGAGGTGCCGTCCCGTGGGTCTTTGCCCATGATGAGATCCAGCACGGCGGCGCAGTCCTCCGCAGAGCGGGCCAGGGGGCCGATTTGGTCCAGAGAGGAGGCGTAGGCGATAAGGCCGTACCGGGAGACGGTGCCGTAGGTGGGCTTGATGCCCGTGACGCCGCAGTAGGAGGCGGGCTGGCGGATGGAGCCGCCGGTGTCGGAGCCGAGGGCGTACCAGCACTCCCGGTTGGCCACCGCCGCCGCCGCGCCACCGGAGGACCCGCCGGGGACGTGGCCCAGATTCCA
The DNA here is from genome assembly GCA_021203185.1 of Clostridiales bacterium. Lineage (GTDB taxonomy): Bacteria > Bacillota > Clostridia > Oscillospirales > Oscillospiraceae > Onthomonas. Next base: position 29,319 of record JAJQBR010000125.1, read on the forward strand.
GGGGTTCTTCGTGGGGCCGTAGTAGGAGGTCTCGGTGGTGGACCCCATGGCGAACTCGTCCATGTTCAGCTTGCCCAGGTTGACGGAACCGGCCTTTTGCAGCCGCTCCATCACCGTGGCCTGGTAGGGGGGCTTAAAATCCCCCAGGATTTTGGAGGCGCAGGTGGTTTTGACCCCCAGGGTGCAGATGTTGTCCTTGATGGCGGCGGGGACCCCGGCCAGCGGGCCGGACAGCTCCCCGCCCCGGAGCCTGGCCTGCACCTGTTCGGCCTCCCGCAGGGCATCTTCTTCTAAGATGGTGATAAAGGCGTTGTTGTCCGGGTTGGCGGCGGCGATGGCGTCCAGCGCCGTCCGGGTGGCCTCCTTGACGCTGACCTCCCCGGCGGCGATGAGCCGCCCCAGAGCCAGGGCAGAATAGTCCAATAAACTCATGTGGCGTCCCTCCTCAGTCTACGGTTTTGGGAACCAAAAAGGCCGTGTCGTCGTGGGCGGGGGCGTTGGACAGCAGGGCGGCGCGGCCGCCGAAGTCCTCCACCACGTCCTCCCGCAGCACGTTCTTCACGGGGAAGGTGTGGCTCATCGGCTCGATGTCGCTGGTATCCAGCCGGTTGAGGATGTCCATATAGCCAATGATTTGCTCCAGTTCCCCGGCCATTTTGACCTTCTCCTCCTCCGGCAGCTTGAGCCGGGAGAGGACGGAGACATAATCCACCAAATCTGTGGTAATTTTCATAACAACGGCTCCTTTCCGTTACGGCTCCAGCCGGGACAGGTCTCTGGGGAACAGGCTGGCGTAGCGGACGTTGTCCAGCCCGCAGAGCTTCATGGTCAGCCGCTCCAGGCCGATGCCCAGACCGCCGTGGGGCGGCATACCGTGTTTGTGAATCATCAGGTAGCTCTGGAAATCGTCAGGGTTCATCCGCTTGGCCTTCATCTTGGCCACCTGCTGGTCGTAGTCGTGGATGCGCTGTCCGCCGGTGGTGACCTCCATGCCCCGGAACAGCAGGTCGAAGGAGAGGGTGTACCGGGGGTCGTCGGGGTCGTCCATGGCGTAGAAGGGGCGCTTCTTCACCGGATAGTGGGTGACAAAGACAAAGTCCGCATCAAACTCCTCCTTGAAGTAGCGGCCAATGTTGACCTCCTCCTCCGGTTCCAGGTCATAGGGGTCCCGGATGGGCCGGTGGTACTTCTCCGCCGCCAGCCGCTTGGCCTCGTCGAACCGGCAGACGGGGATTTGCTCCACCTGGGGCAGTTCCACCCCCAGCCGGTTCAGGTCGGCGCTGTACTCCTCGGCCAGCAGTTTGACAGCCCGTTTCAGGAAACCGGCCTCCATCTCCATCACGTCCTGGAAGGAGTCGATATAGCCCATTTCAAAATCCAGGCCGATATACTCGTTCAGGTGGCGGGTGGTGTTGTGCTTCTCCGCCCGGAACACCGGGCCAATTTCGTAGACCCGCTCGAACACGCCCACCATCATCTGCTTGTAGAACTGAGGGGACTGGGCCAAAAACGCCTTGCGGTTGAAGTATTCCATGCGGAAGATGTTGGAGCCGCCCTCCGCTCCGGCGTGGACGATTTTGGGGGTGTGAATTTCTGTGAAGCCGTGCTCGGTCAGGTGGTCCCGGAAGGCCCGGCACAGCCCCTCCTCGATTTTGAACACGCTGCGGCGTTTCAGGTTCCGCAGCACCACCGGGCGCAGGGGCAGCTCGGTGTCCATGTTCAGCTTCAGCTTGTATTTGTTCACCGGGACGGGCATGGGGGCCGCCGGGGTGGTCAGAATCCGAACCGATTCCACCGCCAGTTCGTACCCGCCGGGAGCGCGTTCGTCGGAGCGCACCAGACCGATGAGTACCACGGTACACTCCTCCTGGAGGCCGCTCAGGTCCAGGTCCCCGTCGCAGACGCATTGCAGCGCCCCATCCCGCATCCGCAGGGTCAGGAAGGTCATGCCCCCCATGGGCCGCAGGGCGTGGATCGCGCCGTGGACGGTCACGTTTTCTCCCAGGTGACTGCCGTCCAGCACCTGGGCGCAGGTCAGGTCGCTTCGCTCCAGCTTGCCGCTGAGAAATTCCATAATCACACACATCCTTTTTCGGTTCCGGGGAGGTACGCTCCCGGTTTTGACTCAATTTGAGGCAGCAAAAACGCCCCGGACCATCGAAAAAACGATAGTCCGGGGCGGAACAGTTCACATTCCGCGGTACCACCCGCGTTTGCATCTCCCCATTGAGCTGCCTCTCTCATCCCCTTAACGCGGGAAAACGGACGGCCCTACCCCTCCCAACGGAAGCTCGAACCGTCGGCTCCGGAGCGTTGCGCGGTCCCCCTGCCAGCTGACCGGGCTTTCAGCCAGTGACCCGGTCTCTCTGCTGCGGCGCCAGGGCGCGGTCTCCTTCACAGCGTTTGAACAGTATTTATTCTAGCGGCTTTTTCCCGCTCTGTCAAGGTCATTTTGCATAATTTCGCGGCGTGTCTTGCACGAGAATTGTACAGACACTTATTCTGCTTCCTTGTTTTCCGTCCCCACAATGGCACGAATCTTCGCCATGGTGTTCATGGTGGTCTCCAGTTCCTCCCCGGGGATGGCGCGAACCACCTTCTCGAAGGAGTCCGACAGCCGCTGCCGCTGGCTGGTCATCAGCTCCCTGGCCCGGTTGGTCAGGCTGACATAGGTGCGCTCCCGCTTCTCGTCGGTTTCCCAGAGGACGTAGCCCTTTTCCATCAGGGCGTGGATGGATTTGGAGGCCACGGGGACGGTCACGTCCATTTCCGCCGCCAGGTCGGAGAGATAGACCCTGCCGTCCTCCGCCCCGCAGCGCTCAATGTGGTACAGCCAGAGGAAGTCGGTCTGGTCGATGAAGGCAAAGACCCGCTCCACGCTCAACCGGTTCAGGAAGAAATCCTCCCCCAAATTGTTTTGAATCGCCGCCATCTCACCGCTCCTCTCTGGGGATATAGTTCTTATAGGTGACCAAACTCTTGTAGGCCGGGCGGATGATCTTGTCGGCGCTAACCAGTTCCTCGATGCGGTGGGCGCTCCAGCCCACAATGCGGGCGGTGGCAAACAGGGGGGTATAAAGCTCCCGGGGGATGCCCAGCATATCGTAGACAAAGCCGCTGTAGAAGTCCACATTGGGGCTGACGCCCTTGTAAATGCGCCGCTCCTGGGCAATGACCTGGGGGGCCAGCCGCTCAATGTTGTTATAGAGCTGTAAATCGGTTTCCCGGTGCTTCGCCACGGCCAGCCGCTCCACGTAGCTTTTGAAAATGCGCTCTCTGGGGTCGGAGAGGGAGTAGACGGCGTGACCCATGCCATAAATCAGCCCCTTGCGGTCAAACGCCTCCTTGTGCAGCAGCTTTCGCAGGTATGCGATGATCTCGTCGTCGTCCCCGAAGTCGGAGATGTGCTGACGGGCGTCGTCCATCATGTTCATCGCCATCAGGTTGGCCCCGCCGTGCTTGGGGCCTTTCAGGGAGGACATGGCCGCAGCGATGGCGGAGTAGGTGTCCGCGCCGGAGGAAGTCACCACACGGGTGGTGAAGGTGGAATTGTTGCCGCCGCCGTGTTCCATGTGCAGCAACAGCGCCACGTCCAGAACCTGGGCCTCCAGGGTGGTGAAGTTCATGTCGGGCCGGAGCATCCGCAAAAAGTTTTCCGCGATGGAGAGGGAGTCGTCCGCCCGGTGGATATACATACTCCCGTCGTTGTCGTAGTGGTTGTGGGCGTGGTAACCGTACACCGCCATCATGGGGAAGGTGGCGATGAGCTGGATGCACTGGCGCAGCACGTTGTCGATGGCAAGGTCGTCCTTGCGCTCGTCATAGGAGGCCAGGGTCAGGATGCTCCTGGTCATGGAGTTCATGATGTCCGGGCCGGGAGCTTTCATAATCACATCTCTGGTGAAGTTGGTGGGCAGGCGCATACAGTCCGCCAGCACCTGTTGGAAGTCCAGCAGCTCCTGCTTGTCCGGCAATTGGCCGAACAGCAGCAGATAGGCCGCCTCCTCAAAGAGGTACCGCTTGCCAATGCCGCCGCTGACCAGCTCCCGCACATCGTATCCCCGGTAGAGCAGCTGCCCATCGCAGGGAACCTGCACACCGTCCACATTGTCGAAGGCTTTCACCTCGGAGATGTTGGTCAAACCGGTCAGCACGCCCTTGCCGTTTTCGTCCCGCAGGCCCTTTTTCACGCTGTATTCCGTGTATAGATCCTTGTGGATGTAGCCGCTCTGCTGGCAGAGGGACTGCTTTTGGTGGGTGTAATCGTAAATACTGTGTATCATACTCAATTCCTCATCTGTTCTTTTCGTCCAGCCCGACCCAATACCTCTTTTGCGAACTGTCTGGCCCGATCCAGGTCGGCGGCATCGGGGTGTCCGACAGATTTCTGCTGCTGGGCCTCCATCGCCTCCAGCATCTGGGGCGAGAAAGAATCCTCATGCTCCCGCATCTCTTTCAGGAACGCCGGGGAAATGGCCCCCTGGCAGCAGAAAAACCCCAGGTCGATGTAGTCGTCCGGCATCCACACATCGATGTTGTGCCGAATCCGCTGTTGATACGCTTCGTCTCCCATGCCGCAGGTGGCGAACAGCGCCAGTCGTTTGCCCTCCAGCTTCTCCAGCACGTCGGTCACGTCCATGGGACAGCTGCCCCGGTTCACCGCGAAGCCCAGAAAGACCAGGCCGGGGGTCTCTGTGCCGTCGTAGTCCTCCACCGGCTCGATGAGCTTGGAGCGGCCGGGGAGAGCGTCAAAAATCGCCTCTGCAACCTTCTCCGTGTTGCCGGTCCTGCTGGAATACAAAACAAGAAATTCCATACGATACCTCCTGATGCGCTGCGCGAGATCAAACTGCCGGGGAGCGAACCGTTTCGCTTCCTGATTCATAATTGGTTCACATTGTTCACAAGTAAACTATCTGCAAATAAGAGTTTTCGCCCGCGTAAAACAAGGGGCCGTTTACCCCTCCGCCAGAGCGAGACTGATGTTGTCCGACATCTTCTGCATCACCCGGAGCAGGGTACAGACATCTTCCTGAGAGACGTTGTGCATTGCCAGCGCCCAGCACTCCGCATAGATGGCCTCCATCTCCTTCGCAGCGTCCACAGCGTTCTGTTGCAGCTGAATGTGGAACACCCGCCGGTCCTGGGAATCCTCCAGCAAAGAGATGAAGCCGCCGCTTTTCAGGTGGTCCAGAGACTGGGAGACGTGGGCCTTGGAGACGTGGAGACGGTTCATAATGTCCTTCGCGGTGTCGATGTGGGGGTCGGCGTGGAGCAGCAGCAGAATGTTCAACTCCACCGGGCGCAGATGGTATCTGCGCTGAGCGGGTTCCGATTTTTTGGAAATCAGTTTTTTCAGCTGCGTCCCAGACGCAATGATTCCGGTGGTATCCATCGTATCCCTCTTTGTTCAACTGTGAACTGTGTAAACTCTATTTTATCGGCCCATCAGAGGCAAGTCAAGGCGGATTTTGTGAACATTCTGCGTAAAATGATTTTTTGAACCGTTTTTTTCGACGATTTTACCCCCATTTGACAGGAGACACGCCGTTTTCCGTCAAAAAGGCATTGACCTGGCTGAAAGGGCGGCTGCCAAAGAAGCCACGGCTGGCGGAGAGGGGAGAGGGGTGGTTGCTGCGCAGCACCAGCCGGGGATAGGGGGAGCGCTCCGGCGCGATCAGCGCCCCCTTGCTCTGGGCCTCCCGGCCCCACAGGACAAAGGCGATGGGGCGGGGCTGCTCCTCCAGCGCCTGGAGCAGCCGGGTGGTGAAGGTCTGCCAGCCCCATTTTTTGTGGCTGTTGGGAGAGCTGTCGTAGACGGTGAGGACGTTGTTCAGCAGCAGCACCCCCTCCTCGGCCCAGGGCGTCAGGTCGTTCCCCGGCAGCTCCACGCCCAGGTCGGTGTGCAGCTCCTTGCCGATGTTCCGCAGGGAGGGAGGTGTTTTCGTCCCCGGCAGCACCGAGAAGGCCAAGCCGTGGGCCTGCCTCGGCTGATGATAGGGATCCTGCCCCACGATGACGCACTTCACCCGCTGGGGCGGCGTCAGCCGCAGGGCGGTGAACAGCTGCTCCTGGGGCGGGTACACCGCCGGTTCCCCCTGAGCATAGGCCGCCTCCACCTGGTCGAACAGGGCGCTGCACCAGGGTTCCTCCGCCATCTTTTCCACGGTCTCCCGCCAGTCTCCCATATCGCAGTCCAGCATGCGCATAAAACCATCTTTCCTTTCCGTTCGTTCTGTGGTAGTATTGTACCATGAGGTGAGGTAAATGGCAAAGCTGACGCGGAATTTTTTTGACCGGGACACGGTGACGGTGGCCCGCGACCTGGTGGGGACCTACCTGGTGCGGGTCTGGCAGGGAGAGCGGCTGGTCTGCCGCCTGACAGAGACGGAAGCCTATGTGGGGTCCATCGACAAGGGCTGTCATGCCTACCAGTACCGGCGCACCGCCCGGACAGAGCCGCTGTTCGCCGCCCCCGGCCACACCTATGTCTACCTGATTTACGGGATGTACCACTGTCTGAACCTGGTGACGGAGCCGGAGGGGGAGCCGTGTGCCGTGCTGCTGCGGGGCGGCAGCCCCCGCCTGGGCGGGGAGACCATCTCCCGTCTGCGCTATGGGAAATCACTCCGGGAACTGACCGCCTACCAGCGCAAAAACTTCCTCAACGGCCCCGGCAAGCTGTGCAGGGGCCTGGCCCTGACAAGGGAATACAACCTGATGGATGTCACTTCCAGCGAAGAACTGTATCTCGTCTCGTCCCTGGCCGACCTGGGGCTGGAGGAGGAGTCGACCCCAGGCCCCATTCAGGTGGGCAAGCGCATCGGCATCGACTACGCAGAGGAGGCGGCGGACTTCCCCTGGCGGTTCTGGACAGAGGACAGGCCGATTTGACCGCGAAGAAAACAACGCGCCCGGATGGAAAGGCTCCGTCTGGGCGCGTTGTTTTCTGCCTTACTGTTTTATCCCTTTTGCTCAGCCATGTGCCAGAAACCCCTCCGCCACCGCCTAAAGGCGGCGGCCTTCCTCCCCTGAAAGGGCAGGGAGCGCAGCGGAAGTGCCGCTTGACGGCGGAGGGGGACCATGCGAAGCATGGTGGAGGGGTTTCACGCCGGAATTACTGACAAGACTGATTCAAAGGGATTAACCAGTACTATTTTTTCTTGATGGTGATATAGGTGGACTTACTGCCCGCCTTCACGGTGATTTTGCTGTTTTTCTTCGCCGTCAGCGTAATGCCGGAGACGGTATACTTGGTGGAACTGGTGGTGGTCACCGTCACGCCCTTGGAGAGGTAGGTGGGGTAGACCTTCACCGCGAACTTCAGGGTGCTGCCCTTGGAGAGTTTGGTAGTGGATTTGTTGCGGTTGGTGTAGCCGTTGGCTGTGACGATGGTGACAGAGGACACCTTGCTGGATGGGGCTTTGGCGTAGCCCAGGGCGTAGCAGATGTTATCTGCCGCGTCCATGCCAATCTCGTTATAGGCCAGCTGGGAATAGTGGACGGTACTGTGTACCTGACTGATTTTCGTTGGCATACTGATGGTGCCTGACTTGTTGGGGTTTGCAGCCCGGTATTTGGCCTGTGTGCCGTATTTGTTGACGAAATACGACTTGACGTTGGCGTTGGAAGTCCAGCTTTCCGACGCCTGACTGGCCAGGTAAATGGTAGAGTACGAGGATGACGTGGTCATGTAATACTGAGCCAGCCGGGGACCGGTCAGGGCGAAGTCGCTGGTGGAGGCCGGTTTGCTGGCGGCTGCCCGAACCATGATAATACCGGTAAACGCGATGGACTTTTTCATGCCGGAGATACCGGATCCGTTCAGCTGAGTGCGCAGGGCGCTGTTCATTTTGGTGAAGTAGCTCAGGTACTTGCTGGCGGACATACTTTTATCCTGCTCGCCCTGGAGCCAGAAGATGCCCTTGCGGGAGAGGGTGTAGTGTCCGGCGGCGATCTCCTTGCTCAGCAGCTTCTCCGCCGCCACATACAAGTCCACCGCCTGCCAGAAGTTGTTGTTGGTCTTGGAGCTGCCCGGCTGCCAGGAGGTGATGGAGCTGCCGTGGTGGGCGGCGTTGATGACCCAGACCTTTTCCCCGGTCAGCTTGTTCCACTCGTAGGCCAGGGCGCTGTCGATGCCGCTCTTGCCGTTGCCGGCGGTGGTCAGGTTGTTGGTCCATTTGTAATCCTTGGAGGCGGAATTGTTGGTCAGACTGGAGGGAATAAAGGCACTCTCATTGCTGGTGGTCAGGCCGTTGCTGCCCGTTGAACTGTACCAGCCGATTTGTTTATACATGGTGGTGGTGGAGGGGGCGTAGGTACTGTAGACCTGCCCCTCCTCGCTGGGGATCCACTGCTTTTTGTAGGTGGAGAGGCTGCTGGAGGAGGTGGAACTGGGCCGCCCCTCCGCATTGCTCTGCCCGATGATGAGCAACAGACTGATGGGAGCGGCAGAGACCTTGACCCCGTAGGTTTTGCCGTTGGACAGAGTAACCACGGCGGTGCCGCAACCGCAGGCGATGATCTTCTTGCTGCTGGAGCTGTCCACTTTGACCACGGCGGTGTCTGACTTGGAGCTGCCGACGCGCTTGGAGGTGATGGTCAGGGAGACAATAGAAGTCACCTTGTAAGAAAAGGTGTATCGGTCATCGTAGCTCAGGCTGATTTTGGTGCTGCTGTCGTAAATGTCCTGATAGGAGACAAGTCCATTGATGGACTTGGTCAGGGCGGTGGTAGCGCTGTCCACCTCGGTCTGGGTGACGCCCTCCGTTGCTAGGACAGCCTTGGCGGCAGTCAGAGCGGTCTGCAGGGTGGCCCAGGAGGCAGCGGTGTAATCGCTTTCGGTCAAAGCCTCCGCTTCGGCGATTTTGGATTCCAGCGAGGAGGTGTCAACAATGGTGTTTTCATCGGAGGAAGCGTCTGAGCCGTCGTCCGTCTCGCCGCTGCTGTCCCCTGCGCTGCTGTCCTCTGCGGCGGACACGGTTTCGTCGGCTTCGGACTGCGCTTCCTCCACCTCATCGGCAGAGGTGTCAGCCTCGGATGTATCGGCCGCAGATGTGTCGGCTTCTGACGTGTTGGAATCAGCTTCCGCTTCTTCCTCTGCGGTTTCCTCTTCTGAGGTTTCCGCTTCCTCGTCCTCGGTTTCTTCCAGGTAGCTGCTCAGCAACTCCTCGTACTCGGAGGAAGCGGCGGATTCTTCCGCCGCCATTGCCACAAAGGAGGCGCCGAACACGCCGAACGTCAGGCTCAAGGCCAGGAGCAGGGAAAGGATTTTTTTAAGTGCGTTCATAAATCACCAGAGCCTTTCTGTTTGGATTTGGTTTGGAGGGGCAGGACAGTGAGCTTTGTCGCCAGCCAGTCAAAGGGCTTTGCGGCGAACACCAGCACAATCAGCAGGGAAATGACGGCGTAAGCCAGGCCATAGAGCGTAGGGAAATGAACCAGCACCCAGTCTTTCAGCACAAAGCCCGTGTAAAAGTAGCTCACCAGGGCGTAGTGGAACATATAAACGGGAAGCGTTCGCCGCCCCACGGTGGAGACCACAGGGATATGACAATTGGGGATCACCGCAATCAGACAGAAGGTCAGCAGGAACGCCACCCCATAAAACGCCAGGCGAAGCAGCCCGCCGTAGGGCGCCAGATCCTCAAGAATGCTGAAGTTGGTTTTCCCCTTCAAAAACTCGGTGTAGGGTGTCAGCACCTCCCGGTATTGCAGGCACAGCCAGCAGGCGGCCACCAACACAGCTGCGGACAGCACTCTGCTGTACCAATGCTCCGTCACGCGGAGGATTTGCTCTGGCATCAGGGCGTATCCCGCCAGGAAGAAGGGATAAAACACCAGGATTCGGCTCAGTGAGAGGAAAGCGTCAACGTCCTTGCAGTAACCCGCCAGGCAGCCCAGCGTGAGAAACACGGCCATCAGGGCGGGAGTGCGATAGCGCTCCAGGAACATGGTCATCAACAGGAAGATGCACATGGCGAGACCGTACCAGGCCACACCGCCTTCCCGAAAGAGATTGGTGTAGGGCATTTCGTTGACAAGGTCGTCTGCCAGCAGGAGGTCGGTAAACCAGAGCAGGAATTTTGTGACCAGATAGACCAGGAAGAAGGAAAACACCCGGTCATAGTTGTGTTTTTTCACCGCGCTTTTGCTGAACAGGCCAGAGACGAAGAGAAAGGCCGGCATATGGAACAGGTAGATAAAAAAGAACACGCCTGCCATAATGGGGTGATCGCCGTTGACGCGCCGAAACAGGTGGGCGAAAACCACCAAAAAAATCAGCACCGCTTTCAGGTTGTCCCATTTGGCGAGTCTCCCCTGAGGCGGGGAAGGCGAGGTTACGACTGACATTGCAACGGCATCCTTTCATCTGCTGGGAAAAATAAACATTGAGCCATTCTTTTCTGTATTTTAACACAAAGGATGAAGAAACGCAACCGCAAGTTACGACGGGACAAAAGGGGCCACGGTTCGACAGGAGCTGGCATTTTTTGCGCTTTTGGCTTGCGCGGGTCAAAAAATATGGTATACTAAGAAAAGAGAAGATGATTATCTTAAATTGGACGTTCAGCAAACAAAATGAGTATTTTCTAAATTTGCCTGACGTTTCTTCCATTGTAAAAGGACGCATCGCCTGTATCTGTGAGTATGATGATTGAACAGTCATGACTGACACAGCCACCAATAGAGAGGAGAAACCATGCCCATCGCACCCACCCACTGGACGCCCTTCGCCACGCCGGAGGAGCGCCTGGACTACTTAAAGGAACACAAGCTGACCCCCAAGACCTACACCGCCCCCAAGGAGCTGGTCTACGTCGGCATCGACGCGGCGGAGCCGACGCCCTGCACCGCCGAGGGGACGGCGGACGGCTGCACCCTGGTCATCCGGGTGGGGGAGACGCTGCACTGCATCCACCCGGACTACCTGGTGGAAATGCAGACCAAACGTCGCCAGGTCCCCGCGCCCCGGCGGAAGGCCACCCCCAAACCGGCGGCGGCCCCGGAGGCAGACTGCGTCGCCATCGACTTTGAGACCGCCACAGGGAAGCCGGACAGCGCCTGTGCCCTGGGCGTGGCGGTGGTTCGGGGACTGGAGGTGGTGGACACCTGGTATCACCTCATCCAGCCGCCGGAGAACCGCTACGAGGAGGCTAACGTCCGGGTTCACGGCATCACCCCCGCCCAGACCGCCGACCAGCCCAGCCTGGATCAGCTTTGGCCGGAACTGCGCCGGTTCTTCGATGGGACGCTGGTGCTGGCCCATAACGCCCGGTTTGACGTGGGCGTACTCCGCAAGAGTCTGTCCCAGTCTGACAAGATTCTCAACTTCCGGTATGCGGACACCCTGCAAATGGTGAAAAACGTGGTGCCGGGGCGGCACGGGCTGGACGCCTGCTGTGAATATTTCGGCATCGCTCTGGAGCATCACCACAACGCCCTGGACGACGCAGTGGCCTGCGCGGAGGTCGCCATCCGCTGCGCGAAGCTGGCGGGGTGCGCCAGCGTCCGGGACTGCCTCCGCCAGCGGCGGCTGACTACCACCGACTTCCACCGCAAGACATCCACCTACCAGCGCTACGCGGCTAAGGCGGTGCGGCTCTCCGACGTGACCGCCACGGTGGAGCAGTTCGACCTGACCCACCCGCTGTATCAGAAAACGGTGGTGTTCACCGGCGATTTGGCCATTGACCGGGCCGAGGCCGTTCAGCGGGCGGTCAACAAGGGCGCGGTGGTCAAGTCCGGCGTCTCCGCCAAGACGGACGTGCTGGTGGTGGGCCGCCAGGGGCAGTCCGCCGCCGCGCCGGAGAGCGGCAAGGAGCGCAAGGCCAGAGAACTGACCGAAGCCGGAAAAGCGGACATCCGCGTCATGGACGAGGCGGAGTTTATGGCGCTGGTGGGGGAGTGACCATCTGCCAGAAAACTGAATACAACGACACAGCGCTGCGCGGATTCCACAGAATCCCGCAGCGCTGTTTTGTGTCGAGTTTTACATCTGCCCCATCAGATTGACCATCTCGATGGCGGAGAGGGCGCAGTCATAGCCCTTGTTGCCCGCCTTGCTGCCCGCCCGGGCGATGGCCTGCTCGATGTTCTCGGTGGTGATGACGCCGAACAGCACCGGTACCCCCGTAGCCAGCCCCACCTGGGCAATGCCCTTGGAGACCTCGTTGCACACGTAGTCATAGTGAGAGGTGTCCCCCCGGATGACCGCGCCCACGCAGATGACCGCGTCGTACTCCCCGGACTGGGCCATTTTGGAGGCGACGATGGGGATTTCAAAGGCCCCCGGCACCCAGGCGGCGGTGATGTTGTCCTCGTCCACGCCGTGGCGCACCAGACCGTCCACCGCGCCGCCCAGCAGCTTGTTGACGATGATCTCGTTGAACCGGGAGGCAATGATGCCCACCTTCATGCCCTTGGGGGCGACGACTTTTCCTTCCAAAACGCGAATTTCTTTCATGGTGATTACCTCCTGAGATTCATAATTGCACATTGCTAATTGCAAATTGGATTACACTTTGATTTGCGTGAAAATATGCCCCATCTTCTTCTGTTTGGTTTTCAGATAGAAGGAGTCATACCGCTGGGGCGGCACCTCGATGGGTACCCGCTCCCGAATCTCCAGCCCGAAGCCGGACAGCCCATAGACCTTATCCGGGTTGTTGGTCAGCAGCCGCAGGGACTTCACCCCCAGGTCAGCCAGAATCTGCGCTCCCACCCAGTATTCCCGCAGGTCCGGGGCGAAACCCAACCGGACGTTGGCCTCCACTGTGTCCAGCCCCTGCTCTTGCAGCTCGTAGGCTTTCAGTTTGTTGATGAGGCCGATACCCCGGCCCTCCTGCCGCATATAGAGGACGATGCCCCGGCCCTCCTGTTCCACCTGGGTCATGGCCTGCTGGAGCTGCAAGCCACAGTCGCACCGAAGGGAGCCGAAGGTGTCCCCGGTCAGACATTCCGAGTGGACCCGGCAGAGGATGTTTTCCCCGTCGCCCAGGTCCCCTTTTACCAGAGCTAAATGATGCTCCCCGGTCAGGTCGTTGACGTAGCCGTAGATTTGGAACTCCCCGTACTGGGTGGGGAGCTGGGCGCAGGCTTCCCGAACCACGTGCTTTTCGTGGATCCGCAGATAGTCCTGGAGGTCGTGGATGGTGACGACCTTCAGCCCCAGCTCCTTCGACAGCGCCAACAGCTCGGTGGTGCGCATCATGGTGCCGTCCTCCCGCATGATTTCGCAGCACAGGCCGCACTCCTCCAGCCCCGCCAGGCGGCAGAGATCCACCGTGGCCTCGGTGTGACCGTTGCGGGTTAGCACGCCGCCCCGCCGGGCTACCAGTGGGAACACATGGCCGGGGCGGCGCAGCTCCTTCGGCCTGGTGGCCGGATCCACGCACTTACGGCAGGTGTACCCCCGCTCGGCGGCGGAGATGCCGGTGGTAGTGTCCACATGGTCGATGGACACGGTGAAGGCGGTGGAGTGGTTGTCAGTGTTCACCTTGACCATCTGCTCCAGGCCCAGCCGGGCCGCCACTGCCGCGCTCATGGGGGTGCAAATCAGCCCTTTGGCGTGGACAGCCATAAAGTTGACGTTCTCCGTGGTGGCAAACTGGGCCGCGCAGATCATGTCTCCCTCGTTTTCCCGGTCCGGGTCGTCGATGACGACGATGATGCGCCCGGCTCGCAGGTCGTCCAGCGCCTCGTCAATGGTGTTGTATTCGCGTTGCATATGCGTTCCCTCCTTAAAATCCGTACTCTTTCAAAAAATCCATGGTCAGCGCGCTTTCCGCCGGGGGTTCGGCTGACGGTCTGTGCAACAGCTTTTCCACGTATTTCCCAACGACGTCCGTCTCCAGGTTGACCACGTCCCCCGGCTTTTTTCGCAGAAGGGTGGTCTCCGCCCCAGTGTGGGGGATGATGGACACCTGAAAGTCCCGCTCCGTCACCTCCGCCACAGTCAAGCTGACACCGTCAATGGCGATGGAGCCTTTCTCCACCACCAGCCGCAGAAGTTCCGCCCCGGCGCGTATTTTGACCCAGACAGCGTTTTCCTCCCGCCGCAGGGCGGCGACGGCGCCGGTGCCGTCGATGTGACCGGCCACCAGATGCCCCCCAAAGCGCCCATCGGCGGGCATGGCCCGCTCCAAATTCACCAGATCCCCGGGGCGACAGCTTCCCAAACTGCTGCGGCGGGCGGTCTCGGCCATGATGTCCGCCGTGAAGCCGTCCGGCCCCAGGGCGATGACCGTCAGGCACACGCCGTTTACGGCGATGCTGTCGCCGATTTTCGTCCCCTCCAGCACCTTCTTCGCCCGGATGGAAAGCTGCCCGGAGATACCGCCCAGCGTCAGCCGCCGAACGCTGCCCAATTCCTCAATCAGTCCTGTAAACATCCTCTGTCCTCCTTACCCGGTAGTCCAGCAACAGGTCGTCCCCGATTTGGGCAACCTCCGCCAGTTCCAATTGCCACGCCTCGTCCGGCAGGGCCACGCCAGCCCCCTCCACCGGGGATTTGCTGCCCCCGCCGAACAGCTTTGGGGCCACGAACGCCCTGATCTCCCGGACAATACCCGCTCGCAGCGCGCTCTCGTTCAAGGTACCGCCGCCCTCCAGCAAAACGCTGTCGATGCCCATGGCGCCCAGCTCCTTCATCAGCGCAGGGAGATTTACTTTCCCATCGTCGGCAGGGCAGGGGAGTACCTGCACTCCCAGATTTTCCAACGCCGCTTCTTTCAACCGGTCGGGACACGCGGCGCAGGCCACGATGGTTTTGTATTGCCGTGCAGTGGCGCAGATTTGACTGTCCAGGGGGATGCGCAGGCGGCTGTCGCAGACAATGCGAACCGGGCTGCGCCTGCCCTCCAGCCGCACGTTCAGCAAGGGGTCGTCCGCCAGAACGGTGCCAATGCCCGCCATAATGCCGGAGTAGGTGGCCCGCAGCTCCTGCACCTTCTGCCGGGCCGGTTCCCCGGTGATCCACCTGGAAGCCCCGGTGCGGGTGGCGATTTTGCCGTCCGCAGTCATGGCGTATTTCATCACCACATAGGGGGTTTTGGTGGTGATATAGTGGAAAAACACCAGGTTCAGCCGGTCGCACTCATCCCGCAGGAAGTCCTCTGTCACCTGTACGCCGTTTTTTCGGAGCATCTGCACCCCCTTGCCCGCCACCAGCGGGTTGGGGTCTCTTGAACCGACAAAAACCTTCTTGATGCCGCTCTCCAGAATCGCCTGGGTGCAGGGGGGCTGCCGCCCATAGTGACAGCATGGTTCCAGCGTCACATACATGGCGGCTCCCTGGGCGCTCCCCCGGAGGGAGGCCAGGGCGCTCCGCTCCGCGTGGAGGCCGCCATATCTGGCGTGATAACCCTCGCCGATGATTTCTCCGTCTTTGACGATGACTGCCCCTACCAACGGGTTGGGGTTGGTCCAGCCGGTTCCACGCCGGGCAAGCTCAATGGCCTGGCGCATAAAATCCTGGTCTGTCATGGTTTCGCCTGCCTTTCGTTTTAAATAACACAGCACGATTAGAGCGATACTGCGTTAGTATCTCCACTGTCGCGCACAAAAAACGCGTCCTGTGGGAAACTGCTCCACAGGACGCGTTGGTTCGCGCAAGCTAACTTTCGCCTGCCACGACTGCGCTTCTGAAACAAAAAAGCTCTGAAATGGCATCCCATCCCAGAGCGCGGACTGCCTCTCCATGCGGCCTGACGGCACAGACAAAGGGAGTACGGTCACTTTCTTCTTTCATCCAGACTATACTGTCGGCCCCGGAGTTCCACCGGATCATGCCTTTCGGCTCGCGGGCTGTACCGCCGGTAGGGACTTGCACCCTGCCCTGAAGAATTATTCCGTTCACAAGGAGCATTATACGCCGTCTGGGGCCGCTTGTAAACCCCTAAAACGCATAAAAATAGAAGAAAAAAAGATTGACAACCGCCGCAGGGCGTGCTATAATATCTCCACCTGCGGGAAAGCGGCTTTGTTGCTGCGGGTTTTTTAGCCCGTGCCATCCCTTTCCAGGCCACAAGCAGACCAGCGCAGGGAGGCAAAACCGATTGCCGAACCCCTCTTAATAACGTTGCCGCAGGGATTTCCTGCGGAATTTTGTGCCGGAGTTCGACAGTATCAGCCTGTTTCAGGTCAATCTGCCGGAAATCCGGCGTTTTAATGTTTTGATTGACAGGGAACAGATCCCACAAACCTAAGGAGGTGCCGAATATGGCCAAAGCGAAAGGCGTTGCGCGTGTGAAAGTCACGCTCCGCTGCAGCGAGTGCAAGCAGAGGAACTACAACACCATGAAGAACAAGAAAAACACCCCTGACCGCCTGAAGATGAAGAAGTATTGCCCCTTCTGCAAGAAGCACACGGAACACACGGAAACCAAGTAAGTGTGCTGTTAATGAGGAAAGGTGCGTATCATGGCTAAAAAAGCAAAAGAACCCAAGGCCAAAGTTGACAAAAAAGGGAAGGAAAAGAAACCTAACTGGTTTGTCCGCCATTGGCGTTCTCTGAGAAACTGGGCCCATGAAACAAAACTGGAGCTGAAGAAAGTCCACTGGCCCAAGCGGAACGAACTGTTCAAGGCGTGTGCGGCGGTGCTGGTGTGCATCCTGGTGGTGGGCGTGTTCGTCTGGGTGCTGGACGCGGTGGCCGCTGCAGTCATCAACGCTCTGCTCCACCTGTTCCAGGGCTGAGGTAAATCGACATGGCTGAAACTGCGAAGTGGTATGTGGTTCACACGTATTCCGGGTACGAGAACACGGTGGCCAGCACGATTACCAAGCACGTCGATAACCGCAATCTGCGCGACCTGATCCAGCAGGTCGAAATCCCCATGGAAACCGTCACCGAGATCACCGACAACGGCCCCAAAACCGTGGAGCGCAAAACGTTCCCCGGTTACGTGCTGGTGAAGATGATTTTGACCGACGAGACCTGGCACATCGTCCGCAACATCCGCGGCGTGACAGGCTTTGTCGGTTCCGGCAACAAGGCCATCCCCCTGACTGATGAAGAGGTCAAGGCGATGGGCATGGAAAAACACGAGATTTCCGTGGGCTACAACGCTGGCGACAGCGTGAAAATCACAGGCGGGGCGCTTTCGTCCTTCCTGGGTGTGGTGGAAGAGGTCGATGTGGACCGGGAGAAGGTCCGCGTGGTCGTGTCCATGTTCGGCCGGGAGACCCCGGTGGAGCTGGATCTGGATCAGGTAGAGCTGATTCAGGAGGACTGACCCCAGCCGCCGCAACACACAAGAGTATGAAACTAATAAGGAGGTATTCCTCGTGGCACCTGCGAAAAAGAAGAAAATCACCGGCTATGTGAAGCTGCAAATCCCCGCCGGCAAGGCGACTCCCGCTCCCCCCGTCGGCCCCGCCCTGGGCCAGCACGGCGTGAACATTGCCGCGTTCACCAAAGAGTTTAACGAGCGCACCAAGAAGGACGTGGGCATGATTATCCCCGTGATCATCACCGTCTACGCCGACCGCTCCTTCACCTTTGTGACCAAAACGCCCCCTGCCGCCGTCCTCATCAAGAAGGCGTGCAACATCGAGACCGGCTCCGGCGTGCCCAACAAGACCAAGGTCGCTACCATCAGCAAGGCCGACGTGCAGAAGATCGCCGAGACCAAGATGCCCGACCTGAACGCCGCCTCTCTGGAGGCCGCCATGTCCATGATCGCCGGCACCGCCCGTTCCATGGGCGTCGTCGTGGGCGACTAAGGAGGTATGTGATCTATGGGTAAGAAATACAACGACAGCCTGAAGCTGATTGAAAAAGGCAATCTTTACGATACCAGCGAGGCCCTGGATCTGGTCTGTAAGACCGCCAAGGCCAAGTTTGACGAGACCGTTGAGCTGCACCTGAAGCTGGGTGTAGACGGTCGTCACGCCGACCAGCAGGTTCGCGGCGCCATCGTGCTGCCCAACGGCACCGGCAAGAGCGTCCGGGTGCTGGTGTTCGCCAAGGACGCCCAGGCCGACGCCGCCCGGGAAGCCGGCGCGGACTACGTGGGCGACATGGACCTGGTGGAGAAGATCCAGAAGGAGAACTGGTTCGACTTCGATGTGGTCATTGCCACCCCCGACATGATGCGTTTCGTAGGCCGTCTGGGCCGTCTGCTTGGCCCTAAGGGCCTGATGCCCTCTCCCAAGTCCGGCACCGTCACCCCCGACGCGGCCAAGGCCGTCCGGGACGCCAAGGCCGGTAAGGTCGAGTACCGTCTGGACAAGACCAACATCATTCACTGCCCCATCGGCAAGGTCTCCTTCGGCACCGAGAAGCTCCAGGAGAACTTCAACGCCCTGGTGGGCGCGGTCATCAAGGCCAAGCCCGCCGCCGCCCGCGGCCAGTATATCCGCACCTGCACCGTGGCCTCCACTATGGGTCCCGGTGTCAAGGTGAACCCCGCCAAGCTGGGCTAATTCCCTCTGATTTTGGGTAAAAATCATGGCGGAACGGGTTGACAAAACCCGTTCCGCCATGCTATACTACGTTTTGCGTTCAAAGACAGCAGGTTCGTGAGATCAATGGCTTGTCCGCCTGCCGAGAGTGCATCAAGACATCCCTGTTTTGCTGCTTACTGTCCTCCTGTCTTTCGACGCGGAGGATTTTCTTTTTGTGAGGTGAAAACAATTATGCCTAACGCAAAGGTTCTGGAGTCCAAGAAGGCCGTCGTCGCCGCTCTGGAGGATCAGCTGAAAACCGCTCAGTCCGGTGTGCTGGTGGACTACTCCGGCATCACCGTGGAGCAGGATACCGAGCTGCGCAACATCGCCCGTCAGGCCGGTGTTTCCTACGCCGTGGTGAAGAACACCATGGTGCGCCGCGCTCTGGATGACGCGGGTCTGTCCGCTCTGGATGAGGTGCTGCACGGCAACACGTCTCTGGCCACCGGCACAGAGGACCCCATCGCTCCCATCAAGGTCATCGCTGACTACGCCAAGAAGATGGGCGACGATAAGTTCCACATCAAGGCCGCTTTCATGGAAGGCAAGGTGCTGTCTGAAGCTGAGATCGCTCAGATGTCCACGCTGTCCTCCAAGAAGGATCTGCAAGCCCAGGTCATGGGTACCCTGCTGGCTCCCATCACCAGCCTGGCCGCCGTCATCGCCGCCATCGCCGAGAGCAAGGGCGGCGCCGCCGAGGAGGCTCCCGCTGCCGAATAAGTTCGGCCCCTTTTGCCGGGCAAACTCATCCCGGCCACCTACTTTTGAATTTACTCTATTTAGGAGGTAATTACCATGTCTGAGAAAATCGATGCCATCGTTGAAGAAGTAAAGGCTCTGTCCGTCCTGGAGCTGTCCGAGCTGGTCAAGGCTCTGGAGGAGACCTTCGGTGTTTCCGCCGCCGCTATGGCTGCCCCCGCCGCTGGTGCTGCCGCTGCCGAGCCTGTGGAAGAAAAGACCGAGTTCGACGTCGTCCTGGTTGGCCTGGCTGACCCCAAGGGTAAGATCAAGGTCATCAAGGCTGTCCGCGAGATCACCGGTCTGGGCCTGGCCGACGCCAAGGCTGCTGTCGAGAACGCCCCCACCACTCTGAAAGAGGCCGCTTCCAAGGAAGACGCCGACGCTCTGAAGGAGAAGGTCGAGGCCGTCGGCGGCAAGGTCGAGCTGAAGTAAGATTTTTTCAAATCCAAAAGGACGGCTGTCAAAGGGCAGCCGCCCTTTCTTCGTCAAACAAAAAGGTTCTATGTCAAGAGTTGGGGTAGAGAAAAATAACACGGAATAATAGTG
>JAJQBR010000028.1 GCA_021203185.1 Clostridiales bacterium
GGCTAAAAGCTAAGAGCTAAACTGCTCATAAGGCTGAGTAAAAGGGATAACCAGTAAATATTATACCATGAGGAAGGCAGGTTGTGAACCCAACAATTTGATTGAAATGAGGTAAAAAAGGAGCAATGGGCAGGATTTTTCCACGGGAACGGTACGCAAATTGAAAAGGAACGCCGGAAAGCCTGTTTCTTCTGTCTCATGCAGGATTCATAGAAGAGAGTCGAAAACAGCTCTCCCGCTGGATGATTTTGCAGGGAAATTCGATGCGTACCGTCTCCTGATGCCCCCGGCGAATGCGATCCAACAGCGTTTGCACCGCCATGTGCGCCATCTCCTGCCGGGGAATGTGGACGGTGGTCAGCGCCGGTTCCCGGTTCCACAGTCCTTCGATGTCGTCGATGGAAATGACCGAGATGGGGCGGCCAGCCCGCCGCTTTTGCTCAATCAGTGTCTGGAGGACGCTGACTGCGGTGATGTCGTTGGCGCAAAACACGGCGGAGAAAGCGCTCTCCCCTTCCAAAAGCTCCAGAATGGCCTGGCGGCCCTGGGTAAAGGTCTGGTCGGTGGATTTGATGAGGTCGTAATTGATGGGGATGTCGTGCTGAATGAGGCTGCTGCAATAGCCCACATATCGGCTCTCGAAGGAACAGTCCCCGATGTAAGCGATGCTTCGGTGGCCCAGCCCAATCAGATGCTCCATAGCCAGCTCCGCAGCCTTTTTGCCGTCGCAGACCACCTCATCCACCGCAAAATCCATGGTGTTGCGCCAAATGCCCACAATATTCCGGTTCTGCTGCTGGAGCCGCTCCAGGAGCGAATGGGAGCAGCGGCCCAGCACAATTACGCCGTTGGAGGCGGCCACCTCCGCCTCCATCCCCTCCCCGTCGTAAACGACCCGGTGCAGCAGCGCACCCTGGGCGTACAGTTCTGTTTTCAGGCAGTACAGCAAATCTTCAAAAAAGGGATCCGACTCCACCTTTTGGAATCGAGCCATCAGCACGGTGACTTGCGGGAGCGTCTCCGCGCCTTTTTTTGTTCCACCGCTCTGTAGTGTGCGTGCGGCTTCGTTGGGGCGGTAGCCGATTTCATGGGCCGCCGACCAGATGCGCTCCTGCAATTCCTTCGAGGCGCACTTGGGCGAGGCGTTGTTGAGTACGCGGGAGACGGTGGAAACCGATGTTCCCACCATCTCGGCAATTTGTTTCAGCGACATAGGGCATTCCCTCCTGTAGCAGTCTGGAACCATTGTAACGGATGCGCGGACGAATTGCAAGGAAAAACGCAAACGTTTGTGTAATTTCCCGTTGACAAGGGGGATATACCGGTGTAGATTTACAGGTATGAGCAAGTCAAACTCTGAAAAATCAGGTCGTTTCTGGAAAATTAATCGCAACTCCGTAACGCAAACGTTTGACTAAAAAGGAGCATACCATGTACTGCAATCCAATGAACCCCAAGCACCTTACCAAAACGATTGCCCTGGGCCTGTGCGTCTGCCTGTTGGCCGGGCTGCTGACCGGCTGCGGTTCCTCCTCCGGCGAGGCCTCGGAGGGGGAGGACAGCGATGTGATCGAGCTGCTGAACGTGTCCTACGACCCCACACGAGAGTTCTACGCGGCATATAACGAGCTGTTTTCCGCCTATTATCAGGATACGTATGGCGTGACGGTGGAGATCACTCAATCCCACGGCGGTTCCGGTTCTCAGGCCCGCTCTGTCATCGAGGGCAACGAGGCCGATGTGGTGACACTGGCGCTGGCCCACGACATTACTCTGATTGAGCAGGAGGGAATGATCGATGAAGGCTGGCTGGACGAGTTTGACAACAATAGCTCCCCCTACACCTCCACCATCGTCTTTCTGGTGCGTTCCGGCAACGAGAAGAACATCCAGGACTGGGACGACCTGATTCAGGAGGGCGTGGACATCATCACCCCGGACCCCAAGTCCTCCGGCGGCGCCTGTTGGAACTTCCTGGCCGCCTGGTACTACGTCTGGCAGCAGGACGGCTCGGATGAGGCGCAAATGAAGGAATTTATGCGCGCGCTTTACGCCAACGTGCTGGTCATGGACTCCGGCGCGCGGGGCGCGACCACTACCTTCGTAGAGAACGGCCAGGGGGATGTGCTGATCGCCTGGGAGAACGAGGCCCTCCAGACCATGGCGGATTACCCCGGCGAATATGAGCTTATCACCCCCAGCGTCAGCATCCTGGCGGAGCCTTCGGTGGCCATCGTGGACGAAAACGTGGCCGACCACGGCACAGAGGAAGTGGCGCAGGAATACCTGGAATACCTCTACACCGACGAGGCCCAGCGGCTCATCGGGGAGTATTACTACCGCCCCACCAACCAGGAGATTTTGAGCGAGTTCTCCGACGTGTTTGACCTGGACGTGGTGCTGTGTACCATCGATGACTTCGGCGGCTGGGACGCAGCCTATGAAAAATTCTTCCAGGACGACGGGATTTTTGACGAAATTTACAACAGCTGACGGAGCACAGGATGAAAAAGAAACGAAACAGAGTAATTCCGGGCTTTGGCCTGACGCTGGGTATCACCGTAACCATGCTGTCCCTGCTGATTCTGCTGCCGCTGGCCTCGGTGCTGATCCGTTCCTTTGAACTGACCCCGGCGGAGTTTTGGGAAACCATCACCCGGAGCAACGTGGTGGGGGCTTTCCAGACCAGCATCCTGTGCGCCCTGATTGCGGCGGCCGTCAACTGCGTGTTCGGGCTGATTCTGGCCTGGATTCTGGAACGTTACGAGTTTCCTGGCAAGCGGCTCATCGACGGCATGATTGAGCTGCCCTTCGCCCTGCCTACCGCCGTGGCGGGCATCACTCTGGCCAAGATGTACTCCGACCAGGGGGTTCTGGGTCAGGCGCTGAGCCGTATCGGGATTCAAGGCTCTTACAGCCGAGTGGGGCTGGTGATCGCTTTGGTGTTTGTGGGGATTCCCTTTGTAGTGCGTTCCATTCAGCCGGTGCTGCGCAAGCTGCCGACCTCCTGCGAGGAAGCGGCGCTGATGCTGGGGGCATCGAAGGGCTTCACCTTCCGCCACGTCATCCTGCCGGAACTGACCCCGGCCCTGCTGACCGGCTTCGGGCTGGCCCTGGCGCGGGGCATCGGCGAGTACGGCAGCGTCATTTACATCTCCGGCAACAGCAGCAAAAACGGCACCCAGGTGGTGTCCTACGTCATTATGCAGAAACTCAATTCTGGCAGCGCCGACTACGTTGGCGCTGCCGCCATCGCCCTGGTGCTGCTGGCGATCTCCTTTTTGCTGATGTTTCTGCTGAATCTGGTGCAGTGGTTTGCCGCCCGGCGGACCCGGTGAGAGGAAGGTGCGCAATGAAACAGAAGAAAAAAGCCCGCCTGTCGGCGGGACAAATTGCGTTAATTGCCATAGGAGTGCTGTTCTTTGCGGTGATGCTGGTTTGGCCCCTGGTGGAAGTCCTCTATCGGGCGCTGAAAGACGGCTGGGAATTGTACTGGAACGCGGTCACGGCAAAGACCACCCTCTCCGCCCTGGGCGTTACGCTGCTGGCGGCGGTCATTGCCCTGCTGGTAGACACGTTTTTCGCGTTGGCAGCCTCCTGGCTGCTGACCAAGTTTGACTTTCGAGGGAAAAGTCTGCTCACAACCTTAATTGATATCCCGTATTCCATCTCTCCGGTCATCGCAGGTCTGGCGTTCATTATGATGTTTGGCCGCAGCGGTCTGGTTACGCCGGCGGTCAACTGGTTCAACGACACCTTTGGCACGGACATCGCTCTGGTGTTCTCCATCCCCGGCGTGGTGCTGGCGACGATTTTTGTCACCTTCCCCTATGTGCTGCGGGAATTGCTGCCGGCCATGAACCTCCAGGGCTGCGCCGAGGAGGAGGCCGCCGCTCAGTTGGGGGCGCGAGGGCTGACCATCTTCCGCCGGGTCACGCTGCCCCACATCAAGTGGCCGCTCATCTACGGGATGGTGCTGTGTGCAGCGCGGGCGTTCGGGGAGTTCGGCGCAGTCTATGCCGTCTCCAAGGCCAGGGGCGAGACCTTCACCCTGCCGTTGGAGGTGGATGCGCTCTATATGTCCGGCGGCGCGGAGGCCATCACTCAGGCTTTCGCGGTTTCCTCCATCCTGGTGTTGTTGGCGCTGGTCATGTTGGTTTTGAAGAATATCGCCGAATGGCGGGCGAAAAAGAGTTGTTAGCCGTTAGCTGTTAGCTGTTAGTTGAGTGCTGCGAGCCTAAAGGGAACAGCCAAAAAGGAAGCTGAGAGTGGAACTACCCGTTTGTCAAGAAGTGCAAACGGTAAGCGCAGCACGCAATGCCAGGCACCACAAAGCTAATAGCTAAAAGCTAGGAGCTAATAGCTAAAAACGGAGGGATTGTAAATGTTCATTGAGACAAGACAGCTCTGCAAGCAGTTTGACGACTATGAGGCGGCCAAAGACATCACCTTTGGCGTGGAGCAGGGCAAAATGGCGGCCCTGCTGGGACCCAGCGGCAGCGGAAAGACTACCATCCTCCGTATGATTGCCGGGCTGGAACAGCAGGACAGCGGCGATATTCTCATCAACGGGAAGAACGTCAACGATGTTCCGGCGGGAGAGCGCGGCATTGGGTTCGTGTTCCAGAACTATGCCCTGTTCCGCTATATGAACGTCTATGACAACATCGCGTTTGGCTTGAAGGTACAAAAGAAGAGCAAGGCGGAGATTCGCGCGCGGGTCACGGAGCTGATTCAGCTCATCGGGTTGACCGGTCTGGAGAAGCGGTATCCCAACCAGCTCTCCGGCGGCCAGCGGCAGCGGGTGGCCTTCGCCAGAGCCATCGCCCCCGACCCAAGCTTGTTGCTCCTGGACGAGCCGTTCGCGGCCATCGACGCCAAGGTGCGCAAGGAGCTGCGGGTCTGGCTCCGGGATATGATCGTGCAGGTGGGCATCACCAGCATTTTTGTCACCCACGACCAGGAAGAGGCGCTGGAGGTGGCCGACGACATCATCATCCTCAACGAAGGCCGCATCGAGCAGATGGGGACGCCAACGGAGATTTATCTGCACCCACAGACCCCCTTCGTAGCCCAGTTTGCGGGCAATTCCAGCGTGGTGGAAAATCTGGCCGGTTTCCGTGGCTTCGACGGTCTGCCTGCGGGACACAAGATTCTCATTCGGCCGGAATTTGTGGATGCGTTCAAGACGGACAACTCCCAAATGCAAGACTACGTAGACCGAGCAGAGGATGGAATCGTCACCGGTATCAGCTTCCGGGGCAGCTCTCTGGAGGTGCGGTTGAAGGTTCACGGCATCACATTGCTGACCAACCGCTCCCTGGAGCGCCGGGAGATCCGCCTGGGGGAACATATGAACGTCTTTCTGCACCGGGTTTACTGCATCGAAGGAGAGCGTACCCAGGTGGTTGAAAATGAACTGTTGAAGGGTATCAGCATGGAATAACAGCTGACCGGGCCTTGCTCCAAATCCTGTAGAAATTCCTTTTCATTGGGCAAAACAGCGCTTCCTTAATTCTCAGATCTCTTGTGCCGGTCTGGAGATAACAGCAGGGAGATGAAAAATTTTTTATACTGCATATAAAGCGCAGGGTCAGCGGCGCCCTTTGCGTCCGTAATGGAGGTCGCCAGCCGCACCAGAGAAATCCTGCGGTCGTAAACCAGATATCTGGGCTTCCAGTTCGATGGCGCAAACTTGCTTTTGAAACGGTAAAGATTCTTGAAATCATAGCCGAAGTCCATCTGATTGAATATTTCATACATGAGTTTCTCTGCTTTGACGGTATCCGGTTTTGTAATATCGATTCCCGCCAGGGGTGCGATATTCAAGCTGACCTCCTCCACGCCGTCCTCTTTCATTTTCATAGCCGCTGAGATGATGGCGTGTTCCATCGCTCCGGTTGGCCCGTCCAGTTTCCGGTACATGACATCCACACAGTATCCCTTCTTTTGACGGTAGGGAAGAAACGACAGAACAGTGAGAAGCGTTCCATCCCTGTCTCTGGTAATGAAGTAGCGTCTGCCGTAAGGTCTGTCAAACTGTAAGTCGCCAACAGAATAGGTCAGATTCAGTTTTTTATCCGCAAACCATTGTTCCTCTAACTCAGAAATTTCCTTTTCCAGAGTGGGATCACGGGCAGAATCCGAACGGTATTCCAGCAGGACTACGCCTGCCCTGTTCAACTTTGCCACGTTTCTTCGCAAGGCGCCCTTTTTTCCGCCTGCCAGAGAATAGCTTGCCAAATCCAAAATTGCTTCTTCTCCGTACCGCAGTACCCGGAAGTCTCTGCATTTCAACACATCAGCCATTTCTTTGCTGACAGAATTAAAAATCGGCTTATATCCTTTGTTCCTGCAAAAAAGCAAATATTCATCGACCAGCGACTCTGCATCTTCCGGTTTGCAGGCCGGGTCGCCCTGGCTCATGGCTCTTTTCCCGGCAAGCGTGTAAGGAATGACGCCGTAGACATCTTCTCCGAAGTAATAACTGCTCTCCGAGTTTAAGGTCAGACCGTGCTGGGAATCGTTCCCAACTGCGCAGATGATGGAAGCAGCCCGCTCTATTTCATCGGACTGTACTCTTCTTTTCATACACCACATCCTTTCCTGCCAGAGACTTATGCCCCATTAAAAGTTGTTTCATCGATTTGCTCTGAGAAGAAGGTTAGAATCAGTTGTATGGTCTGTTCATTTTGCTCCTGCCAGGAAATCGAGGCTTTCCCGTCCCGGCCCGACGTAGAACGGTATGCTGCAAATCCCTGGTGGTTCGCACCTTCCAGCATGATATTCGCCGCGTTTTTTGGCAGATTACCATTGTAGGTGTCCATCGTGTCATTGTTCATCACGCCGTCATGTTCTGCCGTAATACGAATGGCGGCAAGATCGAGACCTGACAGGTCGATGGAAGCAAATGTTGCCAGAAACGCTACCCCTATCAGTTCGTCCGACCGGGACGCTGCAATCCGGCTGACGGGCATCCCGCCAAGGGAATGACCAATCAAAATCCATTTTTTGATTTGAGGATTAGAATCCATAATTTCCAATCCGTGCTTCGTTCCAAACGCACTCATATGAAACCGTTGCCTTGGGATTATCACGGTATGTCCTTTTTCATGCAGCAGCTTTGCAAGATAGGCATACGCCCGGTCATCCGTTTTCGCTCCTGAGAAAATGAGAAAGCCGACGTTGCTCTCACCGTGGAAATAACAGTCCTTCCCCACCAGTTCCATTTCGCTGGCGATTTCAAGCGCTTCCGGAAACGCCCGATTGCAATAGAGCAAAACGAAAAGGATCAGCACAGCAAGTATTCCGATTATGATGAAAAACAGGATCATTGGAAGCCTCCTTTTTTCCTTTTGACTGGCTCACCTCAAACAAATGAGCAGATTCGTGACAGTCAACGCACAACACCTGTTGCGTGATTTCATTCTACTATGCCACAGCCTGTTCATCAAGCAACAATGTCCGGCAGATGTCGCATAATAGGCAATCATCGCTTGCTTTAGCGCAATGTATGTTGCATAATCTGATTGTGTTGCCCGTGCAGTCACAATAGCTGGTTTAAGCCGCAGCTTCAGCGGGAGGAAAACCGTGAATAAACGCCCGGAAGCGACTGATGCGACAAGGGAGTTTAACTGCAAATTGAGAAAGGGTTCTGATATGAGCAAAATCAAAGAATGGGGACACCGCAATGCAGCTGCGATTTTTCTCGTCATCCTTTTTAGTGCGATCTTTGTTGCGTTGCAGAGGATAGAGGATAGTTTTATCTATTGGGGAACCACCGGTTTGCAGTATCTCGATGGGGAGTATCACCGTTTCCTTACCTGCCTGTTTCTACACCACAATCCCCGACATTTGCTGGCCAATTCTGTCGCCTTGCTTTCCGTGAGTTCTCTCCTCAGTTCCCTCTTAAAGAAACGACAGACCGTATTCCTGTTTCTATTTGGCGGTATTCTTTCAGAGCTGGCATATTCCATCGTAATCTCTGAGCAGATATATGACATCGGTGCGTCAAGCGGAATTTTTGCGCTAATCGCCTGCCTGCTTGTGTGTTATCTCAGATTTCAGAAGCAGTTTCTTCTGTCGTGGTACAGGCCGGATGTCATCATTGTTCTGGTGTATTTTGTGTTTGCAAACACAAGCATCAGCGCTTTTCTGGTTCATACGTTTGGCTTTGTGGCAGGAATCCTGATTGGCTTTGTCATGGTGTCAACTGGATGGATAACGGTTGCCAACTAACATGAGCAATAGAACATCCTTTATGATGGAAAAAGCGGCCAATTCCCAGCGTCTCTTTGAACAATGATACCTTCAACTTATAACTTGCTTTTGCAATTTGAGGGAATTTTCTTTGCAATCGATGTATTGTATATTGAATGTAAAGAACTCTATTCTTTCGCATAATAAAGAAAAATCACCCGGCAGGGTAGCGGGTTAAACCGTCCCTGTCGGGTGTCTTTTGATTTAAATGGGTTAAAATTGGGTTATTTTCCGTTTTTGTTGGAGCGGAAAACGCCGTTTTTCGTTGATATATCAATATTTTTACTGGTCGATGGGTTTCATCGTCGGGATAACTTTTGAGATGCCTTTGTCATGCTTCATGGTGCTTCACAACCCTGTTTTTCGCCTGAAACTGACCATTCATCACGCTTCGTCATACCCCGTCATGCCCGCATATTTGCTGTCAATTTGCTGTCCTTTGAAGAATTTTGCTGTCAGACGAAACGGCTCCACGAGCCCTTCTTAAAATACGTCCAATGTTGCAGCCAATCGTTCAAATGATTCCTGTTTCTTCTCCTCCGTCGCCTCGGCGTAGATGTCCATTGTAGTCTGGATGTCCTTATGCCCCATGACGGACTGGATGACCTTCAGGTTGGTCTCTTTCTCACAAAGCCTTGTACAAAACGTGTGCCGCAGATGGTGCGCCGAGAAGTTGGGCAGCAGTACCGCCTCCCGGTGTTCCTTCTTTGCGGCGATCTCCTCACCGGCATTATAATCTGCGATGATACGCTTAATCGCCCGGTTGATGGACTGGGGATTGGGGACGTTTCCAAACCGGTTGCAGAAGATAAATCCGTGCATCCCATCAATCTCCACGTCGTTCCAGCCGGTTTCCTTCTGCTCCTCGTACAGCATCTCAAAAGCGTCCTTTACGGAATCCAGCATGGGAATGGTACGCTCCCCGGCCTTCGTCTTTGGCTTCGAGATGTGCATGACCGAGGTGCGATTCTCACCCACCGGATAGTAGACCAGGCTGTGATTGATGCTGATGATCCGCCTGTCATAGTCCAGATCATTCCAGCGCAGCCCCAGAGCCTCCCCGATACGACAGCCGGTGCCCAGCAAAATCGTGAACAGCGGCCACCAGTGGTAATAGACCGGGTGACTCGCAATATGCTCCATAAACGCCCGCTGCTGAGCAACCGTCAGAGCGTGCCGGACACCTGGCGCTGGCACAAAGCCATACCGGGCTTGAGATTCAAGTGCTTTGTACTTTAGCATGACGATGTGACGGTTATGACGATGTTTTTACATACCGGAGATTTTCGAAAACATCGTTATTCCTCTGGTCTGCCATCCTGGTCAACAAATTTGTGGAGCAGGGTAAAGCCCCTCTCAGAGCCGGTGCGGGGCCGCTGCCGGTAGATGATACCATAATCGTTATAGAGTTCAGACACCTTTACGTTCAGCCGCCGTGTGAGGGCGTTGGGTTTGACCTTCAACTCCGGTATCTGTTCCAGCAGCTCCGTGGCGGTGCCGCCCCACCAGTCCCGTTCCTCCATGAAGACTGCGACCTTCAAAACCACTTCGTCCGCCGGTTCTTTGGTCGGTTCTGTCTCCTGCCTGACCAACTCCCAGAGGCAGCGCTCCCGGTCAAAGCAGAGGGACAGCTCCAAGTCCTTCTGATCTCTGCCCACTATGGCCATCGTCGCCGTGTTGTCGGTGCGTTTTTTCCTTTGCAGTACAAAGGCCCCGTCTGCGGCCCCCAGCAGTCCATTGGTGCCGGAGATCATATCGAAGGAATCTCCAGACTCCATCTTCCGGGTATGGTGAACGACCATGAAGCAGATGTTAAGCCGGTCACTGAACTCTTTCAAGGTGGACACGATTGCATAATCCAGTGCGTAGCTGTAGGATTCACTGGTTGCCTCCCGGATTTTTTGCAGGGTGTCCACAATGATGAGCCGGGTATCCGGATGCTGCCGGGTGAAGTCCCCGATCTGTTGCCCCAGGCCGCCGTTCAACGTCTCAGCCCGGATGGAGAGGTAGAGATCGTCGGCACTCTCCACATCAAACATCTTGGACAGGCGGCTTTGCAGCCGGGCATAGTTGTCCTCCAGTGCCAGATACAGAACAGCGCCCTTATTGACACGGTAATTCCACAGAGGCAGCCCCGTTGCCACATGGAAGGCGAGTTGCGCCATAAAAAAAGGCTTGCCTATCTTCGGCGCTCCGACAAACAGGTAAGTTCCGCTGTAAAGTAGTCCGTCGATCACCGGCTCCCTGGGTGGGAACGCCGTGTCGAATAGCTCCGTCATGGTTACTGTCTCCAGTGCAGGCGGCGGTGCCGTGGGTGGGTGATTCTGCAAGCCTCTGTTCAATCCGCTTGACCTCCTCTCGGTGCGTTTCAACGAATTCGGTGCGTTCTTCTTTGGTGCCGGTCAGCAGGATGTCGTCCAGCACATATCGGACGTAATCCAATCTCTGACAGGCTTCGACAAAGCGCCTGTCCGGTTCGTCCTCTGGCGTTCTGGGCCGGTACTCCGTTTTCCAACCCTCCAACAGATGAAGATAATTGCAGTAGGCCCGGAAGCATCTGTCCTCGTCCTGTCGGGCCTGCTGCGCTGGGGATAGCCTCGGCCTGACAGGGGCGGCCCTGGCCTGTGCAGCTCTGCCACGGTTCAAGTCATAAGGGATTCCGAAGTCAGCGGCTAGCTTGACGGCGGCACCCTTGCTGTTCATATCGAACAGCTTCGCCGTGAAGTCAATGACATCCCCATCGGCCTGACAGCCAAAGCAATGAAAGCGGTGGTCTACCTTCATGCTGGGCGTTCTGTCATCGTGGAACGGGCAGACACACATTCCGTTCCGGTTCACCCGTATTCCATAAGCCTCCGCAGCCTGCCGGGTGGTCACAGACTGCTTGACCGCTTCAAACACATTCATCTGCAAATCCCCCTCTCATCGCTCCACGGTATTCGTTTTCTGTTTCTCCTGCGTTTGCGCTTCCGGTTGAATGACACGGTTCACACAATACTGGATATGG
>JAJQBR010000140.1 GCA_021203185.1 Clostridiales bacterium
AAAATAGTGTTGCACTTGATTGACAACCTGCCGTGGCGCGGCGTAAGCCGCGACGAGGGGTTTCCCGCTAGAATCACTAGCCAGGCTGAATCAAAGGGGTAACCAGAAAAAACAATTTCATTTGCTGGAAAACCGCCAGCATTTGACGCTCCCTATCATTGCAAATTGCTAATTGCACATTGCTCATTATATCGAGGTGAACCCCCTTGCCCTACGAACCCCAGGTACTCCGGGCCGCCAACCAGCGGCTGGCCCAGCGCCGCGAAAAAAACGAACAGGACTGCGCCCGGCGGCGGCAGCAGGTCTATGAACAGCTGCCCCGGATACAGGTCATCGACCAACAGCTCCGGCAGACCGTGGCGCTGGCAGCCACAACCGCTCTGCGCACCGGCGAGGATCCCACCCAGGCCATCGCCGCCATCCGGGACAAAAACCTGGCCCTCCAGCAGGAGCGCAAGCATTTGTTGCAAAAAAACGGCTACGCCTCCGACTGCCTGGAGGAAAAGCCCGTCTGCCCCGTCTGCAAGGACACGGGCTGGGTGGGCGCGCAGATGTGCGGCTGCCTGAAAACCCTCTGCACCGAGGAGCAGAATAAATTGCTTTCCTCCATGCTGGACCTCCAGGGCCAGACCTTCCAGCGGTTCCAGTTGGACTACTACGGCCCCAGCTACAGCCAGGACCGGGTGCAGATGCAGGCGGTCTACAACACCTGTCGGCGGTACGCCGTAGGGTTTGGCAGCTTCCCCATCAAAAACCTGTTGATGACCGGCACCCCCGGCGTGGGCAAGACCTACCTTTCTGCCTGCATTGCCGGGACGGTCAGCGCCGCAGGGTTCTCCGTGGTCTATGACACCGCCATCCACGTCTTTGCCCAGTTTGAGGCGGAGCATTTCACACGGGAACCAGAGGCCCAACAGAGCGCCAAACGCTACCTGAACTGCGACCTGCTGATTTTGGACGACCTGGGCAGCGAGATGACCACCCCCTTTGTCCAGTCCGCCCTCTATAACCTGGTCAACAGCCGCCTGATTTCCAGCCGGGCCACGGTGATTTCCACCAACCTGATGCTGGAAGAAATTTCTGGGCGGTACAGTATGCAGGCCGCCTCCCGCCTGCGGGGGGAGTACCAGCTGCTGCAATTCCAGGGGCCGGACATCCGCCAGATGAAAAGCAGATAGAATAGCTATTAGCTCTTAGCTTTTAGCCATTCGCTTTGTGGTTCCTGGCACTACGCGCTACGCTTACCGTTTGCAGTTCTTTACAAACGGGTAGTTTCGCTCTTGGCTTCCGTTTTAGCTGGTCGCTTTCAAATAGTAGTACCTGACTACAGGGAGAAGCGCAGCTTCGGAAGTGCCGCTTGACGGCAACAGCTGATAGCTAACGGCTAACAGCTCAAAATTTTGTTGATTTCTGACTTTTTCCCCTATCTTTTTCCGGAAAGGAACGGTATACTATGATTTGTCCCTATTGCGATACCATCATGCAGGGCGGGCGCATCAATGTCCAGTCGTCCATGGGATCCTTCCCTACGGTGGAATGGGTGTCCGAGATGGACTTCAAAAAGGCCGGAGAAGGCGGTCTTACCGGCTGGAAGCGGAAGCTGACCTTTAAAAACACAAAGGCTGCTTACCTCCACGACGTAGCCAACGAGGGGTATTACTGCCCCACCTGTAAAAAGCTAATCTGTATTTTTGAGACGAAACCGTGAGAAAACTGCTGTTTCATGTGAAACATATCTGGTTTGAAGGAGGACATAGCGATGATTTGTCCCATTTGCGGCGGCTCGATAGAGCAGGGCCGCATTGAAATGATGATTCTGGGCGGCGACGCCTCCGCCATCATCAACTGGTATCCGGAGGCGGAGTTCCAGAAAACAGGGGTGGGCAGCAGCTTCAAAAAGAACGGAAAAACCGTCCGGGACGCCTGCACCCGCCAGACGGAGGCGTGGTACTGCGCCCAGTGCCGGAAGGTCTGTGCCATCATGGACGTGAAGGGATAACTTTGCCATAAAAAAACGGCCCGTTTGGGCCGTTTTTTGCATAGTGAAAAGATAGAGCCGTGATTCCGTTGATGAATGGCACTTCCGAAGCTGCGCTTTTCTCTGCAGCTGTTCACTGTTAGTCAGGCGCTGCAAATCAAAGGCGCAACGCTTAAAAGGCAGCATCGCCAAGCGAACAGCGAACGACTATTCCTTTTCCAAAAACACCATCAGCACCGCGATGTCCGCCGGGCTGACCCCGGAGATGCGCCCGGCCTGGCCCAGATTCATGGGTCGGACCTTTTTCAGCTTCTCTCTGGCCTCCAGCCGCAGCCCCTTCAGGCTGTCATAGTCCAAATCCGGGGGCAGAGCGTGGGCCTCCATTCGCCGGGCCTCGGCCACCTGCCGCATCTGCCGGTCGATGTAGCCCTGGTACTTGAGTTGAATCTCCACCTGCTCCCGCACTAGGCGGTCCAGCGGGGGACGGTCCGGGTCGAAGGGGGCCAAATCGTCATAGGTGACGCGGGGCCGCCGGAGCAGGTCGGCCAGCTTGACGGCGTGTTTTGCGGGGGGTTCCCCCCGGCGCTCCAGCATGGCGGAGAGGGCTTCGCTCTCGCCCACGCCCCGGTGTTCCAGCCGGTGCAATTCCGTCTCCACGGCGGCGTATTTCGCCTGCACCCGGTCATAAGTCTCCCGGTTGACTAACCCCAGCTTGTAGCCCACCGGCGTCAGCCGCTGGTCGGCGTTGTCCTGCCGCTGGATGAGCCGGTACTCCGTCCGACTGGTCATCATCCGGTAGGGTTCTTCGGTGCCTTTGGTCACCAAATCGTCGATGAGTACGCCGATATACCCCTGGTCCCGCCGAAGTACCAGCGGCTCCCGGCCCAGCAGCTTCAACGCGGCGTTGACCCCCGCTACAAAGCCCTGGGCCGCCGCCTCCTCGTAGCCGGAGGAGCCGTTGAACTGCCCCGCCCCGTAGAGACCGGGGATTTTTTTGCACTCCAGCGTGGGCAGCAGCTCGGTGGGGTCCACGCAGTCGTACTCGATGGCGTAGGCGGTGCGGGTCATTTCCGCCCGCTCCAAACCGGGGATGGTGTGCAGCAGCTCCACCTGCACGTCCTCCGGCAGGGAGGAGGACAGGCCCTGAATGTACAGCTCCTCGGTGTTCTCGCCCATCGGCTCGATGAAAAGCTGGTGCCGCTCCTTGTCCGGGAAGCGGACGATCTTCGTCTCGATGGAGGGGCAGTACCGGGGGCCGGTAGACTCGATGGCGCCGTTATACAGGGGGGAGCGGTCCAGATTGGCCCGGATGATGTCGTGGGTGGCCTGGTTGGTGTAGGTCAGGTAACAGACCGCCCGGTTCTCCGGGGCCTTTTCGGTGGAGAAGGAGAAGGGGATGGGATCCTCATCCCCCGGCTGCAGCTCCATTTTGGAGAAGTCCACGCTCCGCCGATTGACTCGTGGGGGTGTCCCTGTCTTGAACCGCCGCAGGGACAGCCCCAGCTTTCGCAAACAGCCCGTCAGGGAAAGGGCGGGCTGCAAGCCGTCCGGCCCGGACTGCCGCTCCACGTCCCCGACGATGGTGCGCCCGCCCAAGTAGGTACCTGTTGCAACCACCGCCGAGCGCACCGCATAGACCGCGCCGGTGGCCGTCACCACAGCGCAAACTGCGCCTTTTTCGTCCACGCGCACTTCCACCACCTCCGCCTGTTTGACGGAGAGGTTTTCCGTAGTCTCCAGGGTGTGCTTCATCACCTCCTGGTAGCGGCGGCGATCCGCCTGCGCCCGGAGGGAGTGGACGGCAGGGCCTTTGCCCCGGTTCAGCAGCCGGTATTGGATGCAGGCTTTGTCGGCGGCTTTGGCCATCTCGCCCCCCAGCGCGTCCAGCTCCCGCACCAAATGGCCCTTGCCGGTGCCGCCAATGGCGGGGTTACAGGGCATATTGCCCACCGCGTCCAGGTTCACCGTGAAGCAGACAGTGCGGCAGCCCATCCGGGCTGCCGCCAGCGCCGCCTCGATGCCAGCGTGACCGGCCCCAATGACGGCGATGTCAAATTGTCCGGCGTTGTATTCCATGGTATTTCATCCGTTTCGTTGTGTAATTACAAAAATTTGACCATCGGTATCAGCGAGGCGTATTCACCATTTCTCAACCGAAAGGCGTGGGGAATCTCCCCGCAGGAGGCAAAGCCCAGCTTTTCATAAAGCCGTTTGGCCCGCGCATTGTCGCTGCGGACCTCCAGCTCCAGCTGCTCGTAACCCATTTGCCGGGCCAGGTCAATGGCGGTTTCCATCAGGCAGGTACCCAGCCCCATGCCCCAGTACGCTTTCTGCAGGCTGATGCCCACCTCCGCCCGGTGGCGGAGTTTTACCTGTTCTCCCATCGGGTTGACTCCGGCGCTGCCGAGAACCTGCCCCGCCCCAAAGACGGCCAGCATGACCTGCCGCTCCGAGGCGGCGCACTGTTGGAGAAATGCCCCCTCCTCCGCTTCGGACATAGTCACTTCCTCCGGGTAACGGACCACATTTTCCGTCTCCCCGGAGGTGACGCGCAGATAGTCCAGCAGCGCGGCGGCGTCCTCCGGCTCCGGGCTGCGGAGGGTGCAGGGCAGGCCGTTGGGCAAATTAAACTCCTGAGTGGGAAAGCGCATGGGATACCTCCTGTCTTATTTCAGCCGATGGGCCAGGTCCTTCAGCAGCGGGAGATAGACGGCGCGGATATCCTCAAACACGGTCTGGGCGGTGGCCTCGTCGTAGAGGTGAGAGGTCTGATTCCGAGCAGTCAGCAGCGCCAGCCATCCCCGTTCCTCTTGCAGCAGCCCGTCGGCGTAAGCCTGTTTCATCACGCTTTTGGGGCTGTTGATGCCGGAATATCCCTGGTCCAACAGGTACTCCCGCACTGTTTTCCACGCCAGCTCTGCGCAGAACTCGAAGCGCTGAATGACACCGTCCCGGATGGAGTCCAGATCCAGCCGCTCATAGTCCGCGATCCCTTCTTCTAACCGCCGGATGGCTTTCTCTAAATTGGCGTATTTTTCCTGAAATTTGTTCATCAATTCCACTCCGTCCCGTTCGATATTGTTCAGCAGCGCAGCGTTGATGTCATCTGTGACATAAAGGAGATCAAAGGCCAGCAGGGTGGGCAGTTCCTCCAACTCGTCCAGAAACCGCCCATAGCTCTCCGGCGGCGCGCCGAACACGGCCAAGTCAATGTCACTGTTGGAGCGGAAATCGCCCCTGGCGCGGGAGCCATACAGCACCACCCGCTTCGCGCCCAGGGCGCGACCAATGGCGGCAGCCTGTCGGTAGATTTGATTCAAATCGTTGTCCACGCCCTGTCCTCCTTCCGCAAAGCAGGAGATTATTCCTTCGCGCTGTCCATTTTCTTGAGGAAAATCTCGATTTCCTTCCTGCTGGCGCTGACGCTGCCCTGGACGAAGAAGGGCTTGCCGCCGCCCCGTCCGTTTAGGGTGCGGTTCAGCTCCTTTGTCAAGGCCCGCAGGTCGCCATCCTCCAACCCGATGGCGTACTTGTACCCCTGGCCGTCGGCCCCGGAGAACACGGCGGCCCGTCCGCCGCACCGTTCCATAACGGCCACCGCCAGCTTGCGGACGCTGTCCGCTCCCATGGGCGGCTCAAAGAGGGTCACGTCTCCTGCCCCGGCCAGAATCCGCGCCCGGCGGGCGAAGTCCTCCGCCTCCATCTGGTTCAGCCGATAGACCGCCTGGCCGTGTTCCTCTTTCAGCTTGTGGACGGCGGCGGCAGTTTTCATGGGCTTGGCGGAAAGTTCCACAGAAATGGCGTGGTTCTGCTCCCCAATGCCGTTGATGTACTCCAGCGCCCGGCGGCCACAGAGCATCTCCAGCCGCACGCCGCCCTTGAACTTCTGGACGGAGATCAGTTTAATCAGGCCGATTTCCCCGCTGTGGGCCACGTGGGTGCCGCAGCAGGCGCAGGAATCCGCGCCGGGAAAGGTGACCACCCGCACGTCGCCGGGAAGGTCCTTTTTGCTGCGGTACTCCACTCCTTTGGCGGCCTCGTGGTCGTAAACGGTGATGTCCACCGGCAAGTCGGCCCACACCGCCTGGTTTGCCTCCAGCTCGAACTGGGCCAGCTCCTGGGCGGGAAACTCTCCGTCCAGATCCACGGTGACGGTGTCGTGGCCCATGTGGAAGCCCACGTTGTTGTAGCCATACTTCCGGTGGATGACCCCGGAGACGATGTGTTCCCCGGAGTGGTTCTGCATCAGGTCGAACCGCCTCCGCCAGTTCAGCTCGCCGGTGACGGTCTCGCCCACGGGCAGGGGCCGGTCCACGATGTGGACCACATCTCCGTGCCGCTCTCTGGTGTCCAGAACGGCGGCTTCCCCCAGAACGCCCTGATCGCCGGGCTGTCCGCCCCCTTCGGGGTAAAAGGCGGTCTGATCCAGCCGTACCGCCCAAGTGTTCTTCTTCTCCGGCTGGCAGTCCAGCACCGTAGCGGAAAACGCCTTGCAATAGGCGTCTGTATCATAAATGCGCAGTGTCATGGTAAAATCCCCTTTCTGTCAGGTTCCCCTACAGTATAACACAAATGCGAGGGACAAGTATACCCATTTCTCTCTTTTCAAAAGGGAAAAAGTTCGGTATAATGATGGCACAACGACAAAAACCGCCCGGAGTTCGCCGGGCAGGATTTCCCCACAAGGAGGATTTTTATGAAATTCATCTCCTGGAACGTAAACGGCCTGCGGGCCGTCCTGAAAAAAGGCTTTGCCGAGACCTTCCAGGTCCTGGACGCGGACATCTTCTGCTTGCAGGAGACCAAGCTCCAGGCCGGTCAGGTGGAACTGGAGCTGCCCGGCTATCACCAGTATTGGAACTACGCCCAGCGCAAGGGTTATTCCGGTACGGCGGTGTTTTCTCGGCGGGAGCCGCTGAGTGTGACCTACGGCATGGGCGTCCCCGCCCACGACGACGAGGGGCGGCTCATTACACTGGAGTTTGACGAATTTTACTTTGTCTGCTGCTACACCCCCAACGCCCAGAACGAATTGAAGCGCATCGACTACCGAATGGACTGGGAGGACAGTTTGCGCGCCTATCTGGTGGCACTGGACGTCAAAAAGCCCGTCGTTTACTGCGGCGACCTGAACGTGGCCCACAACGAAATCGACCTGAAAAATCCCAAGACCAACCAGGGCAACGCCGGGTTCTCCGACCAGGAGCGGGGCAAGCTGACCGAGCTGCTGGCCGCCGGGTTTACCGACACCTTCCGCGCCCTTTACCCCGACAAGACCGGGGCCTACAGCTGGTGGAGCTACCGGTTCAACGCCCGGAAGAACAACGCCGGATGGCGTATCGACTACTTTATCGTCTCGAACCGGCTTGCCTCCCAGGTGGAGGAGGCCAGCATCTACGCCGACATTTTGGGCAGCGACCACTGCCCGGTGGGGCTGGTTTTGAGCGGCGTTTGAGAGTTCCCCAAAAGAACAGAGGCGGCACGGCCATAACAGCCGGGGCGCCTAAGGCCGTGTGTGTTAAGTTTGCTCAGAAACGGTTGGGGGATAAACCAAAAATTAAACCGGCGGACAGTGCAGCGCCTCGCAGATGGCCGTCAGTGTGGAAAGCCGTACCGCGCTGATCCTCCCGTTTTTCAGCTTGGACAGGTTCACGTTGGAGATGCCCACCTGTTCCGAGAGAGTGTTCAGGCTCATCTTGCGGTCGGCCATCACCCGATCCAAACGAACAATGATTTTTCCCATCGGCTTTGCCCCCTCATACCGTCTCGTCCGACTCCCGCTGCAATATCTCTCCATAGTGGAAAACAAAGGACAGCAGGTACAAAATCGCAGCGAAAAGGAGGAAATTGACATCCAAGGTATAGCGGAAGGTGATGCCGGTGACGGCCTCCGGCGCAAACAGGGAGGCAACATCGATTTGGAGGGACATCAAATAGGTCATGATCCAGGTTCCGGCCTGCACACACGCGCCGCCAACCAGGGTGAGCAATGCAAGCGTTTTCAGGGCGCGGGAACAGTGCTCCTCAAAGGGACGGCCCACCGTCATCGGCTCCAAAATGGAGCGGATCGCGCGGAACCCGATGCGGCTGACTGCCAGCACGAACAGACCGCTTATCAGGATGGCGATACAAATTGTCGTGTAGTAAGCGGACGAGATAATTGTGCCGTCCGCCAGATCCAGGGAGAGGGGGCCATAGGAAATTCCCAGGGAAACCTGGATGAGGTCGGTTCCTCCCCCCGCGAGGAAGAACGCGCAGGCTCCGCCCAAAAGCATCATCAGGACACCAATGACCAGGAAGATGATACTGAGGACCTTCACCAGCTTGTCAAGCACCTGTGCGGTGCGCATCATTCTTGTGTGTTCCATCGTTGTACTCCTTTGCGTTAAAAATTTAGCGTTTATCGATAAGCACAACATCAGTATAGCAGGATTTTTATGTTTGTCAAGTAATTTTTAATGTTTTACGATAATTTTGCAGCCGCCTGACAAGAAGCATCCGCAGGGTAGAACCGCAAAAATCAAGCCGGTCACAGGGATTCTACCAGCGGTCGAGTGACAATCCGCCCCAAATCTGCTACAATATTCTCAGAAAAAACGCAAAGGAGGTGTCGTTATGGACGCTGCAACGGTAGGCGCGACCATCCGCGCTCTGCGTCAGGAGCAGAACCTGACCCAAAAGGAGTTGGCCCAGCGGCTCCACGTCACCGACAAGGCGGTGAGCAAGTGGGAGCGGGGTTTAAATTTTCCTGATTTGACGCTGCTGGAGCCTCTCGCCCAGGCGCTGGGTACCACCGTCCCCCGCCTGCTGGGGCTGGAGCAGGAAAACACCCGGGAGGCCGTCACCGCCCTGTCGAACCTGGCCGCGCAGGAGCAGGAGCAGACCCGGCGGGAAATTCGCAACCGGAACTGGTTCAACATCGTCTGCTGCGTCGTCCTGTGGATCGCGGAGATTCGGGCATCGTTTATCATGTCCAACCACGGTCTCTACGGGCTGCCCCAGATGCTGACGGTGGGGATGTCCGGCTTCATCGGCACCATGATCGGGAACAACCTTTATGCCATTCGCAAGAGCCGCAGCCTACGGCCCAGAGAGTAGCGTCTTTGAATCACCCCTGTCTGTGATTCCAGGGGGATACCCCCCTGCCTTTCAGGGCAAGGGCATCGGCTGAAAATCGAACGATTGAAAATCACAGTTTTTTCAATCGTTCGATGGTTTGAACAAAATACTCCGGCAACGGACACTCCACCACCACCGGCTCCCCGGTCGTGGGGTGGATAAACCGCAGCCGTTTGGCGTGGAGGCACTGTCCGGTCAGCCCCGGATAGGGCTTTTTGCTGCCGTAAACGGTGTCCCCCAAAAGGGGGTGGCGGAGGTAGGCCATGTGGACGCGAATCTGGTGGGTGCGGCCTGTCTCCAATCGGCACTCGATGCGGGTGTAACCGTTGTACCGTTCCAGCACCCGCCAGTGGGTCACGGCCCGCTTGCCTCCGGCGGTGACCGCCATTTTTTTGCGGTCTGTCCGATGCCGGGCGATGGGGGCGTCCACTGTGCCGGAATCTTCGGTTAAATTGCCGACTGCGATGGCCTCGTAGGTGCGGGCCAGGGTGTGGTCCTGGAGCTGAGCGGCCAGTGCCAAATGGGCGCTGTCGTTTTTTGCCACGATGATAAGCCCGCTGGTGTCCCGGTCAATGCGGTGGACGATGCCAGGACGCAGCACGCCATTGATTCCAGAGAGTGATTTTCCGCAGTGATATAACAGCGCGTTGACAAGCGTTCCCTCCGAATGGCCCGGCGCGGGGTGAACCACCATGCCCACCGGCTTGTTGACCACCACTACGTCGTCGTCCTCGTAGACGATTTCCAGGGAAATGTCCTGGGGCGCCACGTCCAGCGGCTCCG
Organism: Clostridiales bacterium; assembly: GCA_021203185.1. Classification (GTDB taxonomy): domain Bacteria; phylum Bacillota; class Clostridia; order Oscillospirales; family Oscillospiraceae; genus Onthomonas. The sequence goes on from JAJQBR010000140.1 coordinate 9,881, forward strand.
GCTCAGGCAGAGCGACCTCCAGCAGGTCGCCAGGCTCCAATCGTGCATTTTTCTTGAGTTTTTTGCCGTCGGAAGTCACCAGCCCCTGCTCCAGCAGCCGCTGGGCGGCGGAGCGGGTCAGCCCTTCCACAGAGCGGGCCAGGAACTGGTCCGCCCGCTCCCCTGCGGCGTCGGCGGTCAGGGTCAGGGCGCTCATTCCCACAGCCCCTTCTCCCCCTTCGGCTCCAGCTTCTCCCAGAAGAAGAACACATAGCACAGCACCAGAATACCGCCCACCACCACGCAGCAGTCCGCCACGTTGAACACCGCAAAGTTGACGAACAGCACCTGGATCATGTCGGTGACATAGCCGAAGAAGGCCCGGTCGATGAAATTTCCGGCGGCCCCGGCCATGACGATGGCCAGCGGCCACTTTCCCCAGGGGTGCGTAAACACCAGATTTTTTGCCAGCGCGACTGCCAGACCGACGGTGGCGATCAGCGACACGATGGTCAGCAGCCCCGTCCGCCCGGTCAGGGAGGAAAAGGCCATGCCGGTGTTCTGCACGTAGGTCAGGCCCACCACGCCGGGAATGAGCACCACCTGTTCCCCCAGGGCGAGAGCGGCGCGGGTGGCGGCCTTGACCCCCTGATCCAGGCCCACCAGAAACCCGGCCACGATAAAATACCACATAGGCTTATCCTTTCCGCCGGTCGCTGAGGTAATAGGGCTTCATCAGCGACTTCTGCTCAGTAGAGTCCTTCTGCCGCTCCGGGCGCTCTGTCCGGGGCGGGATTTTTTTGCCCTGGCTGGCAGGGTGCCGCCGGGATTTGTTTCCGCTGACCTGCTTTTGAGCAGCGGCAGACTTAGCGGGTTGCTGTTGCCGGTTCTGTTTTCCGCCAGACTGCTTCTGAGGGTTCGACTTCCCGCCCGCCTGTTTTTGAGCGGCGGGTTTTTGCCTACCCTCCTGCTTTTGCGGGGCAGTCTCCGGCTTCTGTCGGGTGGTTTGCTTGCCGGAGGACTTTTTCACGGACTTCTTACCGGATTTCCCGGCGGGATCCGGTTCCTCCCGCCGCTCCGGGCGGTATTTTTCGGGAATTTCCTTCCGGTCTGAAAACAGCCGATCCGTGGCGTCCCGGGCGGGAGTGTTGAGTTTCCGACTCGTATCCACAGTGCGGCTGGCGAAGGTCTCCTTCAGTTCCACGTTGGGCAGCAGCGAGACGCTGCTCAGGGAGGGGATAACCTTCTTCTCCGGGCGCTTGTACTTCCGGTGGAGGATGTCACTGCTGTCGAACGTCCGAGCAGGCTCGATGGGCTGCTCGGCAGGTTGTCAATCAAGTGCAACACTATTTTCTTGGAAAAATACCTCATTT
>JAJQBR010000164.1:0-8741 GCA_021203185.1 Clostridiales bacterium
GGCTGGGGCAGACTGCGGCTCTGGCCCACCTGCTGGCTGGCCTGGTTCAGCTGGCGGCGGAGTTCGGCCCGCTGGGCGTTGGCGTCCCCGGCCTCCTGGCCCTGCTTCTGGCGCTTTTTCATGCCGTCCAGCTCGTGGAACACCCGGTTGGAGGCGCTGCGGGCGTCGTCCAAAATCTGCTGGGCCTCCACACGGGCCTTGTCCACCACCTTATCCCGCGCCTCCTCCAGCGCCCGGCGGTTTTCCTCTGCGGCGGCGGCGTCCTGCTCCAGCTGGCGGCGTAGCTTTGCGGCCTCCTGCTGTTCGTTTTCCAGCTCCTGGCGCTGCTGCTCCAGACGGCTTAACACGTCCTCAAACTGGACGTTCTGGCGGTCGATGCGGCCCCCTGCGTTGGCGATGACGTGTTCCGGCAGGCCCAGCCGCCGGGAAATGGCGAAGGCGTTGGACTTGCCGGGAACGCCGATGAGCAGCCGGTAGGTGGGCTGCAAGGTCTCCACGTTGAACTCGCAGGAGGCGTTCTCCACCCCCGGCGTGGTCATGGCGTAGACCTTCAGTTCGGCATAGTGGGTGGTGGCGGCTACCCGCGCCCCGATGCTCCAGGCCTCCTCAATGATAGCTACAGCCAGGGCCGCGCCCTCGATGGGGTCAGTACCCGCTCCCAGCTCGTCGAAGAGAATCAAGGTGTCCTCCCCCGCCTGGGCGAGAATTTCCACAATATTGGTGATATGTGAGGAGAAGGTGGACAGGCTCTGTTCGATGGACTGCTCGTCCCCGATGTCCGCCAGCACCGCCCGAAAGATGGAAAAGCTGCTGTCATCCCCCACGGGCAGGTGCAGGCCGCACTGGGCCATCAGCGTCAGCAGCCCGGCGGTTTTCAGCGTTACGGTCTTGCCGCCGGTGTTGGGGCCGGTGATGACCAATGTATCGAAGTCCTCCCCCAGCCGCAGATCGATGGGTACCGCCGTCTTGGGGTCCAGCAGGGGGTGCCGGGCCTTGCGAAAGTGGAAGCCGCCGCTGTGGGACAGCTTCGGAGGCATCCCGTTCATGGCGTAGGACAGCTTGCCCCTGGCAAAAATCACGTCTAATTGGAGCAGCAGGTCGTAGTCCAGCAGAATGTCTTCCCGCCGCTGGGCGGCCAGGGCGGAAAGCTCCGCTAAAATGCGGGCCACCTCTTTTTCCTCCCGGCTCAGCAGCTCCCGCAGCTCGTTATTGGCCTGCACCGCCGCCATGGGTTCCACGAACAGGGTGGAGCCGGAGGCGGACACGTCGTGGATCAGGCCGGGAACGCTGCCCCGGCACTCGGCTTTCACCGGCACCACAAAGCGGTCGTTGCGGATGGTGATGATGGCTTCCTGCAAATATTTGGACGCGGAGGAGGAAATCAGCCGCTGCAACACCTCCCGGGCCTTACCGGAGGCGCTGCGGATGTGGCGGCGGATGTCCGCCAGAGCGGGACTGGCACTGTCGGCTACCTCGTCCTCGGAGAGGATGGCCCCGGTAATGCGGTTTTCCAACCCCTGGTCGGGGACAAGGCTGCGGAACAGCGGGTCTAAGATGGTGCTTTTCTCCCCAAACCCGCTGTAGGCGGCCACGTTCCGGGCGGTACGCAGCACTGCCGCCACCTCCAGCAGCTCCCGGTTGTTCAGCGCGCCCCCCAACGCTGCTCGCTGGAGGGTGGCGTCCACCGGTTTCAGGTTGGACAGGGCGGGGTTGCCGTGGAGATCCATCATGTCCCGCGCGGCGGTGGTCTCCGCCTGACGGCGCAGCACCTCCACCTCCTCGCCGCTGGGCCGCAGAGCCAGACAGCGCTCCTTGGCCCCGTCGCTGACCGCCTGCTCCGCCAGCAGCTCCAGCACGCGGGGCAGCTCCAGGGTATGGATGGATTTTTCGTATAAGTCTGTCATATTCGATCCTTTTCAAATTGGCAACGCATTTCAAATTAGCAATTAGCAATGTGCAATGTGCAATGACCGGGTTTGCAGCCATATTCGTATCATGGGAACGCTGGTGGAAAACAAAGCCACCTTAAACCCCTCCGCCGTCAAGCGGCACTTCCGCTACGCTCCCTGCCCTGAAAGGGGAGGTGGCACGGCGTAAGCCGTGACGGAGGGGTTTCCCGGCCGGATAATAGAAAGCTGATTCAAAGGGATACCCTAAATTTCACAGTGCTAATTGTTTTTAATTTGTTTGTAAAAATCCAATGTACGAAATCCCCGTTCCAGCTGGGTCAGCAGAAATCCCTCTGCCGCGTCCCCAAGCCGCTTTTCTCCCGGCCCGGAGAGGCGGAAGGAGAACAGCCGCCTGGCGGGGCAGGAGGTGATGTGCCGCATGGCGGCGAGACTCCCGGCGTCCAGAGGCAGGGAGATGCCGTCTCCCACCCGGCAGCCCCGGCAGTGCAGCACGCCCTCCCGCAGGTGGAAGCGGGGTTCTTCCGGCTGCTCCGCGCCGCAGAGGGCGCATCGATCCAGGGCGGGGGCGTACCCTGCCAGGCACATTGCCCGCAGCTCAAAGGCCGCCTTGACCAGCGGCAGGGGCCGGTCCAGGCTCTCCAGGGCGTAGAGGGAGTTCAGCAGCAGCGCCAGCAGCTCCGGGGCGGGGACGCCCTCCGGGGCCAGCAGCTCCGTCACCTCCGCGAAGTAGGAGGCCAGGGCCAGTTTATCCAGATCCTCCCGGACGCCCCGAAACTCCCGGTTGGTGACCGCCTCGCTGAGCAGCCAGCGGCCCCGGTACTCTTTCAGCACCACGTCGGACCAGACCAGCAGCTGGGCGGCGGCGGAGACGCCGCCCCCCTTCTTGCGGCTGGCCCTTGCCGTGGCGGTCAGCTTGCCGCTGTCACGGGTCAGCAGGGTCAGAATTTTGTCCGATTCCCTGTAATTCACTTCCCGCAGGACGATGGCCTGGGTGGTCAGGTTCATGGTGGTTCCGTCCTCTCTCGGCGGCCTTTGCCAGCACGTAAGCCTCCGGCAGGCCGGTGTGGAAAAAGAGCGCCCAACTCTGTTCAGATGTCATAGTCGAATCCTCCGTTGAAGTTAGGCTGTGAGGATTCTGCGGGGTTTATGTCTGGAAATGAACGGCGGGGCTGGGTCAGTCCTCCCGGTAGCCGAAGTTGTGGATGGCGGTCAGGCTGTCCCGCCAGTTCTCCTTGACCTTCACCCAGGTCTGGAGGTAGACCTTCGCGCCCATGAAGCGCTCCATGTCCCGCCGGGCGGCAGTGGAGACGCTTTTCAGCATGGTTCCGTTTTTGCCGATAATGATCCCTTTGTGGCTGGCTTTCTCGCAGAAAATGGTGGCTTCCACATCGATGATGCCATCGTCCCGCTCGGCAAAGCGGGTGATCTCCACCGCCGTGCCGTGGGGGATCTCTTTGTTCAGCCGCAGCAGCAGCTTCTCCCGCAGAATCTCCGCCATCATCTGGCGCTCCGGCTGGTCGGTGGTCATGTCGTCGGGAAAGAGCTGGGGGCCTTTGGGCAGCAGCCCGCCCAGGGTGTCCAGCAGATCCTCCACGCCGTCCTTTTTGGCGGCGGAGAGGGGGATGATGGCCTCAAACCGGCACCGTTCCTGATAGGCGGCGATGACCTCCAGCAGTTTGTCCTTGTTGTCCAGCAGGTCGATTTTGTTGATGGCCAGCACAGCGGGGACCTTTAGCGCCTGGATGCGCTGCATGAGCTGCACCTCCGGCTCGCCGGGGGTGGGGATTGGCTCTACAACCAACACCGCCGCGTCTACGGAGTCGATGCTGGCCCGCACCACGCCGTCCATATACTCCCCCAGCCGGTTGCGGGCTTTGTGGAGGCCGGGGGTGTCGGTAAAGACATACTGCTTGTCCCCCCGGTTGACGATGCCGGTGATGCGGTTCCGGGTGGTCTGGGGCTTGTGGCTGACGATGGCCACCTTTTCCCCCACCAGGGCGTTGAGCAGGGTGGACTTGCCCACGTTGGGACGGCCCACGATGGTGATGATGCCGGAATAGTTGATGTTCATAGTTACCTCATACTCTAATGGGTGAGACGGTTCGACTCCTTTCACCCCTACAAAAGAATGTTTTTACCTTACCGCAGGGAGCTCGTTTTTTTACGCCGGATTTTCCGCGCTCTTGTCCAGGTTTTCCACGGGCATAGCGTCGCCCAGATAGACGTACAGCAGCTCCTTCAAATCATCTTCCTCGTCCTCGCTGAGGCTGTCCTGCCGGAATACGATGGCCTGACCGCTGACTTCCATCATATAGCAGCCGTCCTCCAGCCACCAGCCGGTGATCTCCTCCCACTTGAACAGGGCCTCCTGACCGTTCAGGGTCAGGGTGATGCCCTCGTCGGAGACGACATAGTGCCACGCCTGGCCCAGATAGGGCTGCATCCGCCGCTCCATAAAGTCGATCAGGGGGGTGTGGATGTACCGCAGCAGGGTGATGGCCATGATGACCATGATGACGATCATCACCGGCCCGCGGGTGGCGTTGGTCTTGGTGATGAAATAGGTGTAGGCCAGGTACGCCGCCAGCACCAGGATGGCGATGGCCAGGCCGGTGTAGAGGGGGCGGCGCTTCTCAGTCTTTTTGTCCCGGCGGGCGGCGCTTTTGGCCAGCACATGGACCAACCGCTCGTCAATAACGGTGGTGGTTTCCACGATGGGACGGGTCTCCTCCTCGTCCATTTCCTCGATGGTGACGTTGACGGATTCCGTGTCAAGGATCTCGTTTTGTTCCAGTTCGCTCATGGGTTCGCTTCCTTTTTAAATTTGTTGTTGCTTTTATAGGTATCTCTTGGAATCGGCCTTGCGGTGATTCCAGGGGAAACCCCTCCGCCGTCAAGCGGCACTTCCGAAGCTGCGCTTCTCCCTGCGCCACCGCCTAAAGGCGGCGGCCCTCCTCCGCCGTCAAGCGGCACTTCCGGGGCTTCGCCCCTCCCTGCCCTTTCAGGGGAGGCAAGAGGGGCGGTCAGTTACTGAAAGATTGTTCCCTGTGGAAAACTTGTGCTATGTTAGACAAAATGCTGGCGAAACAGCACCCACTATCCTGACTAACAGCTAACAGCTAACGGCTAACAGCTCATCTGGTGATTCCAAGCGCGTTCATAATGGCTTCTTCCCGGCGGCGCATTTGCCGCTTCATGGGGCCGTCGTCTCCGTCCATGTGGTCGTAGCCCAGCAGGTGGAGGACGGAGTGAACCGCCAGATACCCCAGCTCCCGCCGGACGCTGTGGCCGTACTCCGCCGCCTGCTCCTCGGCCCGCTGGTAGGAGACGACCATGTCCCCCAGGGGCAGCAGGCCGCTGGCGGGGTCCAGCTCTGCTGTTTCTTCGGTGGGAGGGATCCCCGGCTCCAGCTGGAACATGGGGAAGGACAACACGTCGGTGGGCCTGTCCACCCCCCGCTGCTCCCAGTTGATTTGGTGGATACCCTCATCGTCGGTGATGAGTACGTCCACCTCGCAGCCCACCGCGACCCCCTCCTGTTCCAGGGCGGCGCAGATGCAGGTTTCCAGCAGGTCGGCGTAGGGGAAGGGTTCCTCCAGCTCGGATTCCAGAATGATTTCGTGGTTCATGGCGTTTTCCTCATTTCCGGGGCTTGTCCGACGGGTGCTTTTTGGGCGGGTTCCTGCGCCGCTCGTCCTCCTCGTAAGCCTGGATGATGCGCTGCACCAGGGCGTGGCGTACCACGTCCGCCCCGGTCAGGCGGCGGATGGCGATGTCCTCCACCCCGCAGAGTACCCGCATAGCCTCTTTCAGGCCGGAGACCTGGTCTTTGGGCAGGTCGATTTGGGTGATGTCCCCGGTGATAACGATTTTGGAGCCGAAGCCCAGCCGGGTCAGGAACATCTTCATCTGCTCCCGGGAGGTGTTCTGAGCCTCGTCCAGGATGATGAAGGAGTCGTCCAGCGTCCGCCCCCGCATATAGGCCAGAGGCGCCACCTCGATGTTGCCCCGCTCCACATACTTCTCATAGGTTTCGCTGCCCAGCATTTCAAACAGGGCGTCGTAGAGGGGCCGCAGGTAGGGGTCCACCTTGCTCTGGAGGTCGCCGGGGAGGAACCCCAGCCGCTCTCCGGCCTCCACCGCCGGGCGGGTCAGGATGATGCGGTTGACCTCCCGGGCCTTAAACGCGGCCACCGCCGCCGCCACCGCCAGGTAGGTCTTGCCGGTGCCGGCAGGCCCCACCCCCAGGGTGATGGTGTGGGTCTGGATATCCTTGACGTAGCGGGCCTGTCCCACGGTCTTGGCCTTGATGGGTTTGCCATTGGCTGTGACGCAGACAACGTCCTTCGCCATGTCGTTGATGCGCTCCTCCTGGCCCGCACGGGCCAGGGAGATCATGTAGCGGATGTTCTGCTCGTTCAGCGGTTCCCCTCTGGCAATCAGGCTCATCAGGCCCTGGACGGTTTTCACCGCCAGCAGCACCTGCTCCGCCTCGCCGCTGATTTTCAGCTCTTCCTCCCGAATCAAAATTCGGACGGACAGCTCCCGCTCGATGATGCGGATATTTTCATCAAAGGAGCCGAAGAGGGTGGCCGCTTCCTCCATCCGCTCCAGACTGACGCGCTGTTCGATCAATGTGGGTTCATCTCCTTAGTTAGCTATTAGCCATTAGCCGTTAGCTGTTGCCGTCACGCGGCACTTCCGAAGCTACGCTTCTCCCTGTAGCCAGGTGCTGCGAACCAGAAGCGCAGGGCTGAAAAGACAGCACCGCCAAGCTAATAGCTAAAAGCTAAGAGCTAATAGCTCAATTGCACATTGCTAATTGCTAATTGTCCAGCTCCACCGTCCTCCCGATCTGCTCCAAACAGGAGGCCCGCAGGACACCGGTCAGTACGCCGTCCGTCTCCTCGAAGGTGATTTGGCTGGAGAGCAGCTGTCCCTCCTCCCCCAACAGGGCGGAGAGCCGCGCTTCAAGGACTTCAGTCAAATAGTCCTCGGCGCTGGCGTGATCCAGGCTGGCGGAAACCGGCTCGTAGGCGGTGACGGTCAAAATCTCCCACGCCAGGGGCAAAACCGTTCCGCCGGGCAGGGTCAGGGCGTAAACTTTTTTTATTTTACCACAGGTCAGACCGGAAATGCTACTGTTTTGATAAAATTTGACCGCCCGTTTCAAAAATTTTAACGAATACAGGGTGCGCTGTGTCTCGTCAGCCTTTGTTTCCGCTGTCAGGAGGGTGGCGGAGCGGAGAGTGCGGTTGGTCAGCGCCCAGATGTCCCCCTCCGCCCGGACCTGCCGGGAGGACAGCACCGTTCCGCTGCCGTCGCCGCTCTCGTAAGTCTCCAGCCCGGAGATGAGAATTTCCCCCGCCAGCACTGCCTGCCCTTCCGTCACCTGAGTTTTCCCTCTGACCGTGTCCACGTCCACCACCACCCCGTCCACGTTTGCCACAATGTCCGCCGCCGCTGTGGGGTCCTCAATCTCCGGGGCGGCCACGGCCTCCCGCACCACCACCTGGGCGTAAACGCCGCTGATGTTGACGGACAGAAAGCTCAGCTCCCGCAGGTCCAGCAGGGCCTGATTTGCCAGCGCGCGGCAGTCCACACCGGGGCCGTAACTGCCAATTCCGAATCCTAAGGAATCCAATTCGGTCAAAATGACGGAATTTGAGACGGTGGTGTTTCCCGTCACCTCAATGACCCAAACGAACTGGGACAGAATGACAGCGCAAAAAAGTGCGAAAACCAGCCCGCCGGTCAAAGCGTACCGTCGGCGGAACCGGGACAAAAAAGTGGGCAGTCCAAAGCCTTGCTCCACCGCCAGCCGACACATGGCCCGCTCCGCCAGCGCCCTGGCCCGGCGGAGCTGCCAGGCGGGGAGGGTGACCCGGAGGATCCGGTCGCCCTCTCGCTCTACCGCCCAGATGGGGAGCCGCTCCGCGCCGCACAGGTTCAGGAACCGCTCTGGGAACGGCCCTTCCAGGCGGATTTGCGCCGAACCGCCGATGAAATAGATGATTTTCCTCACGTTTTGCCCGCCTTTCTCCCGCCGCACGGCTATTGCAGCTCTACGGTCCGAATGATACCCGTGATGAGCAGGGAATCCCCGCTCATGGCACCCAGGGTCAGCCCCTCTCCCCGGACCCGCACCAACAGCCGCCCGCCGCTGATGCTGATTTCCTCCGGGCCGTAGGACAGGATGCCCCGGTGATTCTCCATGCGAAGTTCCCGTTTGCCCACCAGCTCGATGAGGGGCGCGCCTGCTACAACATCCGCCGGAAGTTCCAACGCCTCCGCTGCGGCGTCCATAAAATCCCAACGCTCTTTTTTTGCCATTCGCCGTCACTTCCCGCCCTCAACCTATGCCGGAGGGGGAAAAAGGTTGCCTGTCCGCCGCCGTTCCCGGCAAATTTTTTCTTTTTTGAGGCCGTTTGTGCAAAACGTAGAATTTTGCGTACCGCATGATGTTGTGGCGGCAAAATTTCTACACCACAACATATTGATTTTCTCTCAAAAATCTGCTATGCTGAAAATCACTCACCGGCGCGTTGCGTCGGCAGTCCATCACACAAAAACAGAAGGCCAAACCGGGCGCACAGCCCCGCCGCCGAGAAACGGTAGCGGATGGTCTGGAGTGCGGCGGTTTCCCAATTTGCCCTTATCGCTGTCTCTTTGTATCCGTATTTCTCAGCCCTGTACACAAATGTTGTTTCGCTTTCTGTAGGGGCGGGCCCGGGGCCCCCCCGGAAAAAAAATGGCCTACAGGGGGGGGGCCCCGGGCCCCCCCCCCCCCCCCCCCGGCTCGAATCGGGGGGGAAAAAACCCCGGGTTTTT
>JAJQBR010000164.1:8751-11204 GCA_021203185.1 Clostridiales bacterium
TTATAAAGCTGTTGTTGGCGTTTTGGTCCGGGCGGGCGGTGCGGGCCTGACTATTCACGCCGCTTGCGCGGGCCCGCGCGCGGCGCCGCCCCTACACACACGGCAGCATCTAAGCGGAGGAAAAGAGACCCGTTATTTACCTATTTCGCACACACCCTGCGCACGAACCCTGAGGAGGAAGGAACATGAAAATCATCAAACGAGACGGCTCCACCGTCGATTTCGACCGCACCAAGATCATCGTCGCTGTCCAGAAGGCCAACGCCGCCGTTCCCCCGGAGGACCGCATCACCAACGCGGAGATCGAGTCCATCGCCGACTATGTGGCCGCGATCGACCGGCCCCGGCTGCTGGTGGAGGACATCCAGGACATGGTGGAAAACCAACTGGTCAAAATCGGCACCTATCCCCTGACCAAAGCCTACATCATCTACCGCTACCAGCGCTCCCTGGCCCGGAAGCAGAACACCACCGACAACGACATCCTCAAGCTGCTGGAGGGTACCAACAAGGAGATGGCGGAGGAGAACTCCAACAAGGACACCAGCGTGGCCTCCACCCAGCGGGATTACATCGCCGGCATCGTCAGCCGGGACCTGACCCGCCGTGTTCTCCTGCCGGAGAAAATCGCCAAGGCCCACGACGAGGGCATCCTCCACTTCCACGACGCGGACTACTTCGTCCAGCCCATCTTCAACTGCTGCCTCATCAACATCGGCGATATGCTGGACAACGGCACCATGATGAACGGCAAGCTCATCGAAAGCCCCAAGAGCTTCCAGGTGGCCTGCACCGTCACCACCCAGATCATCGCCTGCGTGGCCTCCAACCAGTACGGCGGCCAGAGCGTGGACATCAGCCATCTGGGCAAGTACCTCCGCCGCAGCCGGGACAAGTTCCGCAAGAAAATCCTTGCCGCCGCCGGGGGCGAGATGGACGAGACGCTGCTGAATAACCTGGTGGACGAGCGGCTGCGCACCGAGCTGTCCAACGGCGTCCAGACCATTCAGTACCAAATCAACACCCTGATGACCACCAACGGCCAGAGCCCCTTCGTCACCCTGTTCCTGTACCTGCGGGAGGACGACCCCTATATTGAGGAGAACGCCCTCATCATCGAGGAGATTTTGCGGCAGCGCCTGCTGGGCATCAAGAACGAGAGCGGCGTCTACGTCACCCCCGCCTTCCCCAAACTGGTGTATGTGCTGGATGAGAACAACAACCTGAATGGCGGGGCCTATGACTACCTGACCGAGCTGGCCATCCGCTGCTCCGCCAAGCGGATGTACCCCGACTACATCTCCGCCAAGAAAATGCGGGAAAACTACGAGGGCAACGTGTTCTCCCCTATGGGCTGCCGCTCCTTCCTGGCCCCCTGGAAGAACGACAAGGGCGAGTATCAGTTCGAGGGCCGCTTCAACCAGGGCGTGGTCTCCATCAACCTGCCCCAGGTGGGCCTGGAGGTCCGGGGCAACATGGACAAGTTTTGGCCGGAGTTCGACCGGCGGCTAGAGCTGTGCAAGGAGGCGCTGATGTGCCGCCACAACGCCTTGAAAAACGTCACCTCCGATTCCAGCCCCATCCACTGGCAGTACGGCGCCATCGCCCGGCTGGACAAGGGCCAGTCCATCAAGGATTTGCTCTACGGCGGCTACTCCTCCATCTCCCTGGGCTACATCGGCCTGTATGAGCTGACCTATCTGATGACCGGCCACAGCCACACCTCCGGCGAGGGCCACGAATTTGCCCTCCAGGTCATGCACCATTTGCAGTCCACCGTCCAGCGGTGGAAAGCCGAGACCAACATCGGCTTCGCCCTCTATGGCACCCCCGCCGAGAGCCTGTGCTACCGCTTCGCGGAAATCGACCGCAAGCGGTACGGCACCGTGAAGAACGTTACCGACAAGGGCTATTACACCAATTCCTACCACGTGGACGTGCGGGAACCCATCGACGCTTTCTCCAAGTTCCAGCTGGAGGCCGAGTTCCAGGCCATCTCCCTGGGCGGCTGCATCAGCTATGTGGAAATCCCCAATATGCGCCACAACCTGACCGCTCTGGAGGACGTGGTGCGCTTCATCTACGACAACATCCAGTACGCCGAGTTCAACACCAAGAGCGATTACTGCCAGGTCTGCGGCTACGATGGGGAAATGACCATCAACGACAAGCTGGAGTGGGAGTGTCCCTGCTGCGGCAACCGGGACCACCACAAGATGAACGTGGTGCGCCGCACCTGCGGTTACCTGGGGGAGAACTTCTGGAACGTGGGCAAGACCAAGGAGATCAAGGCCAGGGTGCTGCACCTGTGAGAGCTGTTAGCTATTAGCTGTTAGCCGTTAGCCAGCTAGTGATTCTGGTTTATATTACATATTGTAGGGGCGGCCCGGGGCCGCCTGGAAAAAGAAAGCGAAATATGCGCGCGGCCACCGGCCGCCCCAACCAGAACACCG
>JAJQBR010000119.1 GCA_021203185.1 Clostridiales bacterium
GGTAGCAAGTATACCTCATCATCGCCTTTTGTGCAATTTTTAGTTTTCAGATACGCCCTAGTTCTTGCGGTAGCACCTTAGCTCGTAGTTGGGTAGTATCCAATTCAGGATAATGATACCGCCAGCGGTCATAGTCCTCTTTGGTGATTTCTCCAGCCTCCAGCTTTGCAGCTTGCTCCTGCCATGTACAGAGCATCCGTTGCAGTTCAGCGGCGTCCTTCCCCTGCCACACATCGACACGGAGGACGATTTCGCCATCCACCTCAGTGACCTTCAACCCGTATATATCTTCCAGCGTGAACAGCGTGTGCATCAGGCCGGTATAACTGTCGATATCCGGGACGGTCAGTGCCTGGGGCGAAACATCCAGCACCCTTGCCAATCGGCCCGTAATGTTAGCTTTCGGTGTTCTGCTGCCCGATTCATACTGCGCCATGCGAACATCAGCGTTGCTCGCAGGGAACCCTATGGCATGTCCCAACTGTTTCAGCTTCATGCCTCGTTTCTTGCGGAAAAAGTGTATCCGTTCTCCGATTGCCATTGTTGTATCGCCCTTTCTGCTGTGTTCGTTTTAGTATAACGTAATTGTTTATGAAAGTCAATCAAAATTAAATGAATCTGCTTAAAGAATTTCTTGATACAGCTTGACCTAAGCGGAAATGCGTAGTATAATTAGATTAGTTAAATGAATATGCTTAGTTTACAACTGAATGATCGTCCGACAGATATTTCTATTGGAGAAGTAGGCCGTGACCAGACGGTAGCCCACCAAGATAGGAACCAAACGGCACAGCGGCCGAACAGGGCTTGCCTGTCAGAGTCTGAGCGGGAAACCGGCAAGGGGGAGGTAGGCAGACTGGATGTTCACTTAGCATCAAATCATCCTACCCTCAAACGGACATTTCGTCCATTTGAGGGCGGGGTAATGAATCAAGTTACGAAAAGCAGAACTTGATTTCGTTATTGCCGACCAGAGTTTCCCCTATTTGACCCTGAACGGGAAAATGGAGAGGTAACTGGATAAAGTGCCCACTTAGCAAAAAATTCAGGAATATGTGGTAGTGGACAAATTGTCCACCACCACCGGCACAGCCAGTGACAGCAATTTCGATAGCGGCTACTGAAATTGTTGCGCTGGTGTCCTTCTTCCATTCCGAACATAGCTTATGAACATACATAACAAGAAAGGAGGCTATGAAGCAGATGAAGAAATTGTGTTTGTTCGGGTGCGGCACTGGGTGCTGTACGACGGGAAGGAGGACTGATCGCATCAACAACAGCTTTTGCATGACCCGGCACATCGGATCAACGACCTACAAGGTGAAGGTGTTTGTGGCGGAGGACGGCAACGAGACAATGGCAGAGAAAATTTTGCGGATGATGCAGAATGGGGTATTGGAATCGGAGACGGATTGTGGTACACTTGGTTTGTCACAAGCGAGCCTTCAGTCTGAAAGGAGCGCCTAATGGCCACCAGACAGACGGAAGAAAAAATTACTGCGCTCTATGAGCGTCTCTCCCGCGACGATGAGAATGTCGGGGATTCGAACTCCATTGTAAACCAAAAACGTTATCTCACCAGCTACGCAGAACAGCATGGCTACACGAACCTTGTCCATTACACCGATGACGGGTACAGCGGCGGCAATTTTGACCGGCCCGGCTGGAAACGGCTCGTTGCGGATATTGAGGCAGGGAAGGTAGCAACGATTCTGGCGAAGGACATGAGTAGGATTGGGAGGAATTATCTGGAAACCGGATTCTACACAGAGGTAATGTTCCGGCAGCATGGGGTTCATTTTATTGCCATCGCCAACAATATCGACAGTGACGACCAGAACAGCAGCGAGTTTGCGCCGATGCTCAACATCATGAACGAATGGTATCTTAGGGACTGCTCCCGCAAGGTTTCGGCGGCGTATCAGACAAAGGGACGTGCAGGCAAACCGACCACCAATGTCGCTATTTATGGATACAGGAAAGACCCGGAGGACAAAGACCACTGGCTCATTGACGAGGAAGCCGCCGCTGTGGTGCGCCGCATCTATCAGCTTGCGGTATGCGGTAAAGGATATGCGGAGATCGCCCGGATACTGAGGGATGACAGGATAGAGACACCGGCCTATTATTTTGCCCGCTGCAACGGATGGAAGGTCAACACCCGTGGCGGAGAGAACCGCCCTTATGACTGGTATGTAACAACGATCAGCGGCCTTCTTGAAAAACCGGAGTATAAAGGGGATACGGTCAACTTCAGGACGGGACACAAATCCTACAAGGATAAGCGGACGAAGAACCCGAAGGAGGACTGGCTCATTTTTGAGAATACCCACGAGGCCATTGTTGACCCGGAAACCTGGGCGCTGGCCCAGCGTGCAACGAGGACGATTCACCGGACAGATACCGTTGGCGAGGCAAATCCGCTGACCGGCCTGATGTTCTGCGCGGACTGCGGACATCGGATGCACAATCATCGTCACTGGAGCACGACACCGAAAGGGACGAAGTATCTGATTGATCATTATGAATGTGGGTCTGTCAGCAACGAGCGGCACCGAGTCGAGCATCACTGCTGCTCACACCACATCAGTACGAAAGCGGTCCGTGCCCTGATTCTGGACGCCATCCGATATGTCAGTCAGTATGCGTTGGAGGATGAAGAAGGCTTCATCCAGAAAGTGCGGGAAGCGTCTGAAATTCAGCACGAGGAAGCCGCAAAGGAATTAAAGCGCAAGCTGCGGCGGAACGAGAAACGTTGCAAGGAGCTGGATGTGCTGCTCAAAAAGCTGTACGAGTCCTATGCTCTTGGCAAACTGCCGGAGAAGCGGTATGAGGCGCTCTCTGCGGAGTATGAGCAGGAGCAGGCGGACTTGGAGGAGGCTATCGCCACAGGGTGGCAAGAGCTGGATGCCTACGACGAGGACACTACCAGAGCGGACAAGTTCCTGGAGTTGGCAAGGAAGTACACGGACTTTACGGAACTGACCACCCCGATGATTTATGAATTTGTGGAGAAGGTGCTTGTCCACAAGCCAGAGAAGATCGACGGGGAGCGTGTGCAGGAAGTGGAGATTTACCTGAACTATATCGGGAAAGTGGATATTCCTGTCCCGGAATTGACACCGGAGGAACTGGAGGAAGAAGAAAAGGCGAAGCGGCGGCGGAAGCAGGCTCGTGATTATTATTATCGCAAGAAGGCGCGGCGGCAGGCACAGGCCGCTGCAAACAAACAGACCACATCAGAATAATCAGAGGTCGCGATCAGTGTGACGGCTTATGGGTTTCATGTAACCCGTAAGCCGCCCTCTTCTATTGTAGCAGCTCATCGTTTGGAGTTTCTTGTAATGGAGACTCCATTTTGTTTTTAAGGAGGTCGATGTCAAGATGAACAGAAACAGACAATTTAAGAACGAGATCAAGGCCAATATCATCCGTTCCGGTTTTACTATGCAAGAGGTCGTGGAGAAGCTAGCAGATGAGTACGGTTGGAGTCCCAGCGTGTCCAACTTTTCTGGCAAGCTGAGCCGTGGTTCACTCCGCTACCTGGAGGCGATAGAACTGGCTGACACGCTGGGTTATGAGATCGTCTGGCAGAGGAAAGCGGGTGGTTGATTGGCAAAGGAGAAAACCAGCGGGATCTACTTCAAGGTATCTGACAAGGAACGACAGCTCATCGAGCAGCGAATGAAGAACGCAGGCGTCTCCAACATGAGCGCCTTTATCCGCAAGATGTGCCTGAACGGGATGATCGTCCAGTTGGACATTCCACAAATACCGGATTGTAGCCGGTATCTGAAATCGGCGTCGAACAACCTGAACCAGATAGCCAGGCGGCTCAATTCCGGCGGCGGGTATTACCCGCAGGAGCTGCTAGACGTTCGGGAAAGCCTGGACAACTGCACAGAACTTTTCGGGCAGGTACTGAAAAGTCTTGCAAAAATTGCATGAGAGAACACATCTTTCATTTTTCTCTCATAAGGTCACTTATGGCGGCGGCCCATTCCGGGTCGCCGCCTTTTTGGAGGTGAACTATGGCAACAACTTTTTTGAAGCCGCTTCACGCCGGGAAGGGACGCAGCATCGCCCAGGCACTGGGTCAGTCAACCGATTATGTGAAGAACCCGGACAAGACCGATGGTGGTGAGTGGATCAGCGCCTACCAGTGCAATCCATCCATCGTGGATGCGGAGTTCTTGTTCTCCAAACGGCAGTATGAGGCCCAGACAGGTAAGACACACAAGAGTAACGATGTGATTGCCTACCATATGCGGCAGTCCTTCAAGCCAGGAGAGATCACGCCGGAAAAGGCCAATCAAATAGGCTATGACCTGGCCATGTCGCTGACGAAGGGCAACCATGCCTTTATCGTCTGCACCCATGTGGACAAGCGCCACATTCACTCGCATATCATTTTCAATTCCACCAGCCTGGACTGCACCCGGAAGTTTCGGAACTTCTGGGGTTCCAGCTTTGCCATCCGCAAGATTTCCGACATCCTCTGCCTGGAGAACGGGCTGTCTGTGATTGAGGACCCGAACCCCAGCCGGGGCAGCTACGGCTCTTGGCTGGGGGAAAATAAGCCGTTGACCAACCGGCAGAAACTGGAGCAGATGATAGACGGGGCGCTTACTCCCGACTGCAAAAGCTACGAGGACTTCCTGGCGGCAATGCAGACATCGGGGGCTGAGATCAAGACTGGTAAGCACCTGGCCTTCAAAATACCGGAGGCAAAGCGGTTCATTCGTTGTGATTCTCTCGCTGAGGACTACACCGAGGATGCCATTCGAGAACGGCTGGAGGGCAAGCGGAAAATAAAACAGCGACAGGCACAGAAGCCGCTCTCAGCTAAAGGAGATATGCGGCCACATTCCCTAATTGACATTCAAGCGAAGCTGACTCAGGTCAATTCTCCCGGCTTTGAGCGGTGGGCGAAGTCCTATAATTTGAAAGAAATTGCAAAGACAGTCGTTTGGATGAAAGAACGTGGTATGAACGATGTTGAAAAATTTGCAGATGCGTGTGACGCCGCAACTGAGCGCTATCACGAACTTTCTGACAAAACGAAGGCCAACGAAGCAAAGATGAAGGAGATTGCCGAACTGCAACGGCAAATTAGCACCTATGGCAAAACACGGGATGTCTATTTGCAATACAAGAAGCTCCCGAAGAAAAAGCAGGCAGCGTTTTACGAGGCTCATCGGAGTGACATTATGTTGCATGAGGCGGCAAAGCGCTACTTTGATTCTCTAGGGCTGGCGAAGCTGCCCTCCATTAAGGCATTGAAACAGGAATATGCTGCGCTGGCTACGGAGAATAAAAAGCTCTACCCCGACCAGAAAGCAGCTCGAAAGGAAATGATCGACCTGCTCACGGCAAAAAGCAATCTGGAGCGATTCCTGGAAATCAAAATTGAGCAGACTGACAGGAAGGAACAGCAACAGGAAGAAAGCCGGTAATGATCGGCATGACCCATTCCGGGGTCTACGGTGTTTGCCGTAGACCCCGGATTTTTTTACGTTCAGCAGTCAGCGGAAGCTGAAAACTGGATGCTCATCGGGAGACAGAGTGCGAAAATTTCACGGCTGTCTCCCAGCAGCAGACGCCGAAGGCGGCTTAAAACCCCAGCCAGAGACGGCTGGGGTTCGCAGGGGCTTGGGGGCGGCAGGCCACCAACAAGCAGCGGAGGTATATACCGAGGCATTGCTAGCTACAATATGTTTGACCAGGAACGGTGTTGGTAAAACAGTGCTGTTCAACGGTTCATACCTAAGCTACAACGAAGGGGTAATCGGTCTTTCAAGGTATTGTTTGCCTCCGCCATTCACTGCGGTTCATTCACAGACTGATGGAATCTGACAGGTTCCCCTGTGGCGGTGCTGTCAGATTGTTCCACAATCAAATCGTATTTTTCCACTTCCGCCAATACCTGGCCAAAGCACTCAAAGCTAATGCCGTCGGCGGTCAGGGGCGTGTAAATAGTGGTGCTAAGGGCCTGCTCTCCATCGTTGACGAAAATCTCGATGCTGAACCGGTCCAGCAGGATGCGCAGCTTGAGCTCCCCGTTCTGGCGGCGCACCAGGCACTTCCGCTCGTGGACGAAGTCCCGGCGGAAGCCCGCGTTGCTCCGGTTGATGCAGAGGACGGAGGTGCGGGGCTTGTAGGTGATGGTGGTGTCGTGCTGGCTGCCACGGGCCACCTTGAGCTTGAAAAGTTGATATATGTCGTTCTCCACCGGATGGAGGGTGATGGTCATATCCACCATACGGCCATAGACCCCCTGTAGGGTCATCTCCTGGCAAACCGTGACCCGGTGGAACACCCGGCGGCCCCGATATGCCTCCAGCTCCCGGACAGGGTTCTGGATGAGCTTGCCTTCCCGTACCGCCAGCTCTCTGGGGATGCACATCTGGCCATACCATCGCTGTTCTCGATTGACCACCACGCAGGTGTCCCAGTTCTGCATCCATGCCACCATAATGCGCCGCCCGTCCGGGGCCAGCAGGGTCTGGGTGGCGTAGAAGTCCAGGCCGTAGTCGATGGACTGCAATTCCTCCCGCTGGAATGTGTGAGTACCCTCGTCATAACTTCCAATGAGGCAGAGGGTGCCGTTGCCGTTGTGGAACTCCAGCCCGCTGGGGGTCATGTCCTGGGGACTGGTCAGAATGACCCACTTCCCGTCCAACGGGAAGAAGTCGGGACACTCCCACATTTTCCCGAACTCATTGTGACACTCATCAAGAACGGTGTCGAAGGTCCAGTGAATCGCATCCTCCGAGCGGTAAATCAGCAGGGAGCCGCTGCCGTCCGCCGGGCGGTTGCCTACGATGCAGGTATAGGAGCCGTCTTCCTCCCGCCAGAGCTTCGGGTCCCGGAAGTCAAAGGGACTCCCCCCCTCCGGCAGGTTGGCGGCGTCCAAAACGGGGTTACAGTCCAGTTTTTCGTAGTCGATACCGTCGCCAATGGCGACACACTGGGTTTGAACCTCCTGCCGAATGCCGTCCTCCGCGGTCTGGCAGCGGACGCCGGTGTAAAGCAGCAGATGTTGACCGTCGGGCAGTTCAATGGCACTGCCGGAAAAGCAGCCACCATTGTCGTAGGGCTGGTCAGGGGCCAGGGCACAGGGGAGGTACTCCCAGCGAATCAGGTCCCGGCTGACCGCGTGGCCCCAGTGCATCGATCCCCACTGGACGCTGTAGGGGTAATACTGGTAAAACAGATGGTATTCTCCTTTGTAGCAGGAGAACCCGTTGGGGTCGTTCATCCAGCCAATCATGGGGGTCAGATGATAGGCAGGACGACTTTCTGGGAGGACATAGGGGGCGTATTGCTGTTCGTACTCCCGTGCTTTGCGCAGCTTTTCACTTATCATGAAACTACCTCCTGGAAATTATGGGAAAAGCAGTGCCGCAACGCGGCTGGCGCGGCGCTGCCAGATGCTCATTATAATGCGTACCGAACAAAGCCGCAAGCATGGAAAGGCAAGACTTTTCATGTCTGTCGGCTTTGCTCAGGTGCAAAATTTTTATGCCAATAAACCGCATAGGGCATATTCATTATAACACCTGCGGGCAGGAACCCTCATCCTGCCCGCAGGGAGGCACGAAGTGCCGTAAGTGCCGCTTGACGGCAGACGTTGCCCTTCCCCATTGCCGAGGCAACGGGGAAAGGCGCTTGGGGGAGAAAAAGGAAGAAAAACACATCGCCAGAAGGTTGGCCAACCGGCCAGCCCTCTGCCCATGTGCCGGGATAGGCACGGGGCCTATCCCGGCGTCCCGCCCCCTCTGGCAGCAGGGAGGACGGGACGGAGGTTGGATGGAACATGAAATGAAAATGGAAAATCAGGATGCAAGTTTAGAGAGTGAAGGGAGACTTACTCCTCCGCGGCCTCCGCATAACGGTCGTAGGCGTTCTGGTAGCACTCCAGCAGCTCGTCCATGCCGCAGGTGGCGGAAAGGTTGGCTACGTAGGCTTCCCACTCCTCGTCGGTGGGGCCGCCGTTCTTGAGCCAGAGGCCCTCTTGCTCGGCGACGGTGTCCTGGAAGTCGGTCTTGTAGCGGTCGATGATATCCAGCTCGTCAGCGGTGAACACGCAGTCGATGGGGTAGGTGGTGGTGTCGGTGACGTAGCTCATCCAGTACTCAGACAGGTCGGTCAGGCGCTCGATGGCCCGATCCTCCATGTAGAAATACTCGTCATAGTACTCGCTGAGGATCAGCTTGGGGCCATAAACCTCCAGAGTGCTCTTCAGCTCGCCGGCGCCCTTGCCGTACAATTCCTGGCTCTCCTCCTCGGTGATGGAGACCCACTTGCCGCTCTCGTCCTGTTCGGTGAAGTAGGTGCCGATGGCGCCGTACCGGAGCTGCATGACGGTCTCGCCGTCATACCAGAGGTCGAAGAACTTCAGCAGGTTGGCGGGGCTTTCGCAGGCTTCGGTGATGCTCAGGTTGCCGCTGTCAGTGCCGCCGCCGTCCCGCAGGGTGACATTATAGGTGCCGTCTGGGCCTTCCAGCACAGGCAGGAACACATAGTCGTCGGCGTAGTCGCCCATCAGCTCTTCAATGTACCACCAGGTAGAAACGCCCACGTAACCCTGCTGGCACTTGGAAATCAGCTGGGTGTCGTCCTGAGAGAACATCTCCACGTCCATCAGGCCCTCGGCGTACCACTCATGGAAGTAGGTCAGCGCCTCCCGGTAGTTGTCAGAGACGCAGACGAAGCTGCAGGTGCCGTCGCTGTTCAGAACCAGGTCGTTGCAGACGTCGTTGGTCCAGTTGGTGAAGCCGAACCCGGCATAGAAGATGTTCTGACCCCAGCACCACTGGTCAAAGCCGGTGCTCATGGGGATGGTGCTGCCAGCGTCGTTGCCATAGTAGGTGGCGCTCATGTCGTTCTCGGCGAAAGCCACCAGACAGTCATGCAGTTCGTCCAGAGTGGTGGGAACGTCCAGGCCCAGGTAGTCCAGCCAGGCCTTGTTGATCATGCTGTATTGGGGGATGGCGTAGATGGAGTAGTCCTCCTCGTCGCCGATACCGGCGGTACCCATCTGCTCGGCGGAGGGCAGGCCGTAGATGCAGCCGTCGTCCATGGTGATGGCGGAACGGATCTCAGGATGCTCCTCCAAGATGGCGGTCAGGTTGGGCATATACTCCTCGGTGATATAGGGGGTCAGGTCGATGAAAGTGCCGTCCTCGCCATAGGTGGTCAGGTCATAGTTGGAGAAGCCAACGCCCATGAAGGCGTCGGGCAGGTCGCCGCCGGCGATTTTGATGTTGACCTGTTCGCTGAGGGACTCGCTCATGGTCTCCCAGGTGATGGAGATCCCGGCTTCCTCCTGGAGCTCGTTCAGCACTTCGTTGTCGTCATAGCCGGAACTCAGGGAGGACTGGCCGCCCATGATGTAGAAGTCGGTCTGGTCGGTGTTGCCGAACTCGGCGCTGGAATCGCCGGAGCTGCTGCTGCCGCCGCAGCCGGTGAGCAGGCTCATGGCCATGGCCATCGCCAGAACCAGAGCGAGCAGCTTTTGGATACGGTTCTTTTTCATAAATACACTCCTTTGCGTTGTATACTTCCTCCGGGGCGCGAAGCCCCCGGCAGAAATCAAACAGGGACAGGGAACGCTTAGCCCTTCACAGCGCCGGCCATAAAGCCGGACTCGAAGTACTTCTGTACGAAGGGGTAGATGATGAGCATGGGGGCAGCCGCCACAATGATGGACGAGAACTTGATCATTTCCGTCAGCTTGTTCAGCTCGGCGTAGCCGCCGGAGATGGTGGACGCCTGGGCAGCGCTGGCGCTGGACTTGATAAGTATGTTGCGCAGCACCAAGGGCAGGGGCGCCTGGTCAGAGGTGAGGTAAATCATAGCGGTGAACCAGTCGTTCCAGTAGGCCACCATGCTGAACACCACCATGACCGCCATGATGGGGCGGGACAGGGGGATGATGATGTTCCAGAATACCCGGAGCTGAGAGGCACCGTCGATTTCCGCCTGCTCCACCAGGGAGTGGGGGATGCTGTTCTCGATGTAGTTGCGGACGATGATCATGTTGCCCACGGCCACGCCGCCGGGCAGGAATAGGGCCCACATATTACCAATCAGGCCGGTATCCTTGACCACCAAGTAGGTGGGGATCAGGCCGCCGCCGAAATACATGGTGATGATGAAGAAGATGCTGATGGCAGTCCGGCCGGGCATACCCTTCTGGCTCAAGGGGAAGGCCACCAGGTAAATCATGACCACAGAGAACACAGTGCCGATGATGGTGTACTTGATGCTGTTGAGGATGCCGGAGAAGATGCTTGCATCGGCGAACACCGCCTGATAGCCCTTCAAGGTGAAACCACTGGGCAGCAGGAAGGTCTTGCCAGCGTACACGTCATAGGGATCGGAGAAGGAGGCGACCAGCACATAGTAAAGGGGGTACGCCACGATCACCAGAATGATGGCGCACATAATCACCAGGATGGTATCGCTGGCCCTTTCGGACAGGCCCGCGCTGACTTTTTCCTTTTTTCTCATTGCGCTGCCCTCCTTTACACGAAGCTGACGTCCGAAGCCTTGGACGCGATCTTGTTGACGATGATTAACAGGATGATGTTGACCACCGTGTTGAACAGGCCCACAGCCGTGGAGTAGCTGTATTTGGCGTTTTCAATACCCTGTTCGTACACATAGACGGCGATGACGTCGCTGGTGGCCTTGTTCAGGTCGGTTTGCAGCAGCCAGACCTTTTCAAAGCCCACGTTCATCAGGTTGCCCGCGCTCATAATCAGCTGGAGGACGGCCATGGGGATCAGGGCGGGTACGTCAATGTTCAGGATGCGCTGGAACATGGACGCGCCGTCCACCTTGGCGGCCTCATAGAGGCTGGCGTCCACGCTGGAAAGGGTGGCCAGATAGATGATGGTACCCCAGCCTGCCTCCTGCCAGATGCCGGTGGAGATGTAGATGGTACGGAAGGCGCTGCTCATGGTCAAAAAGTCGATTTGCGTGCCCAAAATCAGGTTGATGAGGCCGCCGGAGGGACTCAGGAAGATGCGGATCATACCGCAGATGACCATGGTGGAAATGAAGTGGGGTGCGTACAGCACGGTTTGCACCACGCGCTTGAACTTGGCGAAGCGCAGCTGGTTGATGGCCAGGGACAGGATGATGGGAACCGGGAAGCTCCACAGCAGGCTGTACAGGCTCAGCAG
>JAJQBR010000070.1:0-8200 GCA_021203185.1 Clostridiales bacterium
TAGGTGGGGCCGCAGCCGCTCACCTCGGCCTCTTCCACGGCGGATTGAATCTCGTAGCCGTCCTCGCTGTAAACGGGCAGATCCGCAAAGTGCCAGGCGTTGGTGTACAGCGAACCCCAGGTGACGGTGTAGCTGCCGGTGTACTCGGCCCACTCGGACCAGGTGTCCTCCGTCAGGCCGTTTTCTTCGTTGGCCAGGATCAGATACCGATAATACAGGGTCAGAGTGACTTCGGTGGTGTTGTCGTGGCTTGCGCCGCCGTCCACCCAGGTCTTTCTGCCGTAGATGGTCATGGTACCCGGGTCGAAGGTGTTGACAATGGCGGAGGAAGCGGTGTCGGTTTCGCCGTCGCCGTTCCAGTCGGTGTCGTTGGTGCTTTTGGTGGTTACGGTCATGGTGCCATCGCCGTCGTCCGTCACGGTGACGGTAATCAGGTGGCCATAGTAGGCGGTATTCAGGGTCATGCCGTTGTCTTCTTCGCTGGCGGAAGTCTCGGTCACGCGGTAAACCCACTGGCCCACGTCGTCCTGATCCACCACGATGTTGGCCAGCACTTGGTTAAAGATGGAATCGCCGGTGGTGTCGTTCGTATCCACCACCATATCCGCAGTGACGGTCACGGTGACAGTATAGGTGCCGTCGCCGTTGTCCGTGAACACCACGTTGTCCAGTCCGGGGTCGGTCAGGGCGGGTGCGCCGTTCTCCATCGCCTCAATCAGGAAGGTGAAGGTCTCGCCCACGTTGAAGTCACGGCCCTGCATCACCTTGTAGGCGGAGATGACGCCGGAACCTTCGGCGGTGTAGGTGTTGGTGAAGGTCAGGCTGTCGAAGCTGTAGTCGCCGGAGATGAGGTTGTCGTCCGCGTCGTAGTACTCGACGTCGGTGCCGGTTACGGTCAGAACGCCGTTGTCGTCCTCCACGTAGACATATATGATATAGTAATGTCCGTCATAGGTGACGCTGGCCAGGTCGCCCTGCACTTCGGAAACCTTATAGATATAGGTTCCCGCCTCGTCAAAGACGATTTCGTAACCGAACGCGCCGGTCGCGCCGTTGGAACGGTACACGGGGTCGCCCATGGGTTCGTAGCTTTCGTCCAACTCCTGAATCTCGATGGTGAACTCGCCCTCGATCAGGGTGCGGCCCGTCAGAACCTTGCTGGCCCGGAGGATAATGGAGGTCTCCGTCGCGTCATAGCTGTTGACAAAGGCGGCGGTGAAGCTGTCGCTCAGCTCGAAGTCCTCCTCGGTGCTGGCGGCGGTGAAGGAAGTCGCGCCGCTGTCGCTGGTCACGGTGGAGGTGGTGCGGGTGCCGTCGCTGTTCTCCACGTTTTTGGTCATAGTGGCCGTTGCAATCAGGCCGCCGCCGTTCTCGTCCTTGCTCACGGTGATGGTCAGGGTGTACCGGGTGGAGTCATAGATCACACCGCCGGTGCCGGTGCCGGTGGCCACGTCCTCATAAATGACATAGTAATAGGTGCCGACTTCTGTGTAAGTGAAGGCGTCCTCATCCAGGATGGTCCACTCGATGTCCTCGGTCTCGCCGCCGGAGACGGTCGCGGTGCCGGTGGCCACGATGTCGCCCTCGGTCTCCACGCCGTTGATGATGCTGGCCTCTTTCACCGTGTAGGTGAAGGTCTTGGTCACCTCGTTGTCGCTCTCCAGGGTCTTTGTCCCGTTGACCAGGGCGGCCAGGCTCACGGAAATCTCTTCCTCCTGGTTGGTGACGACCACGTTGACCGTCAGGCCATTGTCGTCCTCGTCCAGGGTGAAGGAGATGGTGTGGGTCTTCACATAGGCTTCCTCAGTGCTGTCATAGACCCAGTTTTCGGTGACGGTCAGGTCTTCGCCGTCCTTGGTCGAGTCGGTGTCGTAGGTGTGGCTGTGGTTGCCCACCAGATACTCGGTCAGGTTGTAGCCGCCCAGCGGGACGTTCTCGAAGGTATAGCTCTCGTTTGCAGCCAGGGTGACGGTGCCGTAAGAAACATTCTCGTCGTCGTAGAGGGCGAAACGGAAGGTGTCGCTGTTTTCGTCCGTGGTCAGCTCGTTGCCATCGCTGTCCACAACCTTCTTTGTTACGGTTACGTTGGCGGTTTTCAGAGTGTTGGTCAGGTAGACGTTCCGGCTGTCGCCGCCGTTGGCCGGGGTGATTTCCTCGGTGGTGACGGTCAGCGTGTAGCCTTCCACGTCGGTCTCGGTGACGGTGTAGACCAGCTTGACGCCATTGGTGTCGTAGGCGGCCACGCCGTCCACTTCGATATACCAGAGGTTGGAACTCTCGGTCCAGGTGGCGGTGGTTGTATACTCGTAGGTGATATCGTCGGTGCCGGTGGCGGTCAGGGTGACGGTGTAGTCGGTCTCGTTGACCTCCGGCCGGGTGGAGTATACGTTGCTATAGTCCGACCAGGTCTTGTAAATGAACACCTTAGCGGTGCCGGTCAGGGTGTTGGTGATTTCCGCAGAGGCGGTTTCGTCCGCCGTCACATCCACGTTTACATCATTGTCCCCGGAAACGGTCCAGGTATAGGTGTTGGTGACGTCGGAGACGGTGTAACTGCCGTCTGAGTTGGCCGTTTGCGTCTCATAGACGGTGTAGGTACCCACGGGCAGGTTCACCAGGGTCACGGAGCCGCCCGCCGGGACAGTGATGGTCGCCACGCCGTTCGACACGGAGTAGGTGTTCCCCCTCAGAATCCTCAACGGAATCCAGATTGTCCAGCTCGCCGTTGTCGCCCACCACATAGATGTAGAAGGACAGACCGCTGGTGTCAATGGATGTGTCCGCGTTGACTGTCTTGGTCAGGGTCAGGCTGCCGGTGTTCAGCGTGTTGATGATGGCGTAGCCATCATAAGAGGCCGTGTAACCAGACACAGTTTCCTCTTCAACGGTGTAGGTGATGGTGCCGTTGCTGTCGCTGACAGCCAGGTCGGTGAAGGTATAGGTCCAGTTGTTGTTCGCGCTCAGCTCAGCGGTGTCGACCACCGTAGTCCCGTTCATCCGTTTCACGGTGATGGATGTCGGACGGTTCGCGTAATCGTCGTCGTCCCACTCCTTGGTCACTGTCACGCTGGTGGTGCTGACGCCGTAGACGTTGGTGATGGTGATGGTGTGGGCGCTGGAGTCGTAAGCGCTATAACTGGTTGATTGATAGGTGTATACGCTGCTGCCCACAGTGATGGTATCCGTGGGGGTGGTCTCCGACACAGCCAGGCTGGAGGTATCATCCACGGAGAGGTAGGTCACGCCGATGCCGCTGCTGCCGACGGTGATGGAGCTGGAGTATGTGCCGCCGGAGCCGTCGGTGGCGGTGAAGCTATAGGAGTGGCCGCTGGCCTGGGTCAACAGGTTGCCGTCCGTATCCACCACGCGCTTGTAGACGGCGATGACCTCGGAGTCAATTTCCAGCACAAAGTCCAGGCCGGAGGCTTCGATTACGTAACCTTCCGCCCAGGCTTCTTTGTACTCGTCTGCTCTGGTAATGCCCGGGCAGTCGTTGTCCTCGTCCCAGTAGCTAAAGGTGGCGGTAAAGGCGACGGGGACGGTGATGGTGTCGCTGCTGCTGGTGTCGCCGCCCGCGTACAGCGTCACGGTCTTGGTCAGGGTAAAGGTGTAGTACACCTGGTTGTCATAGGTACCCACCGGGAAGTAGCCGCCCATCCGCACCTGGACAATTTCGCTGTCGCCTTCGCTGGAACTCAGGTCGCTGAAGTTATAGGCAAAGTCGTACCCGTCTGCAATGGTATATTCGGCATTGCCGTCGCTTCCGTTTTGGGTGAAATAGCTGCTGTCGTAAGTGCCTTTCAACGCTGTGCCATTCTGGGTGGCGGTGATGGTCACGGCGCTGGATGTAAAGTCGGTTGAATCGATTTGGATGCTGCTGTTGGAATAGGTGGTGCTGCCGATGGTCACCGACGCGCTGGCCTTAATGCCAATGTCGATATGGTAGACTTCGGCAGCGTTGGTGATGGCGTCTGGGTCGTAGCTGGAGCCGCCGCCGGAACCGCCGCCGCCTTCTCCGCCACCGCCCTGTCCGCCGCCGCCGGGGGGATCTGCGGCTGCGGTGACAATCGCATCGGCCTCGCCGCTCTCATCGGCGGCGCTTTCGTCGGCCTCGGCTTCACTTTCGTCGTCCGGGTCGCCGGTGTCTTCGGTGGCGTTCTCCTCCTCCCCGGCGGAAGCGTCCTCCGCGCCGGTGGAGCCGCTGCTGTCGGATGCGTCAGTGGACGCAGTCCCGGAGGAATCCTCCGAGCTGTCCGCCGGGTCAGTGCTGCTGTCGCCGCTGGAAGCGTCCACGCTGACGTCCGCGCTGCTGGCAGCGGAGCTGTCGCCCAACACATCCGCCGCGTAGACGGACACGTTGCTGGCAGAAATCGCCATCGCGCAGGTCAGCGCCAGGGCAATCAGCCGCATGAACAACGGGCTTTTGTGTCGGTTGGTCTGGTTGTTGTTCATTGTTGTTTACACCTCCAATAAAATTTTTACTGGTTATCCCTTTTACTCAGCCTTATGAGCATTTTAGCTATTAGCTATTAGCTTTGTGGTTCTTGGCATTACGTGCTGCGCTTACCGTTTGTATGACTTTACAAACGGGTGGTTTCGCTCTCAGCTTCCTTTTTAGCTGTTTGCTTTAAACTGGCAGCACCTGACTAACAGCTAACAGCTAACAGCTAACGGCTAACGGCTAACAGCTTATCACAACGCGGCTGATTCAAAGGGATAGTCAGAATTTTTTACGGTTTCCTTACAGATTCCTTACAGTTTCCTTACAATCCGGGTTTGAAAACCCCCGCGGTCTGCGTCCTCCCTCCTGAGCAGGAAGGAACGAGCCTCGGGTTTTCCTCAGCCCTGCGTCGCTGATGACACGTCTGGCGTAAGAGTCGGGAACCTGTGCGTGGGCCTGTCCCATCCCTCTCCGCGCCGCTCCTTTGGTGAAAACAGAGAAAAATGGGGGGTAGTACCTTTTGTAGTTAAGTACTTTAACACAGTCGGTACACGCTGTCAAGGGAAAAATTAGATAGAATGGAAAAAGTCGCTTTGTTTCCAAACATAGTTGCCCTTTGGCGCAGAGCTTCTCTCTGGCAAATCGGTTTTCTGTCGGGGAGAACCTCTGCGCCTGGGCTGTTTTGCTTGGGGTTGCCTGTACATCCTGGAATTTACCATTATTCCGGTTATTTTGCAAGGGGTTTTGTCTGAACGGTCGAAAACTGCGTAAACGGTATGCAGTTCCAGAATTTCACAGGTTTTCGGGCCGCTTTTTGTGCATTTTCACGTTATGAAATTTGGAAATTCAGGCCGTAGATTTGCCATTTTTTACCTCCCTGAAGCGTATTTTACCGCGCACGGGTCGCCCCGTGCGCGGTTTTTGGGGTGTATCGCCCTTCCGGGGCGAAGCAAATTTGCGTTACTTTTTGACCTTGACGGTCTTGACCTTGCTCCACCCGGCGTAAGAGGTCACGCCGCCGGAGGTCTTGTAGGGCCGCATACGGATGTAGTACGTCTTGCCCTTGGTCAGGTTCTTGAGGGTGGTGGTGACGTTCTTGTTGCCCTTGATTTTCACGGTCTTGGCGTTGGAGAAGTCGCTGGAAGTGGAATACTGAATCTGATAACCGGTGGCCTTGGTGTTCCGGGTCCACTTGAGGCTGATTTTCCGGCACTTGACGTTCTTGGCACGGGTGAAGTGCTTGGCGGTCAGGCGGTAAATCGTCTTGATGGCGGACGCCTTGCTCTTCCCGGCGGCGTTCACCGCGTAGACCTTGTACTGGTATTTCGTGCCGTTCTTCGTGGCGGCGGTGTCGGTCCAGGTGGTGGAGGAAGTGGTCTTGACCTTCTTCCAGCTGCCGCTGCCGGTTTTGCGGTAGACCTGGTAGCTGGCAGCACCGTCCACGGCGCTCCAGGTGAGCTTGATGCCTTTGGCCCGGTTCACCGCAGAGGTGATTTTGGTGGCCTCCGGCGCGGTCACCGGGATTGCGACGGTTTGCGTGGCGGTGTACGTTTCGCCGTTGAAGGTCACGGCGGCAGTGTAGACCGTTTTCCCTTCTGCGGCGGCGGTGGCAGCGGTGGTCTTGCTGGTGACAGTCGCCTCCACGGTCTGGGTGTCATCGCCCTCGGCGCAGGTGAAGGTGGCGGTGCAAGTGCTGTAGTCCTCCGCCCAGGTAAAGGTCGGGTCGCCGTAGGTGTGGGTATGCGTCTCCACCTCGCCGGTCTTGTATAGGTACAGGCAGTCTGCGGTTCCCCAGCCGCCAGCCTGCATACTCACGACGATTTGCAGCTGGACGGTGGTTTCCTCCGTCAGGGTGAAGGAGACGGTGGGGGTCTGCCAGACCGCCCAGCCGGTCATGGAGGCCGC
This sequence comes from Clostridiales bacterium, assembly GCA_021203185.1. Classification (GTDB taxonomy): domain Bacteria; phylum Bacillota; class Clostridia; order Oscillospirales; family Oscillospiraceae; genus Onthomonas. The sequence goes on from JAJQBR010000070.1 coordinate 6,347, forward strand.
GTCCCCGGCAAAGAGGACGTTCCCGTCCGTGTCCAGAATTTGCAGGGTCACGGTGTCGCCTGCGTACCCCTGGGCCGCACATTCAAAGGTGTACTCGCCGGGGGAGAGGGTGATGGCCACGTTGTAGGTGACAGAGCTGGTGGTGGCGCTGGTGAGATACCAGTGCATACTGTAAGAACCCGCATAGGGATCGTCGGTGGCGGGGAGGTTGATCCCGCTGCCGGTGATGGTAAACTTTTCCGCCGCGTCTGCGGAACTAAGCTCAAAGCCGGCGTCGTCCTCGTCCAGCAGGTTGACATATTGGATGGTGACGGTGCAGGTGACGGCGGTGCCGTCCTCCAGCGCGCCGCTGACGGTGTAGGTACCCACTGTGCCGCTGGCAAAGGCGGCGTTGACGGTCTCCACGTCTGTTTCGTCCCAGGTGACGGCTTCGTCGCTGGTGCTGCTGTCGTTATAGGTGACGGCGACAGTGGTCGGGAGGGTCACTTCCGTGTCCTCGTCCAAAACAACAGTGACGGCGGGGCTTTCCACGCTTTCCACCGTGACCTCGGAGTTGGTCGCGCCGGTGGAGACGTACTGGAACACCTTTAAGGAAGCCAGGGCCTTGCCGCTGGCGTCGAAGAACGCCTGGTTGTCCACGGCGCTGCCGCCGTACCACACGCCCGCGTCGTCGGGGTCATAGTCCCCGGCGTAGCTGGCGGCCCAGCCGGAGCCGTATGTCTCCCACAGGAGCTTGTTGGCTTCCACCTGGGCGGTGTACTCGTCCCCGGTGAGGCCGGTGGTGTCGCCCACGGTGATCCACGCGCCCTCCCAGTAGAACACGCCGATGCCCTTGCCGTCGGAGACGTCGTTGACCGCCGCGATGACGTCCCGCACCTCGTTGGCCTGGCCCTGGACGGTAAAGCTCCAGTTCAGGTCGTCGCCGGTGTCGTTGCTGCCCTCCCGGACGGTGTTGTCGTGGCCGTCGGAGTCGTCCAGGGTGTAGGCCCAGGAGGTCTCCGCCACCATAACGTACTTGTCGTAAGTGGTGGCCACATCGTCCAGCACGGAGGTCAGGTTATCGAGACTGCCGTGCCAGTAGGGGTAGTAGGAGGAGGCGAACACATCGTAATCCACGCCGTAGGTGTCCAGATACCCGGCGTATTTGGCGTAGTTGCCGCTCTTCTCCGGGTTGGTGAAGTGGATGGCCACCAGCACGTCGCTGTCAAACTCCCGCACGGCCTGACTGCCTGCGCTGAAAATCTGGCACATATTGGACCAGCTGCTCTCGCCGCAGATGCCACCGGTGGTCTCGTTGCCGACCTGCACCATGCCGATGTCAGCTCCGGCGGCGGCGATGGTTTCCAGCGATTCCAGCGTGTAGTCATAGACCGCCTGCACCTTTTCCTCCAGCGTGTAGTCGGACCACGCCTTGGGAGCCGTCTGCTTGCCGGGGTCGGCCCAGAAGTCGCTGTAGTGGAAATCCACCAGCAGCTTCATGCCGTATTGCGCGGCCCGCGCGCCGATTTCGGCGGCTGTGGCCACGTCGCAGTTTCCGCCGCCATAGCCGTTGCCCTCGCTGTCATAGGGGTCGTTCCACACCCGGACGCGGATGTAGTTGACGCCGCTGTCGGCCAGGATTTTGAACAGATCCTCTTCCTCGCCGTCCTCGTTGTAGTACTTCACGCCGGAGGCCTCCAGCGAAAGGACGGAGGAAACGTCCATGCCCATGATGAAGTCATCGGGCAGGTTGGAAACCTTTGTGACGTTAATGTCCGCTTCTACGGCGGTGGAGGCTTCCACCGTAAGGGTGGTGACCACAGTGTCCGTCACGTCCGCATAACTGCTGTCCTGCAGCTCCGCCACGATGTAATA
>JAJQBR010000070.1:8300-11176 GCA_021203185.1 Clostridiales bacterium
TGCAGCTCCGCCACGATGTAATAAGTACCCTCGCTGGGCAGGGTCACGTCCGCTGTCAGGGAGTGGCCGGAGTTGCTGTCATAGTTGGAATAGGAAGCGTCGTTATTGCCGTCAGAGTAGTTCCATTCGTCGGTCCACCACCAGAGGTAAAGCCCGGCTTCTTCCAAATCCATGATCTCCTCCCCGTCCACGGTGACGGTGGCAGTCAGGGAGACGGTGTCTCCCGCCGCAGCCGCTGTGTCCGCCGTGACGGTGACAGAATAGGTGCTGTCCGCCGCTGTGACAGCGATCTCGTCCTCGTCCACCTCTGCCGCCAGAGAAACGGGTACGGCGCAGCCCAGCGTCAGGGCCAGCGCCAGCAGCAGAGAGAGGGCTTTGCGCAGGTGCTTTTTCATGTTCTTTGCTCCTTTCCGTTGTGGTTTTTTTATCCATTGGCAGAGTTATCCCGCCAAAACGGTTCCGATCACCCCCAGCACCAGCAGGTGGAGGGGATAAAAGACGTAAAACAGATACTTGTTTTTATCCCAGCCCCGTTCGCCGCAGTAGTTCCACAGCAGATAGCCGGAGAAGGGGCCGGTGACGTACATGACGCTGACGGCGCAGCCCAGCAGCAGGCGGACGCCTTTCCGGTCATAGAGCTTATAGAAGATGGCGCAGACCAGCACCATGCACAGCCCGCAGCCAAGCCGGAGCAAATTGCACCACACCGCCGCCGCCAGCACCACCAGCACCTGGAACAGCTTCCAGCCCAGGCCGGGCCGCTGTTCCAGCAGCCGCAGGCCATAGAGCATCACCAGGCACACCGCCAGGGTGAACAGAGTGTTTTGGCTGCCGGTGTCCCACAGGACGCCGTTCATGGCCAGGTCGTAGGGTACTTCGCTGAGAACAGCGAAGGCCAGCAGCCGCAGCAGGTAGTTTTTCACGCTGGAGGTGTGGACGAACCCCTCCACCAGCAAAAAGGCAAACACCGGCACCGCCAGCCCGCCGATGAGCTGCAGCACCGAGGCCCAGCCGGACAGTACCATCAGGTGGGAGTCTCCCGACAGAGCCTGGGACAACTCCTCCGAGCTGTATTGGTTCACGTGGATCAGGCCGTTTTGGACAACAGCCACCCCGATGGTATAAAACAGCATGGTGATACAGGCGTAAACCTTCAATTTTGTGCCGGTGACCAGAATGACGCGGCGCGGCTTGCGGGCGGTTGTGGTATCGTTGCGCATGGAATCTCCTTGAACGGCTGCGCCGAGCTACTAGCTCTTAGCTCTTAGCTTTTAGCCTGGTAGTGCTTGCTTTTAAGCTCAACGCTTTTGGTTTGTAATACATAACTAAGGAAGCTCTGATTAAATGGCCTTGGATGGCTGGGCGAGCAAATTTTGCGCAAATCGAGGCGTAAAATCGCAGGAATCCTTTGTGGATTTCAAGATTTTACAACGAAGAGTTGCACGAAATATGCCGTCCAGACGCCGGGAGTTATTTAATCAGAGGTTCCCTAATAGCTAATGGCTAACAGCTAAAGGCTAAAATCGTCTCCAACGCTGGCAATGCTTCGCCGTCGTAATTGAACAGCGCCTGATTTGCCCATTCGTTGCCGCCAGGCCCCGCCTCGCCGGTGTAATCCAGGGCGGGCCGGGTGGCCCAGCCGCTGCCCGGTACGGGCAGCCACGCCGGTTCCCAGTAGATGAAGCCCTTGCCCCGGCCCTCCGGCACGTCCCGCAGAATCTCCATGATCTCCTGCATGAAGTCCGCCTGGCCCTGGGGCGTCATGGGGTAAGTTACCCGCTTCACCAGCTCCGGCTTGGTAGCCATACCCTTGCGCCGGTCCTCCGGCAGCTTTTCCCAGTGCTGGTAGTCCTCGGTGGTGTGGCCCATGGAGACCTCCGCCACTACCAAATCCTTGTGGTAACGCAGGGCCAGGTCGTTCATGTTGGCCCGCAGTTCGGCAGGCGTACCGTGCCAGAAGGGATAATAGCTGAGACCGATGTACTCGAAATCCGCGCCTCCGGCGGCAAAGTAGCTGTCGAACCAGGTGCGGTACAGGTCGTTGCAGCCGCCGTTGTCCAGGTGCAGCATGACAGCGACGCCGGGGGATGTCCGCCGCACCGCCCGGATGCCCGCGCTGACCAGCCGGGCGATGCGGTCAAAGGCGGGGATGCGGCCCAGGGGCCACAGCAGGCCGCAGGACAGCTCATTGCCCACCGCCACTATGGACGGCAGCAGGTCGGCCTCCCGCAGGACGGTCATGACGGAAAAGGTGTAGTCGTAGACCGCCTGCTCCAGCGCGTCCATGCCAAGCCCCTGCCACGCTTTGGGGGTGATTTGCTTGCCGGGGTCGGCCCAGAAGTCGCTGTAATGCAGGTCCAGCAGCCAGTCCATGCCCAGGTTTTTGGCCCGGCGCGCCAGGGTCATAACACAGGCCAGGTCACAGTTCCCCGCGCCGTAAGGCTCCCCCTGGGGGGAGTAGGGGTCGTTCCACAGCCGCAGGCGCACCAGGTTGAACCCGTAGTCCGCCAAAATCGCCATGGCGTCCGCCGGGACGCCGTGGTCAGAAAACACGCCGCCACAGGCTTCCACCTCCAGCAGGGAGGAGAGATCCGCTCCTTTGATCCAGGGTTTCAAATGCAAGTCCCCCTTTCCCGGTAGGTCAGACGGTGAAGTCCTCAAATTCGTCCATGGTGAAGCGCTTGTGCAGATAGCCGTAGCGCTGGCGCACCAGTTCGTTCCATTGCAGCACTTTTTCCTCGCTGCCCACAAACTGGCAGCGGATGCAGTGGTACTCCCGCTTTTCTTTGTCATAGAACATATCGATGTCCAGATCCCGCAGGAAGCAGGAGGGGCAGCGGTAATTCAGTCTGCCTTTTCCAGATTGAGCCATGTGG
>JAJQBR010000160.1 GCA_021203185.1 Clostridiales bacterium
CTTTATTTGAAGAATTTGAAGGTGTTGCACTTCGTATTGTAACCTACCCTCCACCTTTGCGTCCAGGGGCGCGCCGTCGATGAATTTGTCAGTCAGCATCCGCGCCTCATCGGTTTCCCGCAGGGTCATGCCGAAAAACACCAGCAGCGCGTCCACGAACTTTTTCTTGTCCGTGAAGCGGTTGCTCATCAGGTCGTCATAGGCGTCGATGAGGGATATGATTTGCTCAAAATCCCCCTGCCGCTCGTCGTTGTTTTCGTAGGCGATAACGGGAACTTCCCCGAAGAAATGTTCCCGTGTCTCCCCGACTTGGTGGAATATCGCCGTTTTCAGGTCGGTGGCGGTGTAGTCCTTTTCCGTGTGGTCGGTGTAGACGGTGAGGAAATAATACTTTTCCCGCGTTACCTTTTCCCGCTTTTCCCACACCAGGGCGAACAGCTTGTTGTGTTCCACGGTGGAATCCTCCACCAGCACCCCGCACCGGGGGTCAATGTAGGCACTGCGGGGTTCCGGGTCGGCGTCGCTGGAGGCGTAGCACAGCTCCAGACACTCCCCGAACACGCCCATGCCCTTGCCGACCCGGCTGTCCACCTCGCTGATCTGCTGATTGTCGTAGCAGTTCATCAGCTCGGCGAGGTCAATTTCCGGGCCGCTCTCCATGTCGTGGGTGTCGTTGGCGTCGTATTTCACCGGGTCGCCCAGGTAGTAGCCCAGGATGATGTCCACCACGTATTTGGCGTAGTTCACCGCTACCCGCACCTCGTCCGGCTCTCTGGGGCCTCGGAGGTTGTCGTGGTCGCCCCGGTAATACCGGTGGAGGCGGTCAAACCGCCCGTTGGCCCGTTCCGCCTGTTCTACCACATAGCGCAGCACCTCCGGGCGGATGTTTTCCACGTCGGGGACTTCCTCCCGGTCCATGTACAAAATCATAAGCCCTTCGGCCTCCTTTTCGCCGCCACCACCTGGCGGCCCAATATCGTACTGACAAAATAGCGCATGGCATCCATGCAATGGTCGTTGGCTTTTACTGGCTTGTCCAGCCCCTGCAAGCTGGCTTTTTCATCCCAGACATACGCCTGGAACTCTTCCAGCGTGTGGGTGCAGCTGCGGTGGAACAGCAGCTCCCCGGCCTGTATCCTCTGCGCCGTGTCCCGGATGCCGTCCAACACGTCGTTGTCCGCCTTTTGCACCGCCCAGCCCCGCTGTCGCAGCTCTGCGATGAACGAAGCCGCCGACGGGTCCACCACGACGGCGCGGGGCTTGTCCTCTCCCAGCCAGCTTTTCAAATCGTCCGCAAACTCGCTGTCGGTCTTCTGGCGGCGCTTGTCTCTGCCTGAATAATAATACTCCCGGACGCACACCCACCGCTCAGCGCCGCGTACACGCCGCCACAGCAGGAAAACCGTGGGGTTCTGGGTGCCGTAGTCGCAGGAAACGCAGCAGTCCCCGGCAAGGTCTGGGAGGGTGTCCACCACGTTGCGGGCCTCGGAGAACATATCGTAAATGCGGCCCTCCGCCGCCACCCACAGCCCCAGAATGTACCGGTCACGGAAAACGCCGGTGTACATGGTTTCGGCCCTTGCAAGCTGTTCCGGGGTCATTGTGGGGTTGTCTCCCATCAGGAAATGGATGTGAAGCGCATCGTGCTTCTCCGGCTGTCCTTCCCTGACCCATTCCTGATAAAACCAGTGTCCCGGCCCCTCCGGGTTACAGTTGAACCACAATTTTGCCTGTGGCTCCGACAGTGTCCGGGCGATGGCCTGGTCTACAAAGGAGCGGGGCATAAGCGCCACCTCGTCGAACAGCACCCCGGCCAGGGTGATGCCCTGAATGAGAGCGTAGCTGCTCTCGTCTTTGCCGCCGAAGATATAAAAGCGGTTTTCCCGGCCCAGCCCGCGAACCATCAGGACGTGGTCGGCTCGACGATAGGTCAGGGAGAAATACGCCTGCAAGTCCGCTTGTTCCTGCGCCGGGCGGATGATGTTCCGCTCCGCGCTGGCCACGGTTTTTCCACAGATGCCGAAGTTCTGGCCGTTGAAGTTACGCATGGCCCACAGAATGAAGGCCGTCAGCATACAGACGGTTTTGCCGCTTCTGACGGCTCCATCACAGATGAGGGCCTTGTATTTGTCCCGCGTGGAGGGCGTAAATGCCCATTTCAGCACGGTTTTTTGTTTGGGGGAGAGTTCGGAGAGGGTCATTCAGAATTTTCCTTTTCCAGCGCATCAAAGAGCTTGGAGGCGGCTTTTTCCTGGTCAGGGCTGCTGGCGAGTTCCGGCTTGTCCCGCCACTTGTCCGGGCGGCGGTTTTTCAGCCAAAAGATTTGGGCGGTGGTGTTGCCCTCCAGGGCCGCGCCCAACAAGGCGTTTTCCACCTGGTAGTCTACGACCTCTTTGCCCTTTTTTAGGGCCTGCGAAATCTGCGGATACCGCTCTTTCCATTCGTACAGTGTACGGACGTTGCACCCACAGTTCTTTGCAATTTGTTCATCGGTCAGGCCGTCCCTGGCCCAACCCTCCAGCAGCAGGAGGCCGTCCGGCTCCAGCCACTTTTGATATTTACCCTTCGCCACAACGGGCCTCACCGCCTTTCAGGGTATGACAAAGCCGCCCCGATTGGAGCGGCCCGTCAGAAGGAGAAAACGTCCGGTGGGCGGCTCGTGCGCCGCCAGGAGGCAGGGATGTTGAGGAATCCTCCATCACCGGCCCATAGGACAACCAGAATTGCACTGGGAACGCGCCTGTGGTGCGCTGCCCCTTTTACGCCTGGGGCATTGAAGGAGGTGACATCAATGAAGAAAGCAAACAATCCTTGTTTTCATCTTTCATCTTACCACGCTATCAGTTTACATCAGAATTTTGGCTCTTGGGGGCCAACTTTTCTGTCAGCCCCATATTTTCGGCTACCAGGACGAGAAACCCGTTGACCTTCCGGCGGGCTGTCCGGTAACTGACATGGACCGTCTGAGCGGCCCCCTCCAGGGTGTGGGTACGCTGCCAGAACACCAGCCGCACCAACTGCACGGTGATTTCTCCGTCGGGTCGAGCCTGCACCACGCGTAGCGCCGCCTCTACTGCCTCCAGCTCTCGCTGCTCCTGCTTGTCTGGCAGCACCCGCAGGGCCAGGGCCTCCGCCGGACGGCCTGTCCCGCTGCCGTGTCCGCCGCCCTCCCCGTGGGACTGCAACGGCGCTTGCAGCGCGTCCAGCTCTGCGCGCATCCGGGGGTATTCGTACAAAATCCGGCGGATGTAACTCCACCATTTGTTGCGTGGTTTGCTCACTTGTCCTCCTTACCCCAGCTTGCCGCCACACACAGGGCAGTCACAAACAGCCCCAAACCACCGCCCAACAGCAGCCCGATCACAAATCCCAATACAAACATCATGCGTTCCCCTTCACCTTCTTTGGCCGGTACACCCGCCCGTTGAGATACGCTTTATACCCCGCCTTCGCCATCTCCGCGATGGTCTTAGCGTCATAGATGCAGTTTTCATCCTCGGTCTGCATCATGGTTTTGCCGTTTAGCTTGATTTCAAATTTCATGTTCCACCTCCCACTCCCAGCAGTCGCAGCAGTCGTTGTTGTCTGCGTCCTCCATGAAGTTTTCGCTTTCGGTGCAGTTGCAGTCTCCGAAAATGGGATCTCTCCATCCGCAGTTACAGCAGCTTTCCATGCGGTCATCTCCTCCCCTTCCCCACCTTCACCCGATGGGGATGTCTCATTTTGCCCCTGTGGGGCTGTGTGTGGGCCTGTAAGCGCCTCATTCCGTCCCATGTCCACCGAGATAGGAGACGATTATGAGACGGCATGAGACGCAAATGAGACGGCCCTGAGACGACTTTGAGACGGCATGAGACGCAAATGAGACGGCCCTGAGGCGATTTTGAGACGGCTACGAGACGGTTTCCGCCTTGACAATTCGGCCCACCTGAGCCTTACTCAGCCCAAACTTATCCGCCGCCTTTTGGTAGCTGTTCCCGGCCTGCACATAAGCCCTGATTGATTCGTCTCTGTTCTCCGGCTCATTTGCTGGTTTCCAGTCCTCCAGCTCTTGCCTGTATTGTTGGGCCTCAGCCTGGGCAGCGCTCAGGGCCTCTTGCGTTTCCTGCAACCGGCGCTTGGTGTAGTCCAGCTCTGCCGCCGTATCCTCCCGCAGAATCGCCTTGTCTTTCCACCCGTTGGCCGCTATCTCTGCCTCGCTCAGCTTCTTTTTCAGCCGATCCGTCTCTGCCTGTCTCCCCTCCATGCCGGAGAGATAGGCCAGCAAATACACAGCCTTGTAAGCCCTTGTAAGTTCATCCTCGTTACACTCCATACCGAGGGCTTGATGTAAGAGGGCGCGGGTTTGGCGGCATCCGTCCTGTTCCCACGCCGTTCCCGGTTCCCACTCCCCGCCGTGGGTCAAGTGGGCCAGCACTGTGTCAACCTCCGGGCTTTGTTGCACCTCCCAGGCCAGCAGCCACGCTTTACGCCTCCACAGGGCCACAGCCACGCACCCGGCGGCCAGCAGAATCAGCAGCACCGCCACAATCGGGGCCTCCATAACGGCCATAGCAGCGGCCATAGCCACAAGCAGGATAGAAAGTATCATCATAGAGCGGGACAGCGGGGGCAGGCAGCGATTCAGGCAGCCCCACGGGTTGAACCAGATCACGCAGGCCAGCTCCCCCACAAGGCAAATAGCCACGGCAACGGGGTGAATCCGCTCCGGCTGACACCCGGCAACTACCAGGGCCAGCAGAGGGACGCCACAGGCCAGCACAGAGGAACGGGCGTGGAGCATCCCGGCCAGAGGCCAGATACTCCACCCGCCGGTCGAAGTCCTCTTGCGTGATGATAGGCCCCTTCATGGCCTCACCACGTCCCGAAGGCCAGGCCCAACACACCACAGGCCAGGGCCAGCACTCCCACACCAATCATGGCGGGGCCGGTGTGGAGGGCCAGGGCAGCAGCTCCCACGGCCAGAGATACCAGGGACAGCACCCGGTCAACGGGCAAAGAGCTGTCAAAGGGTCCGCGTTCCTTGTTGTTCCTCATCGCTTTACCTCCTTCTTACAACATGGTCAGGACGCCGCCCCACATGGCAAGCATACCCACAAAGGCGATAACTGTTTGCACCGCCCCGGCGTATTTGTAGGGCAACAGTGCGCCAGCGGCAAAAATCAGAAACGACAGCACCGCCAGCACTTGCGCAACTGACAGCATCGGTTCTGACAGGCTCCACAGCCAATCAATGCGCCAGACCATGAAGCCAAACCAGGCGGCCAGGGCAACGCCCCAAAATATACGGTTCATGGTGTTTCCTCCATCCATTCCGTGTCCGCCAGCAGCTTTTCCAACTGCCGCCGGTTTTCTTCCAGTTCTGCCTCTGTCGCCCGGCGCGGAGTTGCGCACGGCTCCGGCCCGGTGGCTTTTTTGCGGCGGGACGGCACCCGCCTTTGGCTGGCCGCATCAGTCAGCCCGTCTCGCTCCCAGCGCCGCATAATGGCCTCCAGGTAGCCGAATTTCCGCGCATCGTTGGCTCCGGCCTCGCGGATCAGCCGCTCCACAGTCTCGCTGCCGTAACTTCGATACCAGCCCAGCAGGGTTTCCCTCGCCCTCGCATTTGGCTCAATGGCGGTTTCCGCCCGCAGCAGAGCGGAAAAATCATCCAAAGCCCTTTCTTCGGCAGCAGCAGCCGCAGCCAGAGCGCCGGAATCGGCATCACGGTCAGGCTCAGGCTCAGGGCCATGCTCAGGCTCAGGCTCAGTATCAGGTTCAGTATCATTATCAGGCTCAGGCTCATTATCATTATCGGGTTTTTTCGCTTTTGTTCGGTTTTCAAAAAAACCATTCGGTTTCTCCGGGTTTTCTGAAAAACCGTTCGGTTTCTTATGTTTGGGCGGTCTGCCGCCCTTTTTCCCGTTCTCCTGATTCTGACGGCATTTCTCTTTGTACTTTTCCCGATCCCGGTCAAATGTACGGCGGATAAATCGAAACACGGCTCTCACGGAGGGATCGTCACCGGCATAGACTTCCCCACGCTTCTGATAGGCGAACATGGCGCGCAGCAGCGCCCCCGCCTGCTCGTCAGTGAAGTCCTCGATGTCCTCTTCCCAGTCGTAGTAAACAATGAAGCTCTGCTTTACGCCATCCTTCCCCATCCGCTCACCCGCCCTTCTGACAGACCGTAACCCGCACCTGTGGCGGCACACAGCGGCGGACGGCCTCGATGAACCAGGCCTCGTCGGAACAGGCGTCCGACAAATGCAGCAGGAAGATTTCCCGGCAGTCCTCCAGCGGCATGGAGGACAGATAGCCGCACAGCGTTCCAATTTCCATGTGGCTGTTGCGGATTCGGCGCACCACCTGCTCCGGCATCCGGGTTTGGCGGGACAGAATCACGTCCCAGTAGTTGGCTTCGATGGCCAGCAGGTTCAGGCCGGGGAAGCGGTAACGCAGGTTGGCGGTGTCGGTGGCGAAGGCCAGCCTGTCCCCGTCGGCTCCCAGCAGCAGGAAGCCAACCGGTTCTCTGGCGTCGTGGAAGGTTCGGAAGGGCAGCACCTTCCAGCTTCCAATGTCCACCGGCGCGCCCACGTCCTGCCCCACCTCCGGGGCCAGAGGGACGGCACCCTCAGCGCCCAGGGCCTGCATGGTCCCGTGGGACATATACACCGGCACACCCGCCTCCAGCAGCTTGTCCCAGCAGCGGGAGTGGTCCTTGTGTTCGTGGCTGACCAGGCACCCGGCCAGCCGGGAGACGGAATAACCCGCCCCCCGGACCAGCTGGCTCAACCGCCGGAAGCTGACCCCGCACTCGATCAGCAGTACGCTTTCCCCATCGTCCACCAGATAGGCGTTGCCATGGCTGGAGCTGCCCAGCAAAGTATCCGTGTCGAAGGCGGCAAAGGCGTCGTCGGTGAACGCCGTCCCCGTCCAGCTGCCCAAAAACTTGCGCAGGTTGCCCTTTTTGCTGGCGCTGACCGCAAAGGTGCGGCTCAACTGCCGGGGCTTCATCTCCCCATCGACTTCAATGGTTTTGGCGGGAATCTCAAAGGTAAACATGATTTGGTTGGCGTAACGGGTTTTGTTCTTAAATTCCGTCTGCTGCTCCCCCAGCTCGTAGATACCAACGCACACCGCCAGGTAAGTACCAGGCTCCACCGGAGGCGTTTTCGGCTTTACTCTCGTCCCGATTATCATTCCAATACCTCCCTCAGTGTCTTATCGCCCTTGCTGGCCACCAGCCGAATGACCTGGGTGTCCACCTCCAACAGGTGGGTCACGCTCTCCGCGTTGTCCACGAACAGCGGCACCCGGACGCCGTTGGCCCGGCTGAGCACATCAATGACATCCAGCCCGGCGTTGACCTTTTCGCCGCTGTTCAGGTCGCTGTAGGGGACGCCGCCCACCGTGGCCCGGCAGCAGTCCACCAGTGCCCCGTTGATTTGGGTATCGAACAGCTTCCACCGCACCCGGCGAAACAGGCTGTTCACCCGCTGGTCGATATATGCGGCCTTCGCCGTGGTGAACTGGTCGCACAGGGCCAGCAGCGCGTCTACGTCCTCCAGCTCTGCCGCCGCTTTTCGGGCGGCCTCGGTCAGCTCCTGCTGGCGGCTCTGGGCGTTTTGCAGCACCTGTTCCCCGGCCAGCACCCCGTCCATGTCCCGGAGGGTCTGGGACGCCTGAAGAAACCGGTCTCTCGCGGCAGAGATGGCCCCGGCGCTGTCCTGCCTCACCTGTCGGATCTGCTCTTGCAGCTCTGCCACCTGTTGGGTCAGCTTGTCCTTCTGGGCGGCATAGCCGGGGAGGTTCGTCACCTCCTGCCCCTCCAGGGCGGTCAGCTGGGCCATCAGGTCGGTTTTCTGTCCGGCGGCCTGCCGCAGTTCTTCCCGCAGGCTGTCCAACCGTCGGTTGGTTTCCTCCAGGCGCTGTTTGTGTTCGTTGGCTTGACTGATCGCCAGGGCTTTCCGCTGGGCCTGCTCCGTCTGGAACTTCTGGCGGGCTTCCTCCACCCGCTCCCTCGGAAAAGCCTGCCCACAGGTGGGACAGCGGCCCGGCGTGAACTGTTCTGCCGCCGCCGCTTTCCAGGCGCTCCGGCACTGTTCCACCTGTTCCTGCATCCGCGTGATGTCGGATTCCAGATAGCTCTGCTCCTGCGTCAAACGGGCGGTGTTTCGCTCCAGCCGGTCAAGCTCACGCTTGGCTCGGTCTACTGCGTCGGGGTCTTGTTGCCCGGCCCGGTGCGCATCGTTCTCGGCCTCCAGCTTGTCCAACTGGGCCTGTACTGCGGTCAGCTGGCTTTCCTGCAATTTGGCGCTGTCGCTGGAGCGCAGGTTGTCCAGTTCCCGCTGGCGGCGGTCCCGCTCCCCGGCCAGTTCCTCCCGCTGCTGCCGGAGGCTGGCAAAGTCCAGGTCACAGTATTCCGTCACCGTCCGTTTGCACTCGTCCAGCCGGGCGGGAATGGTGTTGCGTTTGGTGTTCAGGGACCGGCGCTGGGCCTGTAATGCCTTCCGGGTGTCCTCCACGGTGCGGCCCGCCATAGACGCCGCCAGCGGCGCAAACTGGGGATCGCTGTTCAGGATGTCCCCCTCGTCGGCCCCGCCGATCAGATCGAATAGAGCCGCCCGTCGGCTGTTCTCGTCCATCCCGGCGCAGAACCAGGTCACGTCCGTCAGCGCCCGGAAGGTGGATTCCTCCACCAGCTCGCCGATGCGCCGGTCATACTCGTTCTTTTTCAGCGGCACCCCGTCCACGAAAAACTCGCTGGAGTTGCCGTCGAAGGACTTCCCCGCCCGGCCCCGCTTCTGGGTCCAGAGTTCAAAGTAGGTGCGCCGCAGGGTCAGCGGCTGCCCGTCCACCAGCAGAATGGCCTCCACAGAGGTCTCCGCCCCGTGATCCAGCACCTCCCCGGCCCCGTCCAGGGGCTTGATGTGGAACTTGGTCTGTCCCTTGCTGTCCTTGCCGAACAGCAGCCAGGTCAGCGCGTCGTAGATGGTGGTTTTTCCGGCGGCGTTCTCGCCGTAGATGCTGCAATTCCGCCCTCCCAGCTCCAGCCGGAGGGAGGGGCAGCCCTTGAAGTTCCGCAGCTCCAGGGTGTCGATGGTGATGGTTTTCATGGCCGGGCCTCCTTCTCCGGGGTGTATTTCAGGGTGTAGCGCATCCGCCCACAGCAGGCGCATTTTGCCTTCCGGCTCCGAGCCGGGGTCAGTTTCAAGTTGTAGCGGCCTTGCACGGTGTCGCTGACCGCCTCAGCGCAGGGTCTGCACAGACGTTCCGGTCTGTCCACCTTCAGGAGGATGGTTTTCGTGGGGTTCTCACTCATCCCTCCTCCGCCTCCTTCTGCTCCGCTGCGAACAGCAGGTGGTACAGCTCATTCAACGTGTTATAAGCAGCCTCGGCGCCGATGTATCCATCTGACACCGCCTGAACGATAGAAGAAATTGCAGTTTTTAGCGCGGTTGATGTTTTCATTGATTTTGTTTCCTCCTTGTGGTATTCTGTAAGTGGTTATTTTGCCTTGCCGCTGTCGGAACTGGTACTTCCGGCGGCGGCTTTTTTTGGCCCGGCGCCGCGCCTTTTGTACGGGATGTCAATGCCCCGCTTGCCAAGCGCATAGATAGCCGTGGTCACTGTATGGGTGTCCGTACCCAGCACAGCGGCGATTTGGTCTGAGGTCATGCTGCTCCAGTCGCGGCTTTGCAGCCGCCCTCTGATGGATAATCCAGATTTGCCACGACTCCCCGCTGGTCGTCCAGTTTCCGGGTCCAGATTTGGCTCTTTGTGCGCCAGCCTCCGCTCGTCCGGCATGATGGGCCAGCACTCGTTGAACCCCTTGTCTACCCGGTGGCCGGTGCTGTCGTAGCCCTCCAGCGGGAGATGCACCGTGGCAAACCGCCGCTGAGTGTGGATATAAATCACCAGCCCGGTCAGGGCGTGGGGCGGCTGACAGTGTTCGTTGCCGTTGTCCTTCTTGTCCAGGGCATAGGGCGTCAGCCGCAGCCTGTCCCCGATGGCGACGGTGCGGAGGAGGTAGGGGATCATCTGGCCGCCTCCATTTCTTCATATTCGTGGACGGCCTCCCTGTAGATGTCAGCAACTTTTTCAACGTCGATGTTGGCGTCTAGCGTCGCCTGGGCCAGCCCCGCAATTAAAGCGCTGACAATATGGGAGGTATACCCATCGCAAGCAAAAATCGGCACCGGGTCGTTTGCTTTCTTCGTAATATTGATGCTAAATTCGGCGTTCAGCATTTCGGCCAATATTTCCTGTCTCATCTGCAATCCCTCCCCGCAATCAGCGCTTCCAGCCACCACCCGGCGGCAGCCAGGCACAGGATACTTCCGGCGTTCGTCCGCCCGCAAAGGGCCACGGCGATACCGGCGCAGGCAGCGACAAAGCCCAGCAGGGCGGTCAGGCCGAAGATGATCAGGGCGGTTTCAGCGTGTTTCATGGTCGGCCTCCTTTCCCAGCGGCCAGCGGAACTCCCAGTGGTCAACGGCATCGTTGCTAGGGTAGCAACTGGCGCAGTCGGCGCAGGGCGGCTCGTAGGTGTGCTTTTCTTTGTGCTTGCACGCTACACAGTACCCGTGCATGTCCTGCTTGATTTCCTCCAGCACCTCCACCGCCTGGACAGCGGCGGTCAGGGCCTGCTTGTCGCGGGCAACCTCTACCGCCGAAAAGGTATCAGCGGTCAGCCGGGAATAGGTGAATGACACCTGGCTCAGCCGGTCGATGATCTCTTTTGTGGTCATTGGCGCCCTTGTCTGCGGCGCTAGGGGCGTGATGTTGTCTGTCATTGTGTTTCCTCCTTTGTGCATTATGGTTACTTTCTTGCCAGGCCGTCCCGCAGTTGCGCGGCGACCTGCTGGGCGTGGCGGCGGCGCTGGGCCAGCTCCTCCGGCGTGGCCTGGAGTACATAGTCGTCGCACTCCATCACCGTGCCGTATGGCGTCTTGATGGTGTGGACCACGTGGCCGTGCTGGGCCAGATACCGCATCAGCTCCGGCGTCTTGCGCATGGGCAGCTTCTCCATCTTGGAATAATCCGTCATATCAATCACCTCCCGAAAGTCTATGACGGGTGCGGTTTGTCCTATTAGTGGTTACGCTTGCAACAGAAACAATACTCCGTGGAATACCAATGCTGTGGCAATGGATACAAGCGATGGGATGATGTAGTCCCAGAGGGCTTTTTTCACGCCTTCTCACCTCCTCCATAGCGCGTGGGTGGTTACTGTCCGTTGTGGTGGTCGCTGGAGGTCAGGCCCGGTTACTGGTTCAATCCACGCTCAATCAGCGTCCGAATCAGCTCCGCCCAGGACATCCTGCAAAATTCATCGGTTTTACGCAGTTCAATGAGCCTGGCTTCAATTTCGGCAGGGATTGAAATGGTAATCCTCCGGGTTTCCGTCACGGTTCTCATCTCCTTTTTTCACCATTGGTGAGATTCTATGGCTATTATAATTCACCATTGGTGAAAAGTCAAGTAGATTAGACCTCGAAAAAAGAAAAAATTTCACCACTTCACCGTTTACATTTTGGTGAAGTGGTGTTATACTGTCAAATAGGAGGTGACGCTTATGTCCGATGCACGATTTTCTGTTACAATGTCAGAAGAACTATATCAAGAGGTAGACCAATTCCGTCATGCTCATAAGTTCAAGACCCAGACAAAAGCTGTGGTTGCACTGGTAGAAAAAGGGCTAAATTCTTTGGGGCTGCCGGAGCCGCTGCCAGATGGAGAGGTTTCTATCGCAGATGCCCGCAGCACCCTTATGGAGATTCGTTTTTCACAGTTGGATGACCAGGATAAGGCTTCTGTTTACAGCTATGCCGGGTATCTGCTGGAGAAGGAGAAATATAATAAGTCAGATGACATTGATACGCCTTAAAAGGGTATATGAGGTATTTCAATGGGTTTCTTCGATTTTTTCAAGAAAAAGAAAATTCCACCTTCTGAGGCTCCTATCCCAGAGGATGAAAAGAAATTCTATCAGCCGGATTCCTACTATACGCAGGGCGCTTTTCAGGGGACGATGTTTGCCCGGCCTGTTGTTACCTTTGAGGAGCGGAAAAAGACGACCTATTCGTCAAAGCGCGGCCTATATCCTGCTGAGATCATGCTGCTAAAGTATTGCACATATGGAACATACCCTCTTTCCAGCGGCTCCTATCCGGGCCTGTGGTGGTTTCAGTATGGGATTCGGAACGTTATTGCAATGTTGAAATCTCTTGAAGAAAGAGGATTCATCTGCTACGCGCCAGCGAAACAGCATATATCCAGATTGAAAGTAGCGCAGTTAAAAGAACTTTTGGCGTATTTCAATCTGCCCGTTTCTGGTAAAAAGGCAGATTTGGTGGAACGCTTGCAAAACAACGTTGCAGACGCAGACCTCGAAACTGTCGTACCGGACAAGAAGTATATGCTCACCCCATTGGGCGAACAGGAACTTACGGAGAATGAGTATGTGCCGTATATGCACGCCCATAGGCACACAGAAGTTTCTGTTTATGATTTGAATGTCCTCATTCATAAAAATCCGTCTGTCCCTTTCCGAAAACTTTTATGGGACGAATACACGCGCTTGTGTTTGGAACATTTTCGTGCTGGTGAAAACGGGTCAGGCCGAAATATAACGCTTGCTATGGCCCGGTTCTTGAAGGAAGAAAGACAACCGGAAGGGGCATTAGGGCTGTTTGCGCAGATAGTTTATCTCGATTTGAATCGTGAACCGCTTCCATTCGCAGACCCTGACCATGTGCTTGCTCCCGCGATTCTTGATGATATTTCACGTATATCAGAACAGATAGGCTGCAAAGGAAACAGGTTAATTGACTATATAGAGTGGTGTTTAGGTAAAATTCGACCTGCTTATAAAAATTATACAGAGACAGAAGCGGCCACCATCATTACCATTTATGTATCAGGGCATAAAGACCGCGCTGAACAGATGATAAGGCAAAAATGGCAATAACCGCAACGCCAAACAGCTCAACGCCCAGGGGCTGCAAAAGCTGGTGGACTACTCAGACGACCTACTGGGCAATCCTGTTTATAAGAAGAAAACGCCGGACGGATTTTCAGTATCCGATGGGCGAGACGATAAAATGGCATGACTTGAACCGAAAGAGAGAAGGTGCAGCATATGCCGGAAAACCGGCTGTTCCGGGTAGGGGAATACCTGGAGCGGTATAATGAAATAACCGGTCAGTCTATCCCGCCCGGCGGCATTTATCAGTCCCCCGGTCTTGTCCGGCATATTGAGAAGCGGCACCCGGAGAACGTGTCACAAATCGACTTGATACCGGAGATTCTGGCCGCTCCAGATTACATTGGACACAACCCCAAAGAGACGGACAGCGTGGAGCTGGTCAAGGTGTACGGGCAAAATTTGATGGTCTGTGTAAAGCTGGATCGAAGGAAGGGTTACTTGTTTGTGGCCAGTTTTTTCAGCATCAGCCAGGGAAAGTTGAAAAACCGGCTCAACAGCGGCAGGCTGAAACGTCTGGAGAAGAAAACAAAAATAGATTGACGCCAGCGACAATGTGTGGTATAATAAAGCCACTAAAAGCATATGCTTTAATGAGCAGTGAGGTCGGAAAGGCTCCCGACGCTCCCGGAAACGGGAACCTGAGATGCAGGATACGCCGCCCTGCCATTGCTCAACAGGCCCCTGGCAGTAAGCGCCCCCGCGATATGGGGGAGATCTGAACCCAGGGGCTTTATTTATACACAAAAACCGCCCCGGTGTATCCGATGGGCGAGACGATAAAATGGCGTAAAAAAAGCCCCCAGCGCCGAAGCACCGGGGGAGAGGAAGGGAACTGTTACCCGATATTCAGTTTTTCTTTCAGGGCTTCCTGGAGGACGCCGGAGAAGTTGATGCCGTTGCTTTCGGCCAGATCATTCAGCCAACTGGGGATGGTCAACGTCTTTTTTACGGCCTTGCTGTCATAGAACCGGCGATACCAGTCGGTGTCACAGCCCACCAGCGAGACAAATTCGCCGCTTTCGTGCTGTACATCGTTCACCCCGGAGGGCGCGGGGATGGTTTCTCCGTCTTTCTCCATCCAGTACAAGGTCAAACACAGGGCGTCCTTCGCCATTTCGATTCCTTCGTTTACGTCGGCGGCGCTGGTGTAGCAGCTTTCCAGGTCGGGGAAACGGATGCTATATCCCTCTTCTTCCTTCGTGAAAATCGCCGGATATGCGTATTTTGCCATGATAGAACCTCCTATTTAGGGGAGGGAGTTGGGGCTTTACAGCCCCGCATCCCGTAGGATTGATTTGAGTGTTCCTTTTGGTATCTCTTCTGTTTTGTGGCGGCTGACCGGGAAGCGTTTCCCTGTGATGGGACTATACCAAATACAGTGATTTGCACCTTCCCGGAGTATCGTGCAGCCTGCCTTTTTCAGCTTCTTTTCCAGTTCGCTGTATCGCATTGCCGTCCCTCCTCTTTACGATTCTATTTTACACGTATTTTATACGTATGTCAAGACCTAAACGCAAAAACCTCCCCCGGTGTAACCAGCACCAGAGGAGGCAAAGAGGTGATAAAACAAAGAAACAGACAACGCCGAGCCAAGCCCTGAAAGGGGAAGGTGTAACGACTGGACACGGAGCGACCCATCGGGCCGAAGGCACAGTCTGAACTCACAGGCGACTGTGAGAGCCGGGCGGAAACGACCCGACCCCGCTGAAAGGCGGAGTAACAAATTTGGAAGTCTATTAGAGATATGATCCCTGACACTGTGTCTGGCATTGTTAAGCCCACCAGTATCGCGCAGATGCTGAGTGATTCGTTCGAGGTGACCGCAAGCATTCCTGAACCCATCTCTGCCACTCTCGGTTCCTTCAACGCCATCAACACTACTTGCGAGGTGAACCATCGCCCTGCCGTGGAGCAATCCACGGTCTGCACTCCGTAAATTCGGCGAACCTCTGTTTCTTTGTTTTACATATAGCATCATCACCGGACGAAGAAGTAGAATCTCCATCTGGTGATATGATACCACATTTGTCCGCATAGCGCAAGAAAAACCGCCCCGGTGCTACCAACACCGAAGCGGTTCAAGGGGTAGTAAAATCTTTCCGGAACCTTACTACCCTTTCATTATAACGCCCTTTTGGGCAAATTGGAAGGAGAATTTTTCATTATGGCAAAAAGAAATGCACACGGCGCGGGCAGTATCCGCAAAAGGCCGGACGGTCTGTGGGAAGCGCGGTATCAGGTTGGGATAAATCCCAAAACTGGCGCACCCGTCCGCAAATCGGTGTATGGCCGGACGCAGAAGGAAGTGCGAGAAAAACTGACTGCCGCCACCGCAGCCATCGACGCGGGGGACTACCTGGAGCCATCCAAGATGCCGGTAGCGGAATGGGTGGAGACGTGGTTGGCGAACTACACCGCCAACCTGAAACCCCTGACGCTGGACCAGTACCGGCGGAATTTGCACAACCACATCGTCCCGGCTCTGGGCAAGGTGCGGCTGTGCCAGCTTACCACCGACCAAATCCAGGCCGTCTATAACGACCTTCGGAGCCGGGAGAATCACCCCCTGTCCCCGAAGTCCATCAAAAACCTGCACGGCGTGTTTCGGAAGTGCTTGGAGCAGGCGGTTAGAAACCGTTATATCCGGTACAACCCCGCCGACGCCTGCGAACTGCCCAGGATGGAGAGGAAAGAGATCAAGCCGCTGACGGAGCAGGAAATGGCGCTTTTCCTTGCCGAAATTAAGGGCAGCCGGTACGAAGCGCTTTACAAGGTTGACCTGCTCACAGGGATGCGAAAAGGGGAGCTGCTGGGACTGACCTGGGACAACGTGGACTTTCGCCGGGGCCAGATCACCATCTGCCAGCAGCTCCAGAAGAGCAAAGAGAACGGCCTGTATACCCTGGCTTCCCCCAAAAACGGGAAACAGCGCCGCATAACGCCTGCAAGGTCTGTCATGGACATCCTGTGGAGTGTGCGGCAGGATCAGGCGCAGCGTCGCCTTCTGGCGGGCTTGCTTTGGGAGCCATACGCGGGGCTTGCCAGTGCTGCCGGACTTGGTGACGGCCTGGTGTTCACCGATGACCTGGGCTGTCACCTGGCTATGGCAACGGTGTACTCAGACTTTAAGCGGGTAGCCGCTAAAATCGGCTGTCCTGACGCCCGTATGCACGATCTGCGGCACACTTACGCCGTCAATGCCCTGCGGTATGGCGACGATATTAAGACCGTACAGGACAATCTAGGCCACGCTACAGCTTCCTTCACCCTGGACGTTTACGGCCACGTCACCGACGACATGAAACAGGACAGTGCCGACAGGATGGAGCGTTTCTTCCGGTCCGTTTCCACGAAATAAAATCTCTAAGGGGTATAAAATGGGGTATAAAATTTTGCACCCTTACTTTTTAGCCTCAAAAAGCCTGATAAATAACAAAAAATCCGTTAAACCTGAAACAAGTTCAACGGATTTTTGGCGCAGAAGGAGGGATTTGAACCCTCGCGACGGTCTCCCGCCCTACTCCCTTAGCAGGGGAGCCTCTTCGGCCACTTGAGTACTTCTGCAAAGTGGTAGAATGATAAAATCGGATGAAATTTTTGCGCCGGAGGGAAACGCTGGCGGAGAGAGTGGGATTCGAACCCACGGCCCCTTGCGGGGTCACCAGTTTTCAAGACTGGCTCCTTAAACCGCTCGGACATCTCTCCAAATGGTCTTTTCCACGTAGAGATTATTATAGCGGACAAGTTTGGCTTTGTCAATGAAAATTTTAAATTTTCCGAAAGAAGGTCCGCCCGGCGCCCGGCCATGAGAAAATGAGTTGCTTTTTTTGACGGTTCGGGTTATACTCTTTTTGTGGTTTTATGTTGCAAACCGGGGTTTCCAGCCGGTTGCGGGAGGGCAAACTCCTTTACGGCTGCCAAAAATGCCGATTCCACCGCCCTTTTTCCAGATTCCTCGAAGAAAGGACCCGGAAAGTCTCCCGCTTTCCCGGCTGTTCTGTGCAAAACCCTGTGGAAACTGTTCAATTTCTCCGTTGTTTCTCTGTTCAAAAAAAGAAAGGTGGTTCTCCATGTCTTACATCTGCCTGATCGCCAACCAAAACGGCGTCGCCGCCGCAGGCGACAGCCGCCTGACCATCCAGCCCGAAGCGCTCCATCTGCACCTTGACCGGGGGCGGAAGGTTTTTTCGGACCAGGACCAGGGCCTGGTCTGGGCCTGCTGCGGCCTGACCATTTTCGGCGGTGTCAACTATTACCGGCTGACGGACCACATTCTCCGGCAAAAGAACCGCAGCCTGGCCAGCCGCCTGAACCAGATTTCCGGCGTGTTGAGCAAGGCCACCGCCGCCCAGCACTTCCTCAGCCGGAAACCCTCGGTGTTCACCCTGCTGCTGGGACAGGTGAAGGACGGCGCCGTAGCTGTCCACGTGCTGGACATAGTCAGCGGTGAAGCGCGCCGCAGGGTCCTCACCGGGCCGGTGATGGTTCAGGCCGGGTGGGACCCCAGCCTGCGCCAGAGCAAGCCCGCCGTCTCCGAATTTGAAAACGATACCCTGGGGCAGCTCATCGACCGGGTCAAAAAGCGCTCCCTGTGGGCCATCCGCAAAGACAGCGAACTGGCCCGGCAGGACAAAAAGCACAGCCAGACCGTCGGCGGCAGTGTGCGGGTGGCCTATGTCGCCGTTCCAAAGCCATGATTTACACGCCGCTGACGAAAAAGGCCCTGCTCCTGGCCTGGGACGCCCATCTGGGCCAGTGGGACAGGGGCGGCCTGCCCTACATCTTCCACCCCTGCCACCTGGCGGAGCAGATGGAGGATGAGCTGACCTGCACCGCCGCTCTGCTCCACGACGTGGCGGAGGACACCGGCTGGACCCTGGAGACGCTGGAGATGGAGGGCTTTCCCGCCCCTGTGCTGGAGGCGCTGGCTCTGCTGACTCACGACCCGGCGGTACCCTATCTGGACTATGTCCGCGCCCTCTCTGCCAACCCCATCGCCCGGGCGGTCAAAGAGGCCGATTTGCGGCACAACAGCGACCTGACCCGGCTGGAGGTCGTCACAGAGAAAGACCTGCAGCGGGTGGAAAAGTACCAAAAGGCGCTGGCTCTGTTGGAGGAAGCGACTTCCAGTGGGCCGAAAACAAAATAAGCATCAAAGAGGCTGTATCCGGTTTTGGTACAGCCCTTTTTGCGGTGCGGCGTCTCTCCGCCTGAAAAATGCCTTTTCCCGTGAAGTCGCTGCCATCGGTCATAGAAAGTTTAAAAATCTTTCGCCTTTCGTTCTTGCGTCCGAACAGACAGGGGTGTATACTCCTTGAAAACCGAAACGAAGGTGTTCCGCACGCTTTTCTCCTCTGCTTTTGATTTTCTGTTTTGCGGTTCCATTCTTGTAAAAAGCCCCTCTCTGTAGTATACTATACTTCAAATCATCTCTTTCTTCCGGGGAGGGCGTCGTTATGGCCTTTGTTCACCTCCATGTGCATACCGAATTTTCCCTGCTGGACGGGGCCTGCCGCATCACCGGCCTGGTGAAGCGGGTCAAGGAGCTGGGCCAGACCGCCGTGGCCATCACCGACCACGGCAATATGTACGGCTGTGTGGACTTTTACAAGGCGTGCAAGGCCGAGGGCGTCAAGCCCATCATCGGCTGCGAGGTCTACGTGGCCCCCCGCACCCGCTTTGACCGGGTGAAGGAGCTGGACGGCGAGGCCCGCCACTTGATTCTCCTGTGCCGGAACGAGGAGGGCTACCGGAACCTGTCTTACATGGTCAGTCAGGCCAACATCGAGGGCTTTTACAACCGCCCCCGCATCGACCTGGATCTGCTGCGGCAGCACCACGAGGGCCTCATTGCCCTGTCCGCCTGTCTGGCGGGGGAAATTCCCCGTCTGTTGGACGAGGGCCGTTACGAGGACGCCAAAGCCCACGCTCTGCTGATGCAGGACATCATGGGCGTGGAAAACTACTACCTGGAGTTGCAGAACCACGGCATCCCCAAACAGGCGGCGGTCAACGAGGGGATTTTGCGCCTTCATCGGGAAACCGGCATCCCTCTGGTGGCCACCAACGACGCCCACTATCTGACCCAGGAGGACAGCCAGGCCCAGGATGTCCTCATGTGCATTTCGATGGGCAAGACGGTGGAGGATCCCAACCGCCTCCGGTTCGAGACCGACCAGTTCTATATCAAAAGCGAGGCAGAGATGGCCGCCCTTTTCCCGGAGTACCCGGAAGCCCTGGAGAACACCGCCAAAATTGCCGAACAGTGCAATATGGAGTTCGAGTTCGGCCACTACCATCTGCCAGCCTTCCACTACCCGGAGGGCTACGATGGGGAGAGCCTGTTCGCCAAGCTGTGCAACGAAGGATACGCCCGCCGCTTCCCCACCGACCCGCCCGGCTACCGGGAGCGGCTGGACTACGAGATGCAGATGATCTCTCAGTTGGGGTTTGTGGACTACTTCCTCATCGTGGCGGACTTTGTGGGCTATGCCAAGAGCCAGGGCATCCCCGTGGGGCCGGGGCGGGGCAGCGCCGCCGGATCCATCGTCTCCTACTGTATGGATATCACCGACGTGGACCCCATGAAGTACGGCCTGTACTTCGAGCGGTTTTTGAACCCAGAGCGAGTCACCATGCCGGACATCGACATGGACTTCTGTTACCGCCGCCGGGGAGAGGTCATCGACTACGTGAACCGAACCTACGGCAGCGACCACGTGGCCCAAATCGTCACCTTTGGCACCATGGCTGCCCGGGGCGTCCTGCGGGACGTGGGACGGGTGCTGAACTTTCCCTACAGCGAGGTGGATCAGCTGGCCAAGCTGGTACCCTCCACGCTCCACATCACCCTGGACGACGCCATGAAGCTGTCCAAGGAACTGCGGGACAAATACGAAAACGACGAGCGGGTGCGGGAACTTATCGACACCAGCCGGAAAATTGAGGGGATGCCCCGCCACGCCTCCAAACACGCCGCCGGGGTGGTCATCACCCGCCGCCCGGTGTACGACTACGTCCCCCTGGCGCGGAACGACGAGAGCATCGTTACCCAGTATATTATGACCACCCTGGAGGAGCTGGGCCTGCTGAAGATGGACTTCCTGGGCCTGCGGAACCTGACCATCCTGGACGACGCGGAGCAGCTTATCCGAAAAAAGGTCCCGGATTTCTCCCTGAAAACCATCCCGGAGGACGACCCGGACACCTTCCAAATGCTCCAGGAGGGCCACACTGCCGGGGTGTTCCAGATGGAGTCGGCGGGCATGACCAACGTCTGTGTGCAGATGAAAGCCTCCAGCATCGAGGACCTGACGGCCATCGTCGCCCTGTACCGCCCCGGCCCCATGGAATCCATTCCCCGGTTTATCGCCAGCAAACTGGATCCCTCCAAAATCACCTACCGACACCCCATGCTGGAGCCGATTTTGTCTGTCACCTACGGCTGCATTGTCTACCAGGAGCAGGTGATGATGATTTTTCAGCAGCTGGCCGGTTACTCTCTGGGCGGGGCGGACATGGTACGCCGGGCTATCTCCAAAAAGAAGGCCAAACAGATTCAGCAGGAGGAACACGCCTTTATTTACGGCGACCCGGCCCGGAACATCAAGGGCTGCGTGGCCAACGGCATCCCGGAGGACACCGCCAAGGCCATTTACGGGGAAATTTACGACTTCGCCAACTACGCCTTCAACAAGGCTCACGCGGTCTGCTACGCCATCGTCGCCTACCAGACGGCCTACTTCAAATGCCATTACCCCCACGAGTACATGGCCGCCCTGCTGACCAGCGTGCTGGACTCCAGCACCAAAATCGCCGAGTATATCAGCGCCTGCAAGGACATGGGCATCCAACTTCTGCCGCCGGACATCAACGAATCCGGCGCGGATTTCACCGTCACCGGCGACAACATCCGCTTCGGTCTGGCGGCGGTGAAGGGTGTGGGCCGGGCTTTTATCGAAAAGCTGGTGGAGAACCGGCAGGAGCGCGGCCCCTTCCGGGGGATTCAGGACTTCTGCCAGCGGCTGTACGACTACGACTTGAACCGCCGGGCGCTAGAAAATCTCATCCGCTGCGGGGCCTTTGACCGGCTGGGAGTGCGCCGCAGCCAGCTCATCCAGGTGATGAACCCGGTGATGGACGCCGTGGCCAGCGCCCGGAAACGCAACCTGGAGGGGCAGTTTGACCTGTTCAGCGGCCTGGGGGAGGACGATGCTCCCCAAGAAGTGCCGCTGCCCAACGTGCCGGAGTTCAGCCCCTCTGAGCTGATGGCGATGGAGAAGGAGACCACCGGCCTCTACCTCTCCGGCCACCCCATGGACGAGTACCGGGACACCGCCAAACAGAGCGGCGCGGTCCGCATCGGGGCCGTGATGAACGACTTCGCCCTGGAGGACGGCCCCCAGACCTACTACGACGACCAGCGCCTCCGGCTGGCGGGGGTCGTCACCACCGTTCGGCGCAAGACCACCCGCAACGACACCCTCATGGCCTACGTCACCCTGGAGGACGACACCAGCTCCATCGAGCTGCTGTGCTTCGCCCGAGTGCTGGAGGAATCCGGCCCCCTCATCCGGGAGGGCATGGCTGTGGTGGCGGAGGGCCGCATCTCCGTCCGGGACGAAAAAGCCCCCCAGATGCTGGTGGACCGGGTCTGGTCCCTGCGGGACGGGGCGGTTCCGCCTTCTCAGAGCCGCGAGCGCTGGTCGAACCCCCGGCAGCAGCAGCCCCGGCGGGGACGGCTGTTCGTTCAGGTACCCTCCATGGACCACCCCAGCGTGGAAAAAATCAGGCAGTACCTCATCATGTTCCCCGGCACAGACCAGCTGGTTCTCTGCTGCGCCGACACCCGAAAGCGATTTGGCATCGCCTGCCAGACCCACGGCTCCCTGGTGCGGGCGCTGGAGAAGCTGGTGGGGCAGGAAAACGTGGTATTAAAATAACTGGCTATCCCCTTTACTCAGCCTTATGAGTATAGTAGCTCTTAGCTTTTAGCTGTTAGCTCTTAGCTTTGTGGTTCTTGGTATTACGTGCTACGCTTACCGTTTGAATTCCTTTACAAACGGGTGGTTTCGTTCTCAGCTCCCTTTTTAGCTGTTCGCTTTAGATTGGTAGTACCTGACTAACAGCTAACAGCTAACGGCTAATAGCTTATCACAACGCGGCTGATTCAAAGGGATAACCAGTCTAGACAACTCAGCGCTCCCTACGACCCAGACGGCCCGCGGAGATTCCAATAAGGAGTTCCATATGAAACGAGAGACAAAAGAACGGGCAAAACAGCGGCTGGACGCGGCGCGGGAACACCTGCGTTCCCCCAAAGAGAGCATTTTCAAGCGCATCGCCCGGCTGCTGACCCATCGACTGCTGTTGACCGTCATTTTAATTTTGGTGCAGATACTGGTGCTGCTGGTGATGGTTATTGCCTGTGGCCGGTATTTCGTGCTGTTTTACGGGTTCTGCATCATCCTGAGTGTGCTGGTGGTGCTGTATATCCTCAACAAGCGGGGCCACCCGGACTACAAAATCGCCTGGATGCTGATTATCCTTCCGTTTCCCATCTTCGGCGGGCTGCTCTACCTGGTGCTGGGCGGCAACTGGGTGTCCAACCGGAGTCTGAAACGGATGGAACGACTGGAGATTTTGCGCCACGGCGCCCTCATCACAGACGAGAGCGCCATACAAATCTTCGCTGAGCGGCACCCGGACGCGGCCAACCAAATGCGTTATATCTACGCCACCAGCAGTTGTCCGCCCTATGTAAACACCGAGACGGAGTACCTCCCCATCGGCGAGGTCTATTACCAGCGGATGGTGGAGGAACTGAAAAAGGCAAAACACTATATCTTTTTGCAGTATTTCATCCTCAAAGAGGGGGAGATGTGGAACACCGTTCTCTCCATCCTGGAGGAAAAGGCCGCCCAGGGGGTGGACGTGCGGGTGATTTATGACGACATCGGCTGCCTGTTCACTCTGCCCAAGCGTTACAGCCAGGAGCTGGAGAAGCGGGGCATTGCCTGCGCCGTGTTCAACCCCTTCCGCCCGGTGGCGTCCCTGCGGCTGAACAACCGGGATCACCGGAAGCTGTGCATCGTGGACGGGACGGTGGGCTTCACCGGCGGCATCAACCTCTCCGACGAGTATATCAACCGGTGGGATCGGTTCGGCCACTGGAAGGACACCGGCATTCTGCTCCGGGGCCAGGCGGTGTGGAGCCTGACGGCCATCTTCCTTTCCTGCTGGGACTACACCAAGAACATCGAGGAAAATCTGGACAACTACCGGCCCGACCCCGCTGTTTTTGGAACCTATCGCACAGACGGCGTGGTTCAGCCCTACAACTCCAACCCCGGCAACGAATCCGTGGGCGCGGCGGTGTATATGAACCTCATCAACCGGGCCAAGCGCTACCTCTATATCACCACACCCTATCTGGTTATCGACGACTCCATGACCAACGCCCTCTGCGCCGCTGCCCTCTCCGGGGTGGACGTGCGCATCATCACCCCCCACATCCCCGACAAACGCTATGTGTTCATGCTGACCCAGGCCCACTATATCCCCCTGCTGGAGGCGGGGGTCAAAATCTACGAGTACACCCCCGGCTTTATCCACTCCAAGACCTTCGCCGTGGACGACGAGTTTGGCGTGGTGGGGACAGTGAACCTGGACTACCGCAGCTTCTACCTCCACTACGAGGACGGCGTGTGGATGTACAAATCCAGCGCTGTGGCGGACATCCGGGACGACTTTCTGGCGACCCAGGCCCTGAGCCAGCCGGTGCAGCTGGAGGAGGCCACCCGTATGACCATGCTCAAGCGGTTCGGACTGTCTCTGCTGCGGGTTATTGCGCCGCTGATGTGACAGAACGCTCCACGAAACATAATTTTGACCAGTCCTTTGCCCGGCGTTATAGCTGTTAGCTATTAGCTCTTGGCTTTTAGCTTGGCAGTGCTGCCCTTTAAGCTCTGCGCTTGTGTTTTGCAGCACCTGGCTAATGGCTAACAGCTAATAGCTCACCAACAGGGCGGATTCAAAGCTATAACCAGTATCAAATTTCCCGTGCAGCGGCGGAAAATCTGTGCTATACTGTTCCCCAACAAACGACGAGGTACGATTCAATGAAACT
This sequence comes from Clostridiales bacterium, assembly GCA_021203185.1. Taxonomy (GTDB): domain Bacteria; phylum Bacillota; class Clostridia; order Oscillospirales; family Oscillospiraceae; genus Onthomonas. The sequence continues at coordinate 24,102 of JAJQBR010000160.1, forward strand.
CATGGTTTTAGACGGCAACTCCCTGGCCAACCGGGCCTTTTACGGCATCAAGCTGCTCTCCACCAGAGATGGGCAGTACACCAACGCCATTTACGGCTTTTTGACCATCCTGGGCAAACTGACCGACGAGGACGCCCCTGACGCCCTCTGCGTCACCTTTGACCGGAAGGCCCCCACTTTCCGCCACCAGGCTTACGCCCAATACAAGGCCAACCGCCACGGGATGCCGGACGAGCTGGCGGCCCAAATGCCGGTGCTGAAAGAGGTGCTGGCGGCCATGAACATCCCCTGTTACGAGATGGACGGCTGGGAGGCCGACGACCTGATCGGCACCATCTCCCGCACCTGCGAGGAGGAGGGCTGGGACTGCGCAGTCGTCACCGGCGACAAGGACGCCCTCCAGCTGGTCACAGACCACACCACCGTCAAGCTGGTCACCACCCGCATGGGGCGGACGGAGACGCGGGACGTTACCCCGGAGGTTTTTTCTGAGGAATATGGCTTTCCGCCAAAACAGCTCATCGACCTGAAAGCCCTGATGGGGGATTCTTCGGACAACTACCCCGGCGTCAAGGGCATTGGGGAAAAGACCGCAAAAAATTTGATTCAGAACTACGGCGGCATTGAGGATATTTACGCAAAATTTGAGGAAATTCCCCTGAAACCCGCCCAGCGGCGACACCTGGACGAGGGCCGGGAGGACGCGAAGCTGTCCTACGACCTGGCTACCATCCGCTGTGACGCGCCCATCGACTTTGCGCCGGAGGACGCCAAACGCCGCCCCTGTGACAACGACAAGCTCTATAATCTGTTTATGGAGCTGGAATTTTCCAAGCTGACCCGCCGCTTTGGGCTGACGCCGCCGGAGCCCCCCACTGAGGCGGAGGAAGAAAAACAGGAGGCCCAGGTGGAATCGGTCAACGTGCTGACTGAGGCGCAGTTTGCCGAGATCCTTCCCAAATGGCAAGCGGCAGACTACGTGGTGGTGCTGCCCAGAGCGGATTTGGACGAGCTTACCGTCAGTTGGGACGAGAGCGAAACCCGCTCCTGGCTCTGCGACATTCGCAAGGGCCGCTATCAGGGGGATTATTCTGCCCTGCTGCGGGCGCTGTTTTCCGGCGAGGTGAAAAAAGTTGCCCATCGGGTCAAGGAGCTGTGTGGCCAGCTGCTGGCCCAAAATCTCCCCACCGAGGGCTTTGTGTTTGACACGGCGCTGGGGGCCTATCTGCTGGAGCCCACCGCCAACAGCTACGACCTGCCCCGCCTGTCCATGACCTACTTCAAACGGGACATGGAGGCGGGGGCTGCGGGCAAGAAGTCTGAGGAATATCAGGCGCTGCCCGACGATTTGAAAGCCCAGACCGCCTGGTACGAGGACAACGCCCTCATCGCCGCGCTCTATGAGGCGGAGCGGAAGCAGCTGGAAGAATACGGCCTGTTGAATGTGCTGACGGACATCGAGCTGCCTCTCTGTCCGCTGCTGGCGGAGATGGAACAGGCCGGGTTCCTGGTGGACCGGCAGGCGCTGGAGGAGTTCGGCGTCATGCTGGCCCAGGGCATCGAGGAGGCCCAGCGGCAGGTCTACCGCTACGCCGGGGTGGAGTTCAACATCAACTCCACCAAGCAGCTGGGGGAGGTCCTCTTTGAGAAGCTGGAGCTGCCTTCCACCAAAAAGACCCGCCGGGGCTACTCCACCAGCGCCGAGGTGCTGGAAAAGCTGCGGGGATCCCACCCCATCATCGACCAGATTTTGGAGTACCGGCAGCTGGCAAAGCTGAAATCGACCTATGTGGACGGGCTGACAAAGGTGATCGCCGACGACGGGCGCATCCACACCAGCTTCCAGAACACTGTCACCGCCACCGGGCGGCTGTCATCCGCCGAGCCGAATTTGCAAAACATCCCCGTCCGCACTGAATTGGGGGCGGAAATGCGGAAAATGTTCATCGCGGGGCCGGGAAACGTGCTGGTGGATGCGGATTACTCTCAAATTGAGCTGCGGCTGCTGGCCCACATCGCCGGGGACGAGACCATGATCGAGGGGTTCCGCTCCGGCGTGGACATCCACACCGCCACCGCCGCCCAGGTGTTCGGCGTACCGGTGGAGATGGTGACCAAGCAAATGCGTTCCTCCGCCAAGGCGGTGAACTTCGGCATCGTCTACGGGATGTCCGCCTTTTCTCTGGCCGAGGATTTGCACGTCACCCGCGCGGAGGCCAAGGCGTATATGGATAAATATTTCGCCACTTATTCCGGTGTCCACGCCTACCAGAAGCGGGTGGTGGAGCAGGCCAAAGCGGACGGTTACGCCTCTACCCTGATGGGCCGTCGCCGCTGGCTGCCGGAGCTGAAATCCACCAACTTCAATCTGCGCAGCTTCGGGGAGCGGGTGGCCATGAATATGCCCATTCAGGGTACCGCTGCCGATATCATCAAGCTGGCCATGATTCGGGTACAAAATCGGCTGAAAGCCGAGGGGCTGACAGGCCGTCTGGTACTTCAGGTCCACGACGAGCTGATAGTCGAGTGTCCCGAAGCCGAAGCGGAGCAGGTGGCCCGGCTGGTGGAGGAGGAGATGGAGCAGGTGGTCTCCCTCCGGGTGCCGCTGGTGGCCGAGGCCCACGTGGGCCGCAGCTGGATGGACGCACATTAATTTTAAAAGCCTCAGATTGGAGAAGTTTTTATGAACTTTGTACCCTATAACGCAGAGATCGCCAAACGGGAGCCAGTGCGTTACCGGCTGGTCCCCATGACGACGGAGCTGGCAGACCAGGTGGCGGAAATCGAGAAGATGAATTTCTCCCGCCCCTGGACCAGAGAAATGCTGCTGGAGGAACTGGAAAATTTGCTCTCCTCCTACATCTGCGCCCTGGGGGAAAACGGCGTGGTACTGGGCTATGCCGGGCTGACTGTGGTGGCCGGAGAGGGTTACATCAACAACATCGCCGTCCGGCAGGAGTACCGCAGGCAGGGGGTGGCCTCCGCGCTGCTGGAGGTGTTCACCCGTTTTGCTGAGGCCCAGGGGTTGGCGTTCTTGACGCTGGAGCTGCGGGTCTCCAACGAGGCCGCCAAGCGGCTCTATCTGAAACACGGTTTCGCCCAGGTGGGCCGCAGGAGGGGCTACTATGACGACCCCAAGGAGGACGCCATTCTGATGACCCGCACCTTCGGGGAAGAGGGGAGGGAACAGCCTTGAACATTCTGGCTGTGGAATCCTCCTGCGACGAGACCGCCGTGGCCGTGGTGCGGGACGGGCGCACCGTCCTCTCCGATGCCATCGCCTCCCAGGTGGATATGCACACCATTTACGGCGGCGTGGTGCCGGAGATTGCCTCCCGGAAGCACCTGGAGGCCATTTATGGCCTGGCGGACCAGGCGCTGGCTCAGGCGGACGTTACCCGGCGTGACATCGACGCGGTGGCCTGCACCTACGCGCCGGGGCTGATTGGCGCGGTGCTGGTGGGGGTCAACTTCGCTAAGAGCGTGGCCTATGGGCTGGGGGTTCCGCTGATTCCCGTCCACCATATCCGGGGCCACATCGCCGCCAACTACCTGACTCACCCCGATTTGGAGCCACCCTTTCTTTGTCTGTGCGTCTCCGGCGGGAATACCCTCATCGTGGATGTGCGGGACTACACCCACATGGAGCTGCTGGGCGCGACCCGGGACGACGCGGCGGGGGAGTGCTTCGACAAGGTGGCGCGGGTGTTGGGCATCGGCTACCCCGGCGGCGGCCCCATGGATCGGCTGAGCCAGGGCGGAAACCCTAAAAAGTATCGTCTGCCCCGCTCAAAGGTGGACGGCGCACCGCTGGATCTATCCTTTTCCGGCCTGAAAACCGCCGCCCTGAACCTGATTCACAACACTCGGCAGAAGGGTGAGGAATTGGACTTGCCCTCCTTCGCCGCCAGCTTTGCCCAGGCGGTGGCTGACGAACTGGTACCCCGCACCATGTCCGCCGCCCAAACGCTGGGCTACGGAAAAATTGCCGCCGCCGGCGGCGTGGCCGCCAACTCCACCATCCGTACCCAGCTGGAGGGGGCCTGCCGGGAGAGCGGCGACATCTTATACCTGCCCAAGCTGTCCCTGTGCGGGGACAACGGGGCCATGATCGGCTGCCAGGGGTACTACGAGTACCTGGCGGGCCACACCGCCGGGATGGAACTGAACGGCTACGCCAACAAAAACGTAGGCGTGGGGTAAGAGGTTTCCCACAGCGGTTCTGCAAAACGAAAAGGAGGCGTTTCCTGTGATCTATCTGACTGGCGATGTCCACGGCGGACTGGACATCACAAAGCTGTCCAACCGGCAGTTCCCGGAGGGGAAAAGCCTGACCCGCTCCGATTACGTCATCATTTGCGGGGACTTCGGCCTGCCCTTCGCCCTGACGGATACCGCCCCGGAATCGGAATTTCTCACCGACAAATACCAACGGGCGGATCGGAGAAGCTACCTCCACTGGAGCAAATGGCTGTCCGAACGGTCCTACACCGTCCTCTGGCTGGACGGGAACCATGATAACCACCCCTTCTGGTACGACCAGCCGGTCACGGAGTGGAACGGCGGACTGGTCAACGTCCACCCGCTGGCGGAAAACGTCCTCCACCTGAAGCGGGGGGAGTATTACACCATCGGCGGCCACACCTTCTGGGTCATGGGCGGCGCGGCTTCCCACGACAGGGAGTACCGGCAGGAGGGGCTGGACTGGTGGCCGGAGGAGATCCCCAGCGGGGAGGAAATGGCCCACGGCCTGGACACCCTCGCCCACCACAGCAACCGGGCGGATTACATCCTGACCCACACCCTGCCCCAGTCACTGCTGGCCCCGGTCTGCGGCAAGGTCTATACGCCGGACCCAACCTGCGCCTATCTGGATCAGGTTTACGCCGCCGCGTCGTTCAAATATTGGTACTGCGGACACCTGCACATGGATGTGGACAACCGGAGCTATCGCGTCCGCGTCCTCTATGACGATGTCGTTCCTCTGGGGGCAGATGCCGCAGAATCCGGCATCTGAGGCGGCTTGCAGCCGTTGAAGATGAAAAAACGATGAAATTGCTTGCCCTTTCCGGCGATTTCGGTATAATAAGCGCTAAGGAGGGTTTGCAATGAACACATTTCGCGTCTGGTTTCCCCTTTCCAACACCGTCCACTATAAGGACACGGTCAGTCTGGTTATCAGCATTGTACTCTATCTGCTGGCGTGGGCCGCCGCCCGGTTCCTGCTGGGTGCCGCCGCTTCGCTGCTGAGTATTCTGCCCCTGATTTGGACGCTGTACCGTCTGCTGCTGCTGGTGGTGCGGGTGTACTGCATCGTGGGCATCGTTTTCGCTGTTCTCAACTATCTGGGGAAGTCCTACTGAGGAGGCATTTCCCCGCGTTTCCCGTTTCAGGAGGGTTGTACTTATGCTGTTGTCTCTCATTTGGATGCTGATTTGCGGCGCAGCCATCGGCTGGATCGCCGGAATGATTATGAACCAGCCCGGTTCCATGCTGCGCAACATCGTGGTCGGTGTGGTCGGCTCCGCTCTGGGGAATTTTCTCTTTTCCCTCATTGGCTTCTATGCCACCGGCTGGATCGCCAGTCTCATCGTCTCGGTCATCGGGTCGTGTGTGCTGCTGATGCTGGTGAACTGGCTGGCCCGCCATTGAAAAAACAATCGGGCGCCTGCGTTTTCGTTTGTCATACAGGAACCTCCTATGCCAGGGTGTGGTTGCAGACCGCTTCCATTCAATTGCATTAGGAGGTTCTTTCCCTTTGCACTAAAAAGACCGCCCCCTGCTTCCGGTGGAAACAGGGGGTTTAGCGGTGCAGCTTATTTGCTGGCGATCAGTTCCATCTCCATTTTCGCTCCGGCGGGGAGCTTTGCCACCTGCACGCAGGAGCGGGCGGGCGGATTCTCCGGGAATTTGGTGGCGTAGATGGCGTTCATGGCGGCGAAATCGGCCAGGTCGGTGAGAAAGACGGTGGTCTTGACCACGTTGGCAAAGGTCATACCGGCGGCGGACAGCACCGCCTCCAGGTTGGCCAGCACCTGGGTGGCCTGGGCTTCGATGGTGTCCCCCGCCAGCTTGCCGGTCTCCGGGACCAGCGGCACCTGGCCGGAGGTGAACAGGGTGTCGCCCACCAGAATGGCGTGGGAATAAGGTCCCAGCGCGGCGGGGGCGTTGGGCGCAGAAATCACTTTGGACATATACAGACTCCTTTTTTGCGGAGAACCGGCCCGGTTCCCCGATGATGTCTCTACTATACCACACTTTTCGCTGGGCGTAAACTTTTCTTTGCCATCTGTCAGGATATGTGTTATACTGGAACACAGATTTGACAGACGGCTGCAAGGCAGCTTGATAGGAGGCGCGGTATGGTCATTCTCGGCATCGACCCCGGCGTGGCCACCGTGGGCTTTGGCGTCATCGACGCGGAACGGGGCCGCAACCGGCTTATTCAATACGGCACCATTACCACCCCGGCGGGTCAGCCCCGTTCGGTAAGGCGGACCCAAATTTATGCGGATATGAACGAGCTGATTTCCACCTTCCACCCGGCGGAAATGGCGGTGGAGGAGCTGTTTTTCAACACCAACCTGACCACCGGCATCTCCGTGGCCCACGGACGGGGGGTCATTCTGCTGGCAGGGGAGCAGGCGGGTATCCCCATTTACGAATACACCCCCATGCAGGTGAAGCAGTCCGTGGTGGGCTACGGCAAGGCGGAGAAAAAGCAGGTCATGCTGATGACCCAGCGGCTGCTCCACATGGACAAGGTTCCCCGCCCGGACGACGCGGCGGACGCGCTGGCCCTGGCCATTTGCCACAGCAGGGCGGCCACCAGTCTCATCAACGCAGACCGCGCCTTTGACGCGAAAAAATACGACACAAGATAAGCCCCGCGCAAATGGATGGAGGCAGCGTATGTTTTACTATCTTTCCGGCACTGTGGCCCACATCGCCCCCTTTTTGGCGGTCATCGACTGCGGCGGGGTGGGCTACGCCTGCAAAACCACCAATTATACTTTGGGAACCATCCAGAAGGGCGAACAGGCCAAGCTGTTCACCTACCTATCGGTGAAGGAGGACGCGGTGGACCTGTATGGGTTCTCCACCCAGGAGGAACTGAACCTGTTCCAGATGCTGCTCTCCGTCTCTGGCGTGGGGCCGAAGGCGGCGCTTTCCATTCTCTCCTCCTCCACCCCCTCCAACCTGGCGCTGAGCATCATCACCGGCGATGTGAAAATGCTGACCGCCGCCCAGGGTGTGGGCAAAAAAATCGCCCAGCGCATTGTGCTGGAACTGAAAGACAAGCTGGCAAAGGAACAGGGCGCGGCCTTCGAGAGCGCTTCTCCTTTGCCCAGTGCTGCGGGGACGGTCATCCCAGAGGACAAGGCGGGAGAGGCTGGGGCTGCCCTGGCCGTGCTGGGCTACAGCCAGAGCGAGATTAACAAGGCGCTGAAGGGCATCGACATGGCCTCTCTGACCCTGGAGGAGGTCATTAAGCAGGCGTTGGCGCGCATGATGAAGTAAAGGCGGTGACAGCATGGCCATCAACAACGAACTGGAGCGCGATTTCGGGGAAAACGAGGGGTACAATCAGCCGCTGGTGACCTCCTCCTTCACCAGTGGAGACGAGAGCGAATACTCCCTGCGGCCCAAGACCCTTTCGGAGTACATTGGGCAGCAAAAGGCCAAGGAAAATCTGGACGTGTTCATTCAGGCGGCGAAGCTGCGGGGGGAGCCGCTGGACCACGTACTGCTCTACGGCCCGCCGGGTCTGGGCAAAACCACCCTGGCCGGGATCATCGCCAACGAGATGGGAGTCAACATCCGCATCACCTCCGGCCCCGCTATGGAAAAGCCGGGGGATTTGGTGGCGCTGCTGACCAACCTGGCGGAAAACGACATCCTCTTTGTGGACGAAATTCACCGGATGAACCGCACCATTGAGGAAATTCTCTACCCAGCAATGGAGGACTACGCCGTGGACATCATCCTCGGCAAAGGCCCCAGCGCCAACTCCATCCGGCTGAATCTGCCCCGGTTCACCCTCATCGGCGCGACCACCCGGGCCGGATCCCTGTCCGCCCCCCTGCGGGATCGGTTTGGCGTCAACCTGCGGCTGGAGCTGTATTCCCCGGAGGAGCTGTGCTTTATCGTCAAGCGCTCCGCCGGTATTCTGGACGTTCCTATCGAGGAGAGCGGCGCGATGGAAATCGCCCGGCGCAGTCGTGGCACCCCCCGCATCGCCAACCGGATGCTCCGGCGGGTGCGGGACTTCGCTCAGGTGCGGGCGGGCGGCGTCATCACCCAGAAGGTGGCCAGCGAAGCGCTGACCGCCCTGGAAGTGGACGACCTGGGGCTGGACAACATCGACCGGCGAATGTTGCGGGCCATCATCGAGTTCTACAGCGGCGGCCCCGTGGGGCTGGACACCCTGGCCGCCACCATCAACGAGGACACCGTCACGCTGGAAGATATGTACGAGCCGTATCTGCTGCAGCAGGGCTTCCTGACCCGGACGCCCAGAGGCCGCTGTGTGACCCAGCGGGCCTATGACCACCTGCACATCCCCTTTGAGGGCCAGACCCAGCAAAGTCTGTTTTGAGCGTTTTCTGCCGATATTTGTGCGTTTTGGGCGAAATTTAGTACAACAATTGTAATTTTTCCGTATTGTTTTGAGAAAACGCTTGACAGACGTGGAAAAAATGTTATACTTAGGAACGAATGGATCGAAACATGAATGATTCTACTTTGACCGATGAAGCGCTCTGCCGCCGCGCCGCCCAGGGCGACCAGGCTGCGGAGGAAACTCTGGCCTTGCGCTATACCCGCATGGTGCGCGCCTGCGCCCGTCCCCTGTTCCTGATGGGGGGCGACAGCGAGGATCTGACCCAGGAGGGAATGGTGGGATTGCTCTCCGCCATTCGGAGCTATTCTCCGGAGCGGGGCGTCTTTTTCCGCACCTATGCGGAAACCTGCGTCAAAAACAGAATGATTTCAGCGGTTCGGTCCGCTTCAGGAAAACATCATACCCCATTGAACGATTCCGTTCCGATCGAGACTCCCCTTTTTGACGAAAACTGCCACTGCACAGCCGCACTTCCCGAAACCGACCCCGAGGAGATCCTCATCACCCGGGAGAGCGTCCAGGAGCGGCTGGGGTCTTTGTTCAGCAAACTGTCGGATTTTGAGGCGGAGATACTAAAGCTGTACCTTTCCGGCCTCTCTTATTCGGAGATCGCAGACCAGGCCAATCGTCCTGTCAAGTCCGTAGACAACGCCATACAGCGTATCCGGCGCAAGCTGGACAGCTGAGGTGGTCAGGCGGAGGTGTTTCCTTTCCCCAGCGGCGACTCCAGCACAAGCTGAGCGCAAATATAGCCCACAGCGGCGACTAATCAAAAAGAGAGGGTAAAAAAATGTTCGAAGATAAGACCTTGGTTTGCAAAGAGTGCGGCAACGAGTTCGTGTTCACCGCTGGTGAGCAGGAGTTCTACGCTGAACACGGCTTCCAGAACGAGCCTCAGCGGTGCAAAAGCTGCCGCGATGCCCGTAAAGCCAGTCTGAACGGCGGCGCTCCCCGCGCACAGCGGCAGTTCTTCACGGCGGTCTGCGCCCGCTGCGGCGGCGAGGCCCGTGTGCCTTTTGAGCCTCAGAGCGACCGTCCCGTCTATTGCAGCAGCTGCTTCGCCGAAATCCGTGCGGGCCGCTGATTTCCGGTTCCTTTTTCCCATCAGGGCAGGGAGCGCCATTCACGGCGCTCCCTGCCCTTTTATCCCTGCTGAAAGGAGTGCACACATGAAAAATAAGCCCCTCATGGCGCGGTACAAGCCCTCCAAAACGACCCTGCGGCAGCACACGGGGCAGATTTTGTTGGTTTTGGTGATTCTGATTGCAACGATCCCTCATCTGCTAATCGTATGGGACTGCCAGACCAGGCTGACGACCCTCAGTGCCGACTCCCTCTATTCTCTTTTTTCCACCGGAGCGGCGGTGGTGGCCAGTTTGTACGGTATCACCCTGACCGGCTACATCTTTTTCCTGGAGCATATCCAGCGCGACAGCAAAGAGGACGAAACCCTTGATGACCCCATCGAGCTGCTGAAACGGGATTACAACCGGTTGGCGATCCTCATTACGGTGCTGGCCTTTCTTTCCTTGATGGTAAATTTCTTCCAGCTGCTTTACGGCGTGGAGAACACCCTGTTTCCGGAGGGCGTCCGCCGGTTCCTCATTGACGAGACTCTTTGGCTGACTTCGGGGACTATTTTCTGCATTATGTGCTTCATTCTGCTGGTGGTGGCGCCAGACAAAATTCAGCGCATCAGCGAACGATATAAAAAGCGCATCGACGGCTCCGGCAGCGAGGAGGGAGATTTGGAGCAATTCCTGGCGGACTATGGGGAAATTGAGAGCCTTTTGCGGAAGCTGGCCGGGAAAATGGGCAGCAATTTCCGGCTGAAAGACGCGGTCAACCCCGCCAGCCTACTCAAGGGCATGGACTTGCTGGAGGACGCCATCTGGGAGGAACTGAACCTGGTACGCAGCTACCACAGCTATGTCCTACACTCCTCCGACCACAGGGTTTCTCAGGAGATGTGCGACTTTACTGCCTCGTTGAAAGCATCCCTGCAAAAAAAGCTGGACGACGGCGAAAAAAACCACAGTAACCGAACAAATGCGCCTGGACAGAGAAACGTCTCCGTTCAGGCGCATTCGTTTTGGACATTTATCTGCGTTCCTCTCGGAGCGGATAACGAGCTTATACGGCGCTGCGCAGGTTTACCCGGTGTAGCGCAGGGCGTCAATGGGCTTCTTTTTCGCGGCTTTGTTGGCGGGGTACAAACCGAAAACCAATCCCACCAGCAGCGAGAACACCACCGCAACGGCGACCACGTTGCCGGCCAGCCCATAGCTGGTGTCCCCCACCCGGTTGACGATTTGGATGGCCACCCAGGACAGGCCAATGCCGATGCCGCAGCCCATCAGGCTGACTACAAGGGCTTCGATGAGGAACTGCATCATAATGCTGCCCCGGCTGGCGCCGATGGCCTTGCGGATGCCGATCTCCCGGGTGCGCTCGGTGACGGAGACCAGCATGATGTTCATAATGCCGATGCCGCCCACCAGCAGAGAGATGGCGGCGATACCGCCCAGCAGCAGCGAAAGCATACTCGTGACGGAACTCATCACGTCCATAATGGTGGACTGGTTGTAGATGGTGTAGGCGTCCTCGTCATCGTCAAACCGCTCCAGCAAGATCGCTTCCAGGGCGGCCTCTGCGTCGTCCAGCGTTTCCTCGCTGGTGGCAGAGACGTAGAAGGTGGTAATGCTAGTGGAAACACTGTTGGACAGCCGTACCAGAGTGGTATAGGGGATGTAAATATCGTAGCTGGACCCCATCAGAGCGGAGCTGTCGTCCTCGTCGTCGTCCGTCAGCACACCGATGACCTCAAAGGACATCCCGTCCAGCTTGATGCTCTGGCCCACCACGTCGGTGCTGCCCAAAATGTCCTCCGCAGTGGAGGCGCTGAGAACCGCCACATAGGTATGATTGGTCACGTCCACGGTTTTCAGCCAGCGGCCATGCTCCAGCTCCAGCCCCTGAATGTCCTGGTAGGCGATGGTGGTGCCGTAGACGGTGGCGGTCTCCTCGGTGGAGCTGCTGGAGGCGGTCATACTGGACTGGCCGATGGCGGCCACCTGGTCGATTTCCGGGTCCTCCGCGATTTCCGACAGGTCGTCCAGCTTGTAGGGTTTGCCCTTGTCGTCCGAGATGGACACGGAGAGCATATTGGTTCCCAAACTGGAGATGGTGTCGGTGACGGAGGTGGTGGTCCCGCTGACCAGCGACACCAGCACCACCAGCGAAAACACGCCGATGATAATGCCCAGCATGGTCAGAAAGGAACGCATTTTGTTGGAGGAAATGGCTTTCCACGCCATTTTGAACGACTGTAAAATCATAGCGTCACCTCCGTCACATGGCCGTCCAGAATGTGGACGCTGCGGGCGGCCTGCCGCGCGACGGATTCGCTGTGGGTGATGAGAACGATGGTGCTGCCCTGTCGGTGGAGTTCGTGGAACAGCGCCATGATTTCCTGGCCGGTCTGGGAGTCCAGGTTGCCGGTGGGTTCGTCGGCCAGGAACAGGGAGGGCCGGGCGGCAATGGCTCTGGCGATGGCTACCCGCTGCTGCTGGCCGCCGGAAAGCTCGTTGGGCTTATGGTTGGCCCGCTGGTCCAGCTGTACCATGTCCAGCGCCCGCTCCACCAGTTCCGAGCGCTGTTTTTTGGGGATTCGCTGGTAAATCAGGGGCAGCTCCACGTTTTCCCATGCGGTCAGGTTGCCGATCAGGTTGAAATTCTGGAACACAAAGCCGATTTTCTTGTTGCGGATTTTGGCCAGCTGATTTTCCGAATACTGTTCGATGGGCTGGCCGTCCAGCAGATAGCGGCCCTCGTCCGCCACGTCCAGGCAGCCGATGATGTTCATCATGGTGGATTTGCCGCTGCCGGAGGGGCCAATGATGCTGACAAACTCTCCCTGGCGGATGTGGAGGTTGGCATGGTCCAGGGCGCGGACCTCGGTGTCCCCCATGATATACCGCTTGGTTACGTCTTCTAACACGATCATGGCGTATTCACCTCTCACTGACCGCCGCCGCGGTTGCCGCCGCCGCTGGGCATCTCACCGCCGCCGCCGGTGAAGTCGCCGCCATCTCCGCCGCCGGTGGGCATCTCACCGCCGGTCATGGCGCTGAACATATCCGCCATGGAATCCTCGTCAGAGGTGGCGTCGGATTCGGTCACGTTGTAATAGACGGTGTCGCCCTCGCTGAGGCCGCTGGTAATCTCCACCTGACTGCTGGTGGAAAGGCCGGTCTCCACCTCCACCTTGCCGGAGAGGCTGCCGTCCTCGTCCGCCTCGGTGTAGACAAAGGTGCTGCCGTCCTCTTCCTGGAGGGCTGCTACGGGGATAATCACCGCGTTCTCTGTGCTGCCCGTCTGGATGACCACCGACGCGCTCATGCCGCTGAGCATATTTTCCGTCTTTTCGATGGTGATCTCCACAGTGTATTTGGCGTTGCCGCTGGTGGAGGTGGCCTCGGTACCCACTGAGGTGATGGTGCCGGTGAACTCCTCGTCCTCCAGAGCGTCCAGGGTGACGGTGGCGGTCTGCCCCTCGGAGACGCTGAGAATGTCCAGCTCATCGATGCTGACGGAGATGGTGACCTCGTCCTGCTTGAGGATGGTAAACGCCGTTACGTCAGAGGTACTGTAAATGCTGGAGCTGGAACTGCTGGAACTGCTGCTGCCGCTGGAGGTCGAGCCGGAAGAGCTGCCGCCGGAAGCGGAGCCGCTGCTGCCGCTGGAAAAGCTGCCGGAAGAACTGCCAGAGGTGGTTCCCGTGCTGTCAGAGGCAGCATAGCTGTCTGTCTCGTCCGCATCCGTGGAGCCGAACGTGGCGGAAATGCGCAGCTTTGCGCCGCTGTCCCCCTCGTTGACGATTTGCCAGGTATAGGACGCGCCGTCGATGGTGGGCAGCTCGGCGGAGGAGAAGGTGTAGCCCTCGTTCGCCGTCAGAACGATGGTGGCGGTGTAGCTGGTCTCCGCCTTAAAGACGCCGGAGGTGCAGTTCCAGGAGATGGCGCCGGTGTAGGTATCGGTCTCGGCAATTTCGCTCTGAGGCGTCTCGCCGGTGACGGGAATCGTAATCTCCAGTTCAGAGAAGTCGGAAATGATTTCCACGCTGGTCGAACTGCTGTCTTCTGTGCTGCTGGAATCTTCGCTGGAATCGGCTTCCGAAGAATCCGTTGAGGAATCCTCCGAAGCGGCGGCGACTGAGGCACTGGCCTCCGCTGAACTGCCGGTGGAGGCGGTCAGCAGGGACAGCACCGGCGCGGAACTGGTCGCGCTGGTGGAATAAGCAGAACCGCCGCTGGAGCTGGAAGAGGAGGAACTGCTGCTGGTCTCCGACCCGTCGGAGACATAGACGGCGCTGATGATACCGTCACAGGTGGCGGTAATGACCGGGTTGTCGTACAACGCTTCCAGTGCGGCGATGGTCTCCTCCAACTCCGCCTGCTGGCCCTCCAGCTCCTCGATCTCCAGGTCGGAGAGGTCGTCATCGTCGTCTAACTGATCCTCAATGTCCTCCAGGCTCTCCTCCGCGTCCAGCAGAGCGCTGACGATGGAGGTGGTGTTCAGGGTGGCCAGAGTTTGGCCCTCGGTGACGCTGTCGCCGGATTCCACATAGACTTCGTCCACTGTCAGGTCGGAGGGGATGGTCACGTCCTCGGTGTCGGTCATGGACAGGTTGCCGGTGGCGGAAATGGTGCTGCTGAGGGTACCGGTCTCCGCCGTGGCGGACTGAACGGTGGACACCGTCACGTCAGCGGAGGAGAAAGCGTTTCGGCCCAGCAGCATCATCAGCGGCCTCCGCAGGAAAATCATCGCTGCGGCCACTAATACCACCAGAACAATGGCGACGACCAGCACAATTTTCCACTTTTTCCGCTTCGGCCTGGCCTTGACCGCCACAGCGGTATCCCCCTGATAGACCGTTTCGTCCGCTTTTTTCCTGCCGAACTTGGGCAGGGAAGGTTTGAGTTTCGCCATGATACCATCCTCCTGAAGTAGCTTTCGTAAATTAAAGATACCGAAAGTACCTTAAAGCTACCTTAAAAACCAGGGGGAGGAAGTAAAATTTTTTTGAACTTTTGCACAGTTTTTTGAATGTTTTTGCAAAAAACACAAAAAACGGGAACAAATGAGACGCTTTTGGCCGGATATCAGTTTTCCTTGAAATCTCCGTGTTTTTCGGCTTTATCCTCCGATTCTGGCATCACGGTTGTGATGAGCATCGCATCTCCGAAGCTGAAAAACCGATACTTCTCCCGCACCGCCTCGGCATAGGCGTTCAGAATATGCTCCCGCCCCGCCAGGGCGGAGACCAGCATCAGCAGGGTGGACTCCGGCAGGTGGAAGTTGGTTACCAGCGCGTCCAGGCACTTGAAGCGGTAGCCGGGGTAAATGAAGATTTTCGTCCAACCTGCGTGGGGGTCCATAGTGCCGTCCTCATTGGCGAAGGACTCCACCGTTCGGCAGGAGGTGGTACCCACGCAGACCACCCGGCCCCCGCTGCGTTTCGTCTCTGTGATGAGTTCCGCCGCTTCGGGAGAGACCATACAGTATTCCGAGTGCATATCGTGGTTTTCCACGTCCTCCGCCTTCACCGGGCGGAAGGTTCCCAGCCCCACGTGGAGGGTCACGTAACACAGCCGAACCCCCATGGCCTGAATTTGCTCCAGCAGCGCCGGGGTGAAGTGCAGGCCCGCCGTAGGCGCGGCGGCGCTGCCCACCACTTTGGAATAGACGGTCTGATATCGCTCCTGATCCTGCAACTCCTCCTTAATATAAGGTGGAAGGGGCATCCGGCCCAGTTCCTCCAGCACCTCCAGAAAAATACCCTGATAGTGGAATTTGACCAGGCGGTTGCCGTCGGGCAGTACCTCCTGAATTTCGGCGGTGAGCTGGCCGTCGCCGAAGGTCACGGTGGCCCCGGTGCGGAGCCTTTTCCCCGGCCGCACCAGGCACTCCCACACATTGTCCCCCTTGTCCACCAATAGCAAAATTTCCGCCGCGCCGCCGGTGGGCCGACGCCCAATGAGACGGGCGGGCAGAACACGGGAATCGTTCAGCACCAGGCAGTCGCCGGGGCGCAGGTACTTCGGCAGGTCGTAGAAGTGCCGGTGCTGAATGGCTCCGGTGTTCTTGTCCAGCACCATCAGCCGGGAGGCGTCCCGCCGCTGGAGGGGGGTCTGAGCGATGAGTTCCTGGGGGAGGTCGTAGTAAAAGTCGCTTGTTTTCATAAGGTGGTTCTTCCTCTTTTGCAATGAATTTTCCCGGTTGGCGGGGGTTCCGGCGGCGTGAACAATTTTTCGGCGGCGAAAGACCGTTATTTTATGCTTCTTTTGCCGCTGCCATCTTGACGAAAAAACGGAAATATGCTACCATAAAGCCATGCTATGCAGAATAGAGGCGCGGCTTTCATCAGTATTTGCGGAGAGGGCTTCGGCAGCCCGCCGGTTCCGCCGAGAAAGGGAACGCCGCCGAAGGGTCGCTTCACGCCGAGGCGCGGTCCTGGGCGTCAGGCCAACAGCCTGTCGACTGTCATCCTTTGGGAACCGCCGGTTCCCGGTACGTTCGGATGGAGAGCTGTCTGCTTTTGTTTATAACTGCCCCGCCAGGACATTATATACAGGATCAGCCGGTTTTTCAACTGCTGATTCCTTTTTTACGTTTCTGGATCGGATGCACGGAACAAACGGATTTGCATAGAATAACCTATCCACGCTTTGGAGGTCGTTTACAATGGAAAAGTACAAAGTTGGCGTCGTAGGCTGCACCGGCATGGTGGGCCAGCGTTTCCTGACCCTGCTGGAAAACCATCCCTGGTTCCAGGTGACCGCTCTGGCCGCCTCTGCCCGCAGCGCGGGCCAGACCTACGCCCAGGCGGTGGAGGGCCGCTGGAAGATGACTACTCCGGTGCCGGAAGCCGTCAGGGAAATGGTGATTTACGATATCGAGAAAGACCTGGACACCTATGTGTCCCAAATCGACTTCACCTTCTGCGCCGTCAACATGAAAAAAGACGCAATTAAGGCCCTGGAGGAGAAAATCGCTCAGAAGGAGTGTCCCGTTATCTCCAACAACTCCGCCCACCGCTTCACCCCTGACGTACCCATGGTGGTGCCGGAGATCAACCCGGAGCATATCCAAATCATCGAGGCCCAGCGCAAGCGCCTGGGTACCAGACTGGGCTTCATCGCGGTCAAATCCAACTGCTCTCTCCAGTCCTATGTTCCAGCCCTGCACCCCCTGCGGGAAAAGTACGGCCTGAGCAAGGCGCTGGTGACCACCTACCAGGCCATTTCCGGCGCGGGCAAGACCTTCCAGACCTGGCCGGAGATGGTAGACAACGTCATTCCCTATATCGGCGGCGAGGAGGAGAAGTCCGAGCAGGAGCCGATGAAGCTGTGGGGTTCCATCCAGGATGGGAAAATTGTCAACACCGACACCCCCAACATCACCTCCCAGTGCCTGCGGGTTCCCGTCAGCGACGGCCACATGGCGGCGGTGTTTATGAGCTTCACAGGCGAAAAGCCCTCCATCGAGGAAATCAAGGAGACCTGGGCCAGCTACAGGGGCCGCGCCCAGGAGCTGGAATTGCCCTCCGCTCCCAAACAGTTCCTGCACTACTTTGAGGACCCCAGTTATCCCCAGACCAAACTCCAGCGGGACCTGGAGGGCGGCATGGCCATCTCTCTGGGCCGCCTGCGGGAGGACACTCAGTACGACTATAAGTTCGTCGGCCTGAGCCACAACACCCTCCGGGGCGCCGCCGGCGGCGGTGTGCTGCTGGCGGAGCTGCTGGCTGCGGAAGGATACCTCATCCACAAGTAATTTGCACCGGGCGGTACGCTGCCCAACCCCCGTTCCATTCACCGCCTGGACATTTTTGTCAGAAAGGAAATCGCTATGAAAACCCCTATCTTTACCGGCGCCTGCGTCGCAATCGTGACCCCCTTTCAGGATGGCAACATCGACTTCGACAAGCTGGGCGAACTGATTGAAATGCAGATCGCCGCCGGAACCGACGCCATTTGCATCTGCGGCACCACCGGCGAGTCCTCCACCATGTCGGTGGAAGAGCATGAGGACGCCATCCGGTACTGCATCGAAAAGGTGAACCACCGCTGCAAGGTGGTGGCCGGGACGGGCAGCAACTGCACCAAAACCGCCCTGGAGTTGAGTCTCTTCGCCGAAAAGTGCGGCGCAGACGGCCTGCTGCTGGTCACTCCCTACTACAACAAGACCACTCAGGCTGGCCTGGTGAAGCACTACACCTACATCGCGGACCGGGTCAACACCCCCATGATCCTCTACAACGTACCCTCCCGCACCGGCATCTCCTTCACCGCGGATACCTATTACGCCCTCTCCAAGCACCCCATGATCAATGGCATCAAGGAGGCTTCGGGCAACTTCTCCCTGGTGGTTCACACCCGCGCCCTGTGCGGCGATGAGATGAACATCTGGTCCGGCAACGACGACCAGGTGGTTCCCATCATGTCTATGGGCGGCAAGGGCGTTATCTCCGTACTGTCCAACATTCAGCCGGAAATTATGGTCAAGATGACCCATGCCTGTCTGGAGGGCGACTTTGCCGAGGGCGCGCGCATCCAGGCCGAGTGTTACGACCTGTGCGAGGCCATCTTCACCGAGGTCAACCCCATCCCCGTCAAGGCGGCTATGGAGTTGATGGGCCTGTGCAACGCCGAGGCCCGTATGCCCCTGTGCGAAATTTCCTCCGGCAACAAGGAGAAGCTCAAGGATGTTCTGGCCAAGAAGGGCCTGCTGCCCCAGGGCTGAGGAGGAACGCCATGCTAAAGATTATCATTTCCGGCTGCAACGGCAAAATGGGCCAGGTGGTGGAGTCCATCTGCGGCGCGGATGCGGAAATCGAGGTGGTGGCCGGGTTCGACGTGAACCAGGCCCCCCGCTCCTATCCCGTCTACGTCTCTCCCGCCAACTTCACCGGCGAAGCCGACGCAGTCATTGATTTTTCCAGTCCCAAGGCCCTGGACGGCCTGCTGGCCTTCTGCCTGGAGCGAAAGGTTCCGGTGGTGCTGGCCACCACCGGCTATTCCCAGGAGCAGCTGGCCCAAATCGATGAGGCGGCAAAATCCATCCCTGTGTTCCGTAGCGGCAATATGTCCCTGGGCATCAACGTCCTGCTGGAGCTGGTGAAAAAGGCCGCCGCCATTCTGGGCGACAGCGTGGACATCGAAGTGGTGGAGCAGCACCACAACCGCAAGGTGGACGCCCCCTCCGGCACGGCGCTGATGATTGCCGATGCTGCGGCCTCCGCTTTGGATTATGACGTGGACTATACCTGTGACCGCCATGAGCGCCGCGCCCCCCGGCCCAAGAACGAGATCGGCATCAGCTCCGTCCGGGGCGGCACCATCGTGGGGGTTCACGAGGTCATTTTCGCCGGGCGGGACGAGGTCATCGAGATCAAACACACCGCCATGAGCCGGGAAATTTTCGCCAACGGCGCGGTGCGCGCCGCTAAATTCCTGGCCCGGCAGCAGGCCCCCGGCCTTTACAACATGGAACATTTGGTTTCAGAATCGGAATAAAGGAAGTGCGACCTATGAGCAACATCAGTAAAATCACCTACACCAACGAAATGACCCTGATTTCCCTGGCGGCGCTGCCCTGCGACAGCAAGGCCGTGGCCGACGTGCTGACCGCCTGCGCGGATAAAGGCATCAACGTGGATATGATTTCCCAGACCGCCCCCAAGGGCGGGCGGCTGAGCCTGAGCTTCTCCATCTCGGACGATTCCCTGGCCGATGCGTTGACCGTGTTGGGAACCCTGCGTGCCCAGCATCCCGACATCGCCCCGGAGGTCCTCCCCGGCAACTGCAAGCTGGCCTTCTACGACGAGAACATGGTCGCCACCCCCGGCGTGGCGGCGAAGGTGTTCTCCCTGCTGTCCCAGGCGGGGGTGGAGGTCATGCTGGTGACCACCTCCGACTACGACATCTCCATGCTGGTTCCTGACCATATGCTTTCCGATGCGCGGAACGTGCTGGCGGAGGCGTTCGGCCTGACCCCGGCAGAGGTCGCGTTTTAAAGACAGACGAACAACAAAGGCGTAACCCCGGAGGTGGTTCCATATGGCAAAAAAACTGACAGCGGCGGAATTGAAAAAATGCCTCCGGGATACATCCTGGAACCAGTTGGAGGGGATGCTCTGCACCCTGTACCGGGACAGCGACCAGGCCAAGCTCTATTTCAACTCCGTTTTTAATCCGGGGGCGGCGGAGAGCGAGCTGCTGGACGGCTACGAAAAAAAGCTCAGGGCTTGCTTTGTCATCAGCAACCCCCGCAGCCCGGATACGAGGGAAGGAAAGCGCCTGGTGCGGGAAGCGGAAAAGCTGGGCAGTACGCGGGTCGCCCTCAAGGTCATGCTGCGCTTCGTGGAGATGGGAACCGAGTTTACCAACAACTACGGGGACATCGACGGGCCGTTTTATGACAGCCTGACAAATGTGTTCGGCCGATTTGTGGCGCTGCTCAACTCCACCGATGAGGAAACCTATTTGGAGCTGGCGGATCGAATCGAGCGGGTGGTCGCGGAATCCGCAGACATTGGCTGGGGATACACGGACGAAATGCGAACCCTGTACGGTGAAATCGACTGGGCGGACGGGACAGCACCATGAAGTGGGACGAGCTGGAGGCCGCCTGTAAAGCCTGCACCAGCTGCAAGCTGTGTCAGGGGCGGCACAACGTGGTCTTTGGAGACGGAAATCCCCAAGCTGAGGTCATGTTCATCGGGGAAGGCCCCGGTGAGCAGGAGGATTTGAGCGGCGTTCCCTTTGTGGGGCGGGCGGGCCAGCTGCTCACCGATATGCTGAAAATCATTGACCTGGACCGCTCCCAATACTACATCACCAACATCGTCAAGTGCCGTCCGCCGGGGAACCGCGACCCGGAGAGCGGCGAGCAGGACGCCTGTATGGGCTACCTCCGCAGTCAGGTACGGATGATCCGACCCAAAATCATCATCTGTCTGGGGCGTATCGCCGCCATGCGGCTGATTCGCACGGATTACCGCATCACCAGGGAGCATGGCCAGTGGGTGAAAAGCGGCCCCTTCTGGATGACCGCCATTTACCACCCCTCCGCGCTGCTGCGGGACCTGAACAAGCGCCCGGAAACCTTCGACGATTTGATGTCCATTCAGGAAAAAATCCGGGAGGTGTGTACCCACACCTACCCGGAGCAAAAGTAAGAGCCGACGATTCCATTGAATCAGCCGCGTTGTGATAAGCTATTAGCCATTAGCTTTTAGCTGTTAGCCAGGGACTACCAGTCTTAAAGCTAGCAGCTAAAAACGAAGCGTTAAACTGTGAACAAGGCTGACTAAATGGAATAACTGGAAAGTAAGATAAAACAGGGCCGTACCACAACCGCTGTCGTGGTACGGCCCTGTTGTCGTTGGAATGGAACGGGTTACCCGACTGTCAATTCTGTGGCGGTCAGGATAGACGTACTTTCGCCATCCTCCGGCAGCTCGTAGGTGATAGTCACCTGGTCGCCCTCGTTGAGGATGACCACCTCCTCCGCCTGGGCGGCGCTGATGGCGTAATAGCTGTCGCCGTCCTCCAGCCGGAGGTAATAATAGGTGTTGCCGCTGATAACGGCGGAGCGAATTTCCTCAATGGTTCCGGAGACGGTGGCGGTGTCCGCGACGATCTCCTCCACCGGTTCCTCCACGTTGATGCCGTTTTGGAGCAGCAGCGTCTCATAGTTGGCCTGGCACTCGGCCACGGTGGATCCGGTGGCCGTCACCTGGTAGTCGGACACGTTGACCATGGCGTACATCTTCACCAGGGCGGCGCTGTCCTTCAGCGCCATAAAGTAGGTGGGCTGGTCGGAGATGTTCAGCAAAATGGGGAAGGTGGCAGAGTAGTTCAGGTGCTGTACCGCGCCCTCGGCGCTGCTCATGGCGGAATACTCCTCCGCGCCGGTGATGTTGTAGTACCTGGCCTCCTTGGTGCGCTGGTTCACCAGAATGAAGCCCACGTTGGACTCGTCCGAACCGGCGGAGGTGACGCCGGTGTACATATACACGTCGTCGTTCAGGGCGATGTAGTTATAGCCCTCGGTGGTGGTGGTGACGCCCTTCTGCCCCAGCCAGCTGTTCAGCCAGCCGTTGACCAGCGCGCCCCGGTAGTTGTACTGGGTGATGATGGTGCTGGCGCTGTACACCCGGTCCACCCAGCTGGGGACCTCCTCGTAATACTCACATTCGCCGGTGACAGCGTTGACCAGCACCGCGCCCTTTACGTCCACGCCACCAAACAGACCGATGGTGTGCACCTCACGGGAACAGACCCACCAGGGGTTGCCGTCGTCGTCGATTTCAAAGTTCATGTCCCCGAACATAAAGGTGGGATAGTTGAACCGCAGGTGCCGGTACAGGTTCCGGTTGAAGTGTTCGCAGTCAGAGTATTTGATGCCCTCCTCCAGCTGCACCAGCTCGGCCTCCTGAGAAACCATGTTGACCACGATATACCCTGGCAGACCCTCACTCCGGTTGTTGAACCACTTGATGAGGTCGCCGTACTCCAGGGGGGAGACCCGGACGGGCTGCTGGTTGTAGTTGATTTGGGAGTAGTTGTCGCTGACCTCGAACTGAGAGACCAGGTTGGAGTTGGTGCTGATGTTGCCCAGGGCGCGTTTGCCCAGCTGAATGGCGGAGTCCTCGTCCAGCATGGGGATCTCATTGTAGGAGATTTGCGCCACGTCCTCGGTAAAATCGCCGGTCTCCACCTGGAGCAGGTTATAGTAGGCTTTCGCGTGGAAGATGGGCATGGAGATGAGGGAACCCACCAGCCCCACCGCCATACACAGGGCGATGATGACCACGGGAGCGCTCATAATGTCCCGAAGCCCGTGGCTGAAAGCGGTGGACTGCCGGTGGACGGAAAAGCCCCGGTTGATGTGAATGACGCCGTTGCCGTCCTGTTCAAAGAGCGGCTCCGAGCCAGTACGCCGTTCCTCCTGCCGCCGCTCCTTCGCGGGGGAGAAGATGAACCGCGCCAACAGGAAAATGACGCACAGCACGATGATAAACGCATACAGGTCGTAGGACTTGGGATTCAGCGGCGGCAGCGCCACATAGTAATACACCGCGCCCAGCACCACCGTAATCAAAAGGCTTTTCAGGGTCGTTGAGAGAGGTGTTTTGGGGGATTTGCTGTTCACAGAGAACGCCTCCTTTGTGGTAGCTATTAGCTGTTAGCTCTTAGCTTGGCTGTGCTTCACCATTCGTTCTGCGCTTTTGGCTTGCCATGCAAAACGAACCAATTACGATTAACATTCATTTTAAGCACGATGCTATTGGTCAGCAGCGCCTGACTACAGGGAGAAGCGCAGCTTCGCAGGGAGGGGCAAAGCCCCGGAAGTGCTGCTTGACAGCAGAAGTGCCGCTTGACGGCAACTGCTAACAGCTAATGACTAATAGCTTACTTCCAGTGTACCACAGGTTGATGGGAAAGGCAAACGATTCCCGCCGTTTTGGGAAAAATCTTTCTGCGCTGGCAAAGCGCCGCCCGGTGTGGTATACTGGACAAAAAACGTGGGAGCGAGTTTGGCTATGGCAAATATCATTGAAATCACAGACCTTTCCGACCCGGCGCTGGACCTGTTCCTCCGGCTGACCGAGGCCCAGCTGCGGAACCGGCTGGAGCCGGAGAAGGGGGTTTTCATCGCGGAAAGCCCCAAGGTCATCCGCCGGGCGCTGAAGGCCGGGCGCCAGCCGGTGGCTTTTTTGATGGAGCGGAAGCACATCCAGGGCCAGGCCAGGGAACTGCTGGAGGGCTGCGGCGATATCCCAGTATACACGGCGGACCGGGAGGTGCTGGCCGGGCTGACCGGCTACCAGCTGACGAGGGGGATCCTCTGCGCCATGCGCCGCCCGAAGCTGCCCACAGTAGAGGAGCTGTGCGGCAGCGCCCATCGGGTGGCGGTGCTGGAAGGCATTGTGGACGCCACCAACGTGGGGGCCATCTTCCGCTCGGCGGCGGCGCTGTTCATCGACGCGGTGCTGGTGACACCCACCTGCTGCGACCCGCTGTATCGCCGGGCGGCGCGGGTCAGCATGGGGACGGTGTTCCAGGTACCCTGGACCCGCATCGGAGAGACGGCGGCGGACTGGCCCCACCCCGGCATGGAGCGGCTGCGGGCGCTGGGGTTCCGCACTGCGGCCATGGCGCTGACCGACGACGCCTTATCCATCGAGGCTCCCCAACTGTGGGAAGAGGACAAGCTGGCCATCGTCCTGGGGACGGAGGGGGACGGCCTCTCGCCCCGCACCATCGCCGGGTGCGACTACGCCGTTCAAATTCCCATGTCCCACGGCGTAGATTCGCTGAACGTGGCGGCGGCCAGCGCGGTGGCCTTTTGGGAGCTGCGGCGGCGGGATAATTAGCAATTGGCAATGAGCAATGTGCAATGACGCAAAAACAAAAGACGATGGTTCAGTACATAGCGCATGATTAAAATCTGCAAAAAAACGCAGAAAAGAGCGCAAATACTGGCTTTTAGGGGGAATATTAAAACTGGTTGTCCCTTTGAATCAGCTGCCGTTTTAGCGGCTAACGGCCAGGAAGCTGGGTTCTAACACAAGGCTGAGCAAAAGAGACAGTCAAATTTTTTATCTGACTATCCCTTTGAATCAGCCGCGTTGTGATAAGCTGTTAGCCGTTAGCTGTTAGCTGTTAGTCAGGTGCTACCAGTTTAAAACAAACAGCTAAAAAGGAAGCTGAGAGCGAAACCACCCGTTTGTAAAGTCATGCAAACGGTAAGCGTAGCACGTAATGCCAAGAGCCACAAAGCTAATGGCTAAAAGCTAAGAGCTATAGCAACTCTCAAAATTATTGGCAATAGTTAGACGCTTGGAACCATCCTA
>JAJQBR010000124.1 GCA_021203185.1 Clostridiales bacterium
GCTGGTGCATTTAACAATTCAAACATGATGGAGTACCTCCTCTCGCTGCCGCAGGGAGCGGCGCCTTGCAAACGTTTCCATCCAAATTTTCCTTCAAAGGGTTGATTTTATGGCCATTTTCGGGTATACTGCGTTTGGTTGAATTTGAGAACGGCTGCCCTCCATCTGCGCCAACAGATGGGATGAGGGCGGTCGTTTTATCATTTGTTCCCATCGACATACTCACCTCCCGGAATCTGGAACCCGTAGAACTTCTGCTTGAAATACTGGATAGGGCATTTCCCGGCTATGGTGAGATGGCCCTGCTCCTTCAGCTCTTGGTTCATCTGCCGGACGAGCTGATAGGCCTTGCTGCGGCTGATGCCCATAATCTCAGCCACCTCTGCTGCTGTAATAAACTGTGACCTCATGGTACCTCCTGAAATAAATAGATTTTCCGCAGAACGCATTTCCTGTTCGTCACCTTCCTTCCTGATTCTTTGGAATACGCACTCTCGATGCGTATTTATTATAGTGCACACCCGGTGCGTTGTCAACACCTAAAAGATAAAAAATACGCACTTGCAATTCATCTTCTGTCCTGCTATACTATGGACGAGGTGAATCAGACATGGACAATTTCGATTATCCCGCAATCGGGCAGCGCATCAAGCTGCTCAGGAAAAGAAAAGGGCTGAACCAGACGGAGCTGGCGCATCGGCTGAACAAATCCCTCCGCACCGTGCAGAAGTACGAGACAGGAGAGATCGAGGTTTCAGTCGCCGTTGTCAACCAGATCGCTGATATTCTGGATACGACCCCCACCTATATCCTGGGCTATGAAGCCAGTAACGCACAGATCAAGGCACTTTCCGACATCATGGATTTCCTGTTCAAGCTGGAAACTGTCGGGGGCATCGACTTCAAAATTGATGTGAAGAAACCGCCCCGCAGCAAACAGTGGGAGTGCTCCATTTCCTTCGACGGAAAGAGCATGGCGGACTTCAACGCTGATATGTGCCTGTTCCTGGAACAGTGGGAGCAGGAGCGAGACGAGCTTCGCACCTATGCTTCTACCCAGGAGGCCTATCGGAAGTGGAAGGAGCAGACCCTGGCCTACTATGCGGCCACCGCTGTTCAATGCGTGGAGCCGGAGGAACTTGACCCCGACACCCGGATGCAAAAGCGAAACGAATACTTGGAGAGTATTTACGTAAACCCTAAGAGCGAATGACCTAGACAAAGCCTGATTCTGGAGGGAAGGAGGTACAAATGTCAGTCACAAAAGATGGAAACACCAACCGCTGGATGTCCCAGATCCGGGTAACGGATTGGACGGGCAAGACCATCCACAAGAAGAAGCGGGGCTTCGCCACCAAACGGGAGGCCCTGCAATGGGAACGGGACTTCATCAACCAGTCCACGGGAAGCTTGGGCATGACCTTTCAGGACTTCATCGAGCTCTATATGAAGGACATGGAGAAGAGGTTGAAGCCCTCCACCGTCGCCAACAAGCGGTTCCTTATCGACCTGAAGATCACGCCCTATTTCGGCAAGATTCCACTGAGCGAGATCAAGCCCACGGATGTCCGAAAGTGGCAGAACTCCCTGACCAGCTATCAGGACGAGAAGGGACAGCCCTATTCCCAGACCTATCTCAAGACCATCAACAACCAGCTTACTGCCATCTTCAACTATGCCGTGAAGTATTACGGCCTAAAAGAAAATCCCTGCCATAAGGCAGGGAGCATGGGGAAGAAAAAGGCGGACGAGATGTTGTTCTGGACGAAGGATGAGTTTCAGACGTTCATTGACGCTATCCGGGACAGACCGGTGAGCTACACCGTTTTTACGACCCTGTACTACACGGGCATTCGTGAGGGCGAGTTGTTGGCGCTGACCCCGGCAGACATCGACCTTACGAAGAAAACGCTGACGGTCAGCAAGAGCTATCAGCGGCTGAACGGGAAGGATGTCATCACACCGCCCAAGACGCCCAAGAGCAACCGCACCGTTCCCATTCCTGACGGGCTGTGCGACTGCTTGCAGGAGTATATGTCCCATTGCTATGACTTGCAGCCCGATGACCGGCTCTTTCCCTACACCAAGAACTTCCTGTACCACGAAATGGAGCACGGGTGCAAGGTGTCCGGAGTAAAGCGGATCAGAGTACACGACATCCGCCACAGCCACGCCAGCCTGCTGGTAGAGATGGGCTGCTCCCCGCTGCTGATTGCAGAGCGGCTCGGCCACGAAAAGGTGCAAACTACCATGGACACCTACAGCCACCTGTACCCCAACAAGCAGGTGGAGGTAGCCAGACAGCTCGACGGTATCATGCCGTGAGCATCTGGCTACAAAAAAGGCTTCAAATGTAGCCAGTTTGTAGCCAGTAAAAATGACGAATCCCGAAAAACGCTGGAATTTCAACGTTTTTCGGGACTGTGAAACTAAGATTTTATTATTCCCACTCAATCGTCGCGGGCGGCTTCGAGGTGATATCATACACCACCCGATTGATGCCCCTGACCTCGTTGACAATGCGGGTGGAGGCGGCATCCAGCACCTCATAGGGAATCCTGGCCCAATCCGCAGTCATAAAGTCGGTGGTGGTGACCCCCCGCAGGGCCAGAGTGTAGTCGTAGGTGCGGCCATCGCCCATAACGCCCACCGAGCGCATATTGGTCAGTACAGCGAAATACTGGTTGATTTGGTACTCCCAACCGCCCTTTGCGACCTCCTCCCGGAAGATGGCGTCCGCCTCCCGGAGGAGGTCGGCTTTTTCTTTTGTCACGTCTCCAATGATGCGGATACCCAAGCCGGGGCCAGGGAAGGGCTGGCGCATAACCAGGTATTCCGGCAACCCCAGTTCCCGCCCCAGCTGACGCACCTCGTCCTTGAAGAGCATCCGCAGCGGCTCGATGATCTCCTTGAAGTCCACATAGTCGGGCAGACCGCCCACGTTGTGGTGGCTCTTGATGACGGCGGCGTCGCCGGCGCCGGACTCGATGACATCGGGGTAGATGGTACCCTGCACCAGATAATCCACCGCGCCGATTTGTTTGCCCACCACTTCAAAGACCCGGATGAACTGCTCCCCGATAATTTTCCGCTTCTGCTCCGGGTCGCTGACACCAGCGAGAGCCGTCAGGAACCGCTCCTCTTCGTTCATGCGGATCAGGTGGATGTTCCACTTTTCAAAGGCTTTCTCGACTTCATCGCCCTCGTTTTTCCGCATCAGGCCGTGGTCCACAAAGACGCAGGTCAACTGATCTCCCACGGCCTCCGCCAGCAGAGCGGCAGCCACGGAGGAGTCCACACCGCCGGACAGGGCCAGCAGCACCTTGCCGTCTCCCACCTTTTGGCGAATGGAGACGATGGCGGTCTTGCAGTAGTCCCCCATGGTCCAGTCGCCTCTGGCATGGCAGACTTCATAGAGGAAGTTGTGGAGCATTTTAATGCCGTTTTCCGTGTGGTTGACCTCCGGGTGGAACTGTACGCCGTAAAACCCGCGCTTTTCGTCCGCAATGGCCACGTTGGGGCAGGCGGCGGTGTGGGCCACCAGTTGGAAGCCATCGGGTACTTTGGCCATATAGTCGCTGTGGCTCATCCAGGAGATACCTGTTTTGGGCAGTCCCTGGAACAGTTTGCAGGAGGTGTCGTAGAAGGTCTCCGTCTTGCCGTACTCCCGGGCGGAGTCTTCCACTGCGGGAGTGACCAGCCCGCCCAGGCTGTGGGCAATGAACTGGCAGCCGTAGCAGATGCCCAGAATGGGTACGTCCAGCCGGAAAATTTCTCCGGTGTACTGGGGAGAATCCGGGTCGTAGACGCTGTTGGGGCCGCCGGTGAAGATAATGCCGATGGGGTTTGCAGCTTTTAGTTCCTCAATCGGAGTGGTGTAGGGCTTTACCTCGCAGTAAACGCCGCACTCCCGCACTCGGCGGGCGATGAGCTGGTTATACTGTCCGCCAAAATCCAAAACGATGACAAGTTCGTGTTCCATATGTGTGAGCCGTCCTTCCTTTGTGAATGAAAAAAGAGTGGGGCGCGCAAAATTGATGTTGATATTGTATCGAATCCCGCCGGGGTTGTCAACCGGAAGGTCAGGCGGAATCGCGGAGAGCGGTTGGCGCCCTCTGACAGTGGGAAACTGTATTACGTGGTACATAAAATACAGTTTTCCGAAGAAAAAGCGGAAAATACGCAAAATCCGAAAAAACAATGCTGGTGAAAATCGAACAAATGTGCTATAATGCGGTCAGCACAAAAGGAAGGGGGAACGCGGATGCCAAAAATCGAGGACTGGCTGACCGAGGCACGGCTGACCAAGCTGACCGGCTGGCGGAGGGAGGGCAGGAGCGAGGAGGAGATTGCAGAGGAAATGGGGATCAGCGCCCGGGCGCTGGCCCGGTGGAAGAAACGTAGCGAGGTGATTCGCCGGGCGCTGGAGGTGGATCCGGAGGCGGTGGACTTCCAGGTGGAGAACGCCCTGCTGCGCAAGGCGCTGGGCTACGAAAGCGTGGAGAAACGGGTGGAGGTTAGCGCCAAGGGCGAGCGGAAGGAGGTGGAGACCACCAAACAGGTGGGGCCGGACATGAGCGCCATCTCCCTGTGGCTGAAAAAGCGGAAAGGTGACAAGTGGGGCGACGGCGCAGCCGGGCCAAAGCCGGAGAACAACCTTCTCCATTTGCTGGATGAGGAAGGGGGCGAAGCGGACACCGATGCGATACCAGAGCTTCAGTCCCCGGCAGCGGCTGACGCTGACCTGGTGGCGGCGGAGTGAGTTCGCAGACCGGGACGGCATCCTCTGCGATGGCAGCGTCCGCAGCGGCAAGACCCTCTCCATGACGGCGGGGTTCCTGCTGTGGAGCATGAATCGGTTCAGCGGGGAAAAGTTCGCCATCTGTGGTAAAACTATCGAATCTCTCCGGCGGAACGTCACCGACGGGATGCCCCAGTGGCTGGAGGGGATTTACGACTTCCAGGAACGCAGAAGCGAAAACCGCATCACCGTCACCGGCGGCGGCAGGCGCAACACCTATTACCTGTTCGGCGGAAAGGACGAATCCTCCTACGCCCTCATCCAGGGCATGACCCTGGCGGGGGTGCTGCTGGACGAGGTGGCGTTGATGCCCCGGTCCTTTGTGGAGCAGGCCCTGGCTCGATGCAGCGTGGCGGGGAGCAAATTCTGGTTCAACTGCAACCCGGCGGGGCCGGAACATTGGTTTTACCGGGAGTGGGTCAAACGGGCCGGAGAGCGGAATCTGCTGTACCTGCACTTCACCATGGAGGACAACCCCGCCCTGGCCTCGGACATCCGGGCCAGGTACGAGCGGCTGTACACCGGCGTGTTTTATGACCGCTACGTTCGGGGACTGTGGGTGGCGGCGGCAGGGCTGGTCTACGATGGATTCGACCCCCAGCGGCACGTGCTTTCTCAGCTGCCGGAGACGGCGGGGGACTGCTACGTCAGCGTGGACTACGGCACCCGCAACCCCACAGTGTTCCTGCTGTGGCAAAAAGACCGGACGGGGCGTTGGATCTGCCTGCGGGAATACTGCTGGGACGGGCGGCAGCGCCAACGGCAAAAGACGGACGGCGAGTACGCAGACGACTTGCTGCTTTTTTTAGACGGTTATTATCCCCGAACGGTGATAATAGACCCGTCAGCGGCCAGCTTTATCACCGAATTGCATCGACGGGGTCTGCCCGTTCAGGCGGCGGACAACCGGGTGCTGGACGGCATCCGCAACGTCAGCCAACTGCTGCGGGAGGGGAAGCTGCTCTTTTCCAGCGCCTGCACCCGCACCATCAGCGAGTTCCGAGCCTACGTCTGGGACGAGACCGCCGCTGCCCAGGGGGTGGACAAGCCCGTGAAGGATCACGACCACTGCATGGACGCGGTGCGGTACTTCGTCTCCACCGTGGTGAGCCGGGGGAGCGCCAGGGCGGGGCGGCGGCCAAAAGGGATGTAATTGAGCTTTTAGCTATTAGCTCTTAGCCCGTGAAACGAAACGTTGTGGTTTATTGCTGAGGAGGGTTCCCCCGGAATCACCGGCAAGGCTGAATCAAAAGGACAACCAATAGGATTTGCTGTTCAAAGCTAACAGCTAATGGCTAACAGCTGCTGTAAGGGATGCACAAACGAACAAAAATCTGAACCAAAAGGAGGGGAAAACGCATTGATTTGGTACTTAGACCGGGAGGAAGTGCCGGACGTGGAGGATATCTCCCCGGCGGTGCTGCGCTACCTGGTGGAGCGGGCGGAGGAGGCCGCAGGCCGTTACCAGCGGCTGGACGACTACTACCGGGGGCTGCACCCCGCCCTCCGGCGGAGAGGGACTGCGGACGAGGTGCAGGTGGCGGTGAACTACGCCAAATATGTGGTGGACCTCGGGCTGGGGTACTACCTGGGAGAGCCGGTGAAGTACGACGGCAACCCCCGCCGCAGGAAAGAAAAAGACCCCTTCGGCGGGGTGGAAGTCAGCCTGGGCCGCCGGAGTGCGGCGCGGGAGGCGCTGGATTTGACCCCTTTGCTGGACTGCTTCGACCGGCAGCACATCAGCGAGGTGGACCAGGAGATCGGCAAGGGCATGGGCATTTTCGGGGAGTGTCTGGAGCTGTGCTACGCCTCCAGCGAGGAACAGCCCCGCCCCAGGAGCGCGAAAATCGACCCCCGCAGCGGCATTTTAGTCTGCGACTCCACGGTAGAACACAACAAGTTGTTTGCCCTGGTGTGGGAGCGGCGGGAGACCACCGCACGGGAGAAGTATTACTTTTTGACCGTGTACACTGACAGGACGGAGCGGGATTACCGCAGCGACGACCTGAAAACCGCTGTGTTCCATCAGGTCGGCGAAACGAGAGAACACTTTTTTGGCGAGGTGCCGGTCATCGGCTACGAGAACAACGGCGAACGCCAGGGGGACTTTGAGCAAATCATCAGTCTGATCGACGCCTACGACCAGCTGATGAGCAGCCGTCTGACGGACAAGAAAAAGTTCGTAGACGCGCTGTTGGTATTCTTCGGCATGACCCTGCGGGAAGGGGACGAGGGCCGTCTGGCGAGGGAGAAGTTCCTGGACGGCGCGCCGCTGGACGCACGGGTGGAGTACATTCAAAAGACCTTCGACGAGCAGAGCGTCCAGGTGCTGGCCGATGCGCTGGTGCGGGAGATGCACAAGATGACGCTGACGGTGGATATGTCCGACGAGAAGTTCGCCGGGAACGCCAGCGGGCAGGCGCTGAAATTGAAGCTGCTGACCATGAACCTGATGGTGAAGAACAAAATCCGACGGATGGAACGGGGCCTCAAGGAGCGGTTCCGGCTCTACAACCGGTGGCTCTACACCATGGGGGAGATGAACCTGGTAGGAACCAACGACGTGGACGTGGTGTTCACGGTGAATATGCCCATCGACGAGGGAGAGATCGTGGAGATGGTGACCCGTCTCCAGGGCATTGTGGACGACCAGACGCTGCTGAGCCAGCTGTGGTTCATTCGAGACCCGGCGGAGGCGCTGGAGAATATTCGGCGGCAGCGGGGAGAAGCGGCTAGTGACTAGTAGTTAGTGACTAGTGGCTAGTGTGCAGAGCGCGAGAACCCATGAAACACCATTGCACCAAACAATGACGAGGGAGGGAAAACATGAACGAGGAAGAACGCAGAGAGGAGCAGCAGGAGCCGATGGAGCCGCCTGCGGCGGCGCCGGAGCAGGGACCGGTGCTGATGCGCCAGGCGTTGGAGGCGGAGCGGAAGGCCCTGGACGAGGAACGGGCCGCCTTTGCCGCCCAGCGGCTGGAGGACGCGGTGGGCCGGGAGCTGGCCAGCCGGGGTCTGCCCACCGCTTTCGCCGGGTTCCTGACCGGGCAGGACGAGGCTCAGGCGCTGGAGCAGGTGGAGCTGTTCGAGGCCCTGTTCCGGGAGAGCCTGGCCCAGGCCGTCACCGAACGGATGCGGGGAACCCGCACCCCCAAGGAACCGGCCCGGAGCCGCAGCTACAGCCGGGAGAGCCTGCGGGGGATGTCCCGGAGGGAGATCAACGAACACTGGGAGGAAATCACCAGGGCGTTGGCCCGATGAGGACGGCAACCAACCAGCACACATTACATCATAAGGAGAGAGGGATTCTATGGCATTTGACAACTTTATTCCTGAAATCTGGTCCGCGCGGCTGCTGGACCACCTGGACAACGTCCATGTTTACGCCAGCCTGATGAACCGGGACTACGAGGGCGAGATTCGCGCCTACGGCGACACGGTTCACATCAACCAGCTGGGCAACATTACCATCCAGGACTACGACGGCAGCGACATCGCCGACCCGGAGGAGCTGGACGGGGAGCAGCAGAACCTGGTCATCGACCAGGCCAAGTACTTCAACTTCCAGGTGAAGGACATCGACAACGCCCAGTCCAACCCCAAGCTCATCGACGCGGCCATGCAGCGAGCCAGTTATGGCATCAACGACGTGGTGGATCAGTACCTGGCCAATCTGTTGCTGGACGGCTGCGACGAGGGCAACATCCTCTACACCGACGACACCGCTGTGACCCCCACCGCCGCTGACGCCTACGACTACCTGGTGGACCTGGGCACCGCCCTTTCCGAGGCCAATGTGCCAATGATGGGCCGCTGGGTGGTGGTGCCGCCCTGGTTCCACGCGCTGCTGCTGAAGGACGAGCGGTTTGTGGGCAACGGCACCGGCTACAACCAGGCCATCCTCCAGGGGGGACTGGTGGGCGAGGCCGCCGGGTTCCAGATCCACCTGAGCAACAACGTCCCCAACACCGACGGGGCCAACTACAAGATCATCGCCGGAACCAACGCGGCGGGGTCTTTTGCCGAGCAGCTGGTGGAGCTGGAGGCGTATCGGCTGGAGAAGAACTTTTCCGACGCGGTGAAGGGCCTCCACGCCTACGGCGCCAAGGTGGTGCAGCCCAGCGCGCTGGCAGTGATGACGGTGAATAAGTAATGAGCAATTAGCAATGTGCAATTAGCAATTAGCCGTTGGCAGTAGAGTGTTTGTTGAGGACTGCTGGATGTGGTGCTGGCACCAAACCCTCTGCCACCGCCTAAAGGCGGCGGAATCGAGACTGTTTCTGCCGCCTGATGGCGGGGAGGGATACAACGGGCCATTCCGGGAAAGAACGCACCTGGGGCAGAGTTTCATTGCACATTGAAATAAGAGGAGGGAGACCTATGACAGACGAAGTAATGGAAACGCTGCTGGAGCAGCTGGAGCGGAAGCTGGGGCTGGACGCGCCGGAGGACGACGAAATTGCCCTGCTGGAGGACGAGCTTTCCGACGCGGAGGGAGAGCTGCTGCTGTACCTGGGCATAGATGAACTGGACAGCGGGATGCTCCACAAAGCGGTGGAGCTGGCGGCGCTCTTCTATCGGCGGGACGTCTCCGAGGCGGAGGGCCGCAAGAGCAGCGCCTACTCTGAGGGACAGGTCAGCCAGAGCGACACCTATCTGGGGCCGGAGGAGTACCAGGAGGCGGTGGCCGATATCCTGGACAGTCTGGCCCGCTACCGGAGAGTAGGATGCTGACCCGGCAGACCCCGGAGGACTGGCGAAGGGGCTATGCGTTCCACCGGCGGCGCACCAAAACCAACAGCTACGGGGAGACGGTGGGCTATTATGACATGAACACCCCCGACCTGGAGGTGGCCGACGGAGACGAGGACGGCATTTGCTGGCAGGAGGCCAGAGCCTGGCAGACCGGCGGAAGGATTAGCGGCGGAAGCGCCGTGGAACCCCAGGGGGAGGCCGCCGACAACGTGGTACAGGGCGTGTATTTCGGGGCGCTGGAACTGAACCCCTTTGATCGGTTCGTCATTGATGAGAAGGTCTATGAGCTGCGGACGGTGCAGCAGTGGCTGGGGTATCGGCTGCTGCAATTGCAGCAGCTGTTTTGAGAGGGGGAGGACATGACCGAGGCGGAACTGACCCTGGTGGACGCCAGGGCGCAGGTAAAGGCGGCGTTGGAGGAGATGGAGAGCGACCTCTCCTTCACGGTGCGGCAGAGCTACCCACGAGAGGCGGCGGACGGTGTGGTCGTCACCTACGGGGAGTACGACAACCGCTCCACCGACTGCCCTGTGGTGGACGAGATCACCTATCAGGTGGACATCTGGGCCTTTGACCGGGAGACGGCTGCGGCGCTGACCGATCTGGTCAACCGGGCCATGCTGGGCATTGGCCTGAAACGGACCTATATGGGGCCGGACGTGGTGGAAAACAGCACCTATGAGCGAAAAACCCTGCGGTTTGGCCGGAGGGTGGATAAGAGGACCATGCGGCTTATCAATTAGCAATGTGCAATGATAGGGGCCGACAAACAGACTATTGGAAAGGAAGGATGAAATATGGCAACACAGGGTGAGCCCGAAAAAAGAAACGCGCCGGGGGCGCGTTTCCGGGCGAGTGGGATAAACGCCGCAGGCGCTCCTTTCCTGTGTTGCCGTAGCCGTCTCACCAGCGCAGGAAAAATTGTATAACGATGAAAAAGAGAAAGGAAGGATGAAATATGGCAACACAGGGCCTGTCAAGTATTGGCATCAGCGTAAAGGTCAACGACGTGGAGATGAATTACGTGCAGGAGATCAGCGACATTGGCGGCGCGCCCTCCGAACTGGACGCCACCTGTTTCAACGACAGCCTGAAACACTATGTCCCCGGTGTGCAGGACACCCAGGCGTATGAAATTACGTACCTGTTCGACAACGCCGATGCCAGCTCCGACTATCGGGTGCTGAAAGCCCTCCAGGACGCGAAGAGTGTCGTCCCCGTGGCGGTGACGCTGCCAGACGGGACGGTGTTCGCCTCCACCGGCTATGTCAGCACCTATGTGGTGGGGACCAAGGTGGACGAACTCATCACCGCCATGCTGGTAGTGATGCTCCAGAGCGACTGGACGGTGACCAACCCCGCCTGACAATGAGCAATTAGCAATGTGCAATTAGCGTGAGAGGCCGCCCGTCCGCCTTGCCTGGCGGCGGGGAAACCACTCCGCCACCGCCTAAAGGCGGTGGCCCTCGGCAGGTTGTCAATCAAGTGCAACACTATTTTCTTGGAAAAATACCTC
>JAJQBR010000014.1 GCA_021203185.1 Clostridiales bacterium
CAAGTGCTGTATTTTTACGGCGCCCTATGCTGTAGTTTTATTGTAGCAAACACAGTACAGCCCTAGGAATCTTAGAAATTACAGGAGTTTCTACCAGACCTCTTCAGATGAAGAGATTTGGCACACGCATCTGCCAAATTTGACGTGGTCTACGTTGCGGAATTTCTTGGGCTGTCCTCTAATGCGTCTTTTACCGAGACGGAGCTGGAAAGTGCTATTCTGACCCATTTGCAGAAATTCCTGATGGATCTGGGAAAGGGCTATGCCTTTGTCGCAAGGCAGCAGCACATCAGGACAGAGCTGTCAGATTATTATATTGACCTGGTCTTTTACAATTATATCCTGAAATGTTTCGTTTTAATTGACCTGAAAACCAGCCCGATTACCCATCAGGATGTCGGGCAGATGGATATGTATATCCGTATGTACGTTGAATTGAAGCGGAGCGAGGCCAACAATCCCACTCTTGGCATTGTACTGTGTGCCGATACTGACGAGGACGTTGCAAAATATTCTGTGCTGAATGGCAGCGAACAGCTCTTTGCGTCGACGTATAAGCTGTATCTTCCCTCTGAGGATGAACTGCGCCGGGAAATCGAAGTACAAAAGTCTCTCTTTCTACAGCAACAGAGGGACAGGGCCGAAAACGAAGCGGATGAGTAAAATGGCGTCTTAGAAAAACAATCCGGTTTTAGATGCGAAAGAATGTTCTTGACAGATACACCCATTGGGTGTATTATAATGCTGGGTGATGAAGATGGACATTCGTGAAATGAGAACACGCTTGGGCGATACGCAAAGCGAATTTGCTACCCGGTATCACATTCCATTCCGTACCATTCAAAATTGGGAAACGGGTGTGCGTAAGCCGCCTGAATATATGCTTGACCTGTTGGAAAAACGCATTCAGTCTGACCTTGCAAACAGGAAGACGGTATCGCTGCCCAAGTATGACCCACGAAAGGACGACCTGCCAAAGCGCAGCGACTTTGTGGGTGCTATCTCGTGGATCAAGGCAGTTCAGGAGCGAATCGGAGAACCGTTTGTCTTTGCTCTGGACGAAGCCCTGATGTGTCAGGGCAATTTCGGCGGACGCAGCGATGAGTTTCTTGTATGGGGCTACGGCAGTGACACCGCCGCTCGCTTTAACGGCGTCGTTTTGCTTGGCAATCAAGTTAGTTCCTATAATGTAGCGGAGAGAAACGGCTTGCGCTACACCGATTTTAATCGGACAGTGGCAGATGCACTCGCCAACGAATCCATTTTGGATATGCAGGGTATTACAGAAGCTCTCAGCCGATATTATTACAAAAACGGAGACAGCTTCGCCGGAGTGTTCGTCGTCCCTGAGTATCAGGAGCAATTTGCGGCATTGGCAAATGCGGCAGTAGACTATTATGCAAATTGAGTAACAGGAGATGCACTTATGATGACAGCAGAAGAAAAACTGATGTATCAGGTGATGAAAGCCATATATGACAGCGGGATTCCCATTGATTTTAAGGGTTCAATGGTGCTGAAAGCCTGCCTGCTGGAAGCAGGATATACGGAGGAGATCAGGCATACAGTTGACATTGACGCAAACTGGTATTCAGAAACAGCACCGACTACTGAGCAGATGACCGCTTCCTTACAGAAGGCCCTCACGAACAGCAGCATTGACCTGGAGATAAGCCTCTACCGTATGTATGGAGAAGGGCGCTCTGCCGGTTTTGATTTGGCGGACCGTTCCACAGGCGAGATTTTGTTCTCTATGGATATTGACGTGAACCGTCCTGCTGTTCCGACACAGTTATATGAAATTGAGGGCTTCTGCTTCCGCGGCGTTACTCCGGCACAAATGCTTGCGGATAAGGTTTCTGCAATCTCTACTGACAGGGTTTTTCGCAGAATCAAAGATGTAGTAGATTTATACTACATCTCAAAAGCGTTCGCTTTTGACCGCGTTGAAATCATGCAGACATTGGAAAACAGCGGGAGAAAGTTGGAGAATTTCGCAGGTTTCCTGAGCCGCCGGGACGATTTGAGACACGCTTATGAGAAATTCCGGCTGACCGGTGATGTAGAGAAACCGCCCTTTGAAAAGGTTTATTCCACAGTGAAAGCCTATATCCGAGATGTACTTCCCCAGGAATAGCATAGAGATGTTTTTATATTCGTGAAGCAGCCGATACGTAAAATACCCGTTGGCTGCTTCACTATTTCTACATTTGCCAAAAATAACACTGACTTTTGGGAGGTGAGACCCATCGCAGCAACCAGACTGATCCCCCTGCACATCAACAAGGTGAAAACCATCGCACAGGCACTGAATGACCGGACGGATTACGCCAAAAACCCGGAAAAGACAGAGAAGGGGGATTTGGTCACGGCCTACGAGTGCGACCCTTTTACTGTGGATGAAGAATTTATGCTGTCCAAGCGGCAGTATGAACACAGCACCGGGCGGCGGCAAAAGCATGATGTGATCGCCTATCAGATACGCCAGTCCTTCAAGCCGGGAGAGGTCACGGCAGAGGAGGCCAACCAAATCGGCTACGAGCTGGCAATGCGGTTCACCAAGGGCAAACACGCCTTTATCGTGGCCACCCACACGGACAGGCCACATATTCACAATCATATCATTTTCAATTCCACCATGCTGGACGGGAGCCGGAAGTTCAAGAACTTTTTTCTATCCTATCTGGCGATTCAGAAAATCAGCGATAGGATCTGTGTGCAACACGGCCTCTCTATCATTGAACCGAAGTCTTATCGAGAACGGGAAAAGCGGACAGATTATCCGAAGAACCCCTCTTTCCGGGACGGCATCTGCGAGGCTATTGATTCCATTCTACAGCAGAACCCGGAGGATTTTGAAGCGTTTCTGCGGATGTTGGAGGAGTACGGCTATGAAGTCAAACGGGGCAAGAACATTGCCTTGAAAGGCAAAGGCCAGCAACGATTTATCCGTCTGCGGTCTTTGGGCGATGGGTATTCGGAGGAAGAAATTCGGGCAGTCATCGCCGGAGTCAGTGAACACCACCCCAAGAGACGCAGGAAAGAAAAGCAATTTTCCACAACGCCGCCAAAGCTCCAGCTCTTGATCGACATTGAGGCAAGACGGGCGCAGGGCAAGGGCGGCGGTTACGTCCGCTGGGCGAAGAATTTCAATTTGCAGCAAATAGCTGAGGCTGTTTGTTTTGTTAAGGAGCATGACATCGGCACCTTTGATGAGCTGATGGAAAAAACGGATGCCGCTACCGCCCGATTTAATGAGCTTTCCGATTCCATTAAGGCGGCAGAGCAACGTCTGGCGGAGATCGCCGCACTGAAAAAGCACATCATCAACTACTCCCGGACGAAGGAGACCTATGCCGCCTACAAGAAGTCCGGATACAGCAAAAAGTTCCTGGAGGAACACCGGGAGGAGATCACCCTCCACAAAGCGGCAAAGGCGGCGTTCAACCAACTTGACGGCGCTGGCGGCCAGGGGAAGGGTAAAAGCAAAATCCCCACCATCAAACAGCTCAATCAGGAGTACGCCCAGGTGCTGAGTGGGAAGAAAGTGGCATATGCGGAGTACCGTGAGGCCAGGAAACAGATGCAGGAACTTCTCATCGCCCGGAAAAATGTTGAGGCGATTTTAGGAGTGGAGCAGAAGGAACAGCGCAGGCAGCAGGAACAGCAACATAATACTGACAGGTAACACAACCCGGTACGGGAGTCACAGAATTTATGTGGCTCTCGTACCGGGATTTATTCATGCTCCCATAACAACTGGCTCAAGTTGATAAAAGAACAAATCTGTAGCAGATGTCGTACATTTTCGCAGAAAGGTTATTTGACCGTAACTTGTTCTCCATCGATGGAAACAACATCTGAGAGCAACTGTAACGCACGATCAAAACGTTCATTGATAGCCTTTCCTACACGTTTAACCCCGCATTGTTGGGCCAAAGTGCGATACAGACCGTTTTTATCAACAGTCATATTCTGACTGATAATTTCGCGCATTCCAGCGGCCAATTCTTCCAATGCAATTTGTTTTATGTCCCGGTTAATTTCACCTGCCCCTCTAAAGACAATATTGTTTTCACCAGCAAGGTAGAGGAAACCATCATGACCGGTGATACCAAATTGTTGACATCCATGCATCTGATACTCATAGTTTTGCTGAACCACTTTTGTGACTTTTTCTCTTCCAAAGCACCATGAGATCCTCTTCAAAAGAAGTTCTTCCGAAAGGGGCGCTTCAATTTCAAGAATTGCCCTCACAAAGCCTTTGAAATTCCGCGGAAGAAATTGCTGACTAGTTTTTCTATATCTGCTGCTTGATATGCCGGGAACGCAACGTGTGTATCAACAGCAGTCTCTTCAAATAAAGCCACTTTTTCCTTAGAATCTGTATGCTTCGCCGTATGAGCCGGAGACTGTACTGCTTCCTCCGCAGCCTCCAACAGTCGCTGCTTTTCTACAGCTTTATTTCGGAACCAATCAGTAGACCAAATGCGATAAAATTTCCAACCCATGCGTTCCAGAATTTCCTGCCGCAGTCTGTCACGATCCCTTGCGTTCTTGGATGAGTGATAAGTCGCACCATCACACTCAATGGCCAACACATAATCAGAGCTGTTCGGCAGCTTCAATCCAAGGTCAATTCTAAAACCGGAACAGCCGACCTGCGTATCCACAGAAAACCCATTGGAACGCAGGAAGTCGCAAACTTCGAGTTCAAAATCCGAATCGAATTGCTCAAAACGGTTTACTTCAATCGAGCGTTCCAATGCTATAGTTCCGTTTTCCGCAAAGTCAAGATATTCACGGAGTGGTTTCGCTCCTTCGGCTGAAGTACGCGTCAAGTCAATGTCGGTATGGTGCATAGATGATACCAACTG
The DNA here is from genome assembly GCA_021203185.1 of Clostridiales bacterium. Lineage (GTDB taxonomy): Bacteria > Bacillota > Clostridia > Oscillospirales > Oscillospiraceae > Onthomonas. The sequence goes on from JAJQBR010000014.1 coordinate 4,878, forward strand.
CACATTGCATTTCGCTCTTGTAACTGCAACGTTTAAGCGGCGTTCTCCACCAACACGATTTAGGGGTCCAAAGTTGTGAAGCAACCTGCCCTGCGCATCAATTCCATAGGCGACACTGAATATAATCGTGTCACGCTCATCGCCCTGAACAGTTTCGAGGTTTTTGATAAAAAACGATTCTTTCTCGATCCGTTTGAAGAGGAATTCTTTTTCCGGTGTACTTTGACGCCGCTTAGACAGGAGCTTATCGATCAGGTCTTGCTGCGCTACACTAAATGCAACAACGCCTAAACTCCGGTTGGGATACTTCTCAATGTTTTGGTGAATCAGGTCAACCACATATTCGGCTTCTTTACGGTTGGTGTGCGTTTTTCGATCAAAGACACCGTCCGCATGATAATAATCCACACCAATTCCCGGTGCGTCAACCTTGGATGACGGGAAAGTAATCAACTCACCATCATAAAAATTCTTGTTGGAAAAAGCAATCAGCTGTTCATAACGACTGCGATAATGCCACCGCAAGCGGAGCTGCGGCATGGACGCGGAACACAAATCCAAAATTGATTCAAAGTCAGTTACATCGCCGGTCTCCTCATCACGATCTTCGGACTCGATTGTTGCATTGAAGAAGTTACTGGGCGGCATCTGCTTGGAATCGCCAACGACAATAAGCTGCTTTGCCCGATAAATAGCGCCGATGGCATCTTGCGGAAAAATTTGTGACGCTTCGTCAAATATAACTACGTCGAAATGGACAGCATCCGTAGCGAGAAACGTGCTGACACTTAAAGGTGACATCAGGAAGCACGGTTTTATACGTTGAACCAACTCTCCAGTCTCTATAAGAAGGGAGCGAATACTTTTTTGCTTGCGTTTCTTTTCGCCTTCCCGGAGTAAGATCGCCAAGGCACTGCCGGGTGCAATCATATCAAGCGCAGGGCGTTTTGCCGAGAGGTCAGCACGAATCTTTGCCTTATTGATTTCGAATTGTTCGGCATCTTTTTCAGCAAAAGTATCAACAGCCTTATCTTGAGAAATTCTGTTGAAGGCTGCTAAAACCGGGGCCTTGGCGATAATAGAATCTATCCATTGATAATAAAACTGCTTTTCAAATGCCGGAACGATATTTTGCGGCTCAATATTCTGGTCAATCGCACGATTAATGTACGGCAATACCTCCAGGGCCTCCAAACGGGAGAGCAAATTTCTGAAATGGCACCAGTTTTCTATCATATCCATGTTGCGGATACAGTCATTCAATTTTTCCAGTACAAACTCAACCTTGGAATTGTTCAGATTAAAAACATCAGGATCGAAGTATTCAACGGTTTGGCCCAATGCGGCTATCGCTTGAGGTGTAAGTATGGAGTCCAGCTTATCCGCAAAATCTGCAAAGAGGCGTCGTTCAGCTTCAAAATCCGAATACTCTGTCAGGGTTCCGAAGTCCATGCCACTATTGAATATACTTTGCAGGGTAGACATCTGCTCTTCAACATATCCCCAATCTGTATCAACTCCAGCATACGCAGCGCCCATAAGATTTTTAACCGGCATTTCCGTGGCCTGAAACACCCCAAATTTCTCCTGATAATAGGAAAGGCGTTCTGTCATGGCAACCGCTTTATCATAAGGCAACTTCTTGTTATCCCTTTGGCACATCCGCAAATCAACAATCAGTTGCTTGTATTCTGAGTTGAACACTCTTGAGAATACTCCACTAAACTGGTTCGTAAGCTTTTTATAATACACTGCACCATCGAGTTTATAAATAGCTTCTTCAAAAAACTGTGTCTAATTCAGAACAGCATGAGATCAGTTCAGCGCTTTGCAGCTGCAAATCATCCAGCACTGAATTTATGACTTCAAGGCTTTCTTCCTTTAGAAGCGCGGGCGTGATAACCAGTGACTGTGATGCAAAGGAAAAGAATTTCTGCCATTTACGGATGGAATCCACGTTGCTGCAATCAACGCCATACATTTCGGATATTGTTTGGGAAAGTGGCACAATCGCCCGTAGCATTTCAACAACGAGTGAAAGATTGCTTTTGACCTCGGCCTTTGTCTGATAGGACATATCTTGTTTGACGTATCCATACCAGGCATTTTTTCGGTAGTCATAGCCAACGGATGCGATATAGTCCACATACTGTTCTAACAAAGGCACAGTTTCTCTTGCGTAAGATTCCCCTTTTTCAGCGAGGCCGGGAATGATCCAGTCAACATCCGGGACCAAGCGCAAGGCTGCAAATACCTCATACAGTTGGTACAGGATCTTCTCGATAACAGGCTGCTGCTTATGCAATTCAAAAGCATAGGCATCCAGTTGTTGCTTTGCCTTTTCTTTTAATGCTATCTCCCCATCTGCTTTAGAGGACACAACACTCCTGCCCGTTCTCAGTGTGTGGCATATATTGTCGATTACTTTCTTCTTGCTCGTTTTATGACTGTGCAATTCCAAACAAAATTCAGACAAGCCAGCTTGACTGAGCTTGTCATATACAATATTCAGAGCAGCCGATTTCTCGGAGACGAACAAGATCTTCTTCCCGTCGCTGAGACATTCTGCAATAATGTTTGTAATCGTCTGACTTTTACCGGTACCCGGTGGCCCCTGTAAAACAAAACTTTTCCCAGACTTAGCCATTTCAATCGCTTCTATCTGGCTGGAGTCTGCGTCTACTACGCTATGCAGTTCAACTAGCGGATCAGAAACGGTAGCTGATTCTTCACTGCCGCGTTCCATATTCTCGCTATCTGTAGTTTCCCCCAATAATTTACGGACATTTTGATTTGAAAGAATTGTCGCTGCATTATCTTTCAAATCACGATACATATTGATTTTCAGAAATGAAAAAATACTTATTTTACATTCGGATGTGACGGTCCAGTGGAGTTTAGAAACTAATTTTTCAATCTTTTTGAGATAATCAGAAAGCCCCTCTTCGTTATAGGACGGAAGTTCAATGCCATATTCTGCGTCCAACTTGTACGCAAAAGTAGGGTTAAGTATAACATCATCCTCACTTGATTTTATAAAGTACGGCTCTACAGCAGACGCCTGTTCCAACAAAATCGGGATCAGCAAAATTGGCGCGCGAAATACTTGATGAGAGGATTCACTTTCTTTCCAGTGGATGAACCCAAATGCCATGTATGCCACATTAACGCCGGTTTCCTCTATAAACGTTCTTGCTTTTTTGTCAATGTTCTTAACAGTAGCAATAGGGTTTGCTGCCGCATTGTACAACAGCATCTGGTTTTTGCGTTTTATTCTGTTTGCATACTGAGATAGGTATGCGTTTTTTTCACCAGGGGAAGCAGACGGATGGAGAGAAAGTTCCCCGTCTTCGGCAACAGCGTCAAGTTCATTTTCTTCTTCGTCAATTTTGGGATCAAACACTTCAAAAGAAATCGATCCATCAATTTTCTCAAACAATGTATCCGGTGAAGGCAGTAATACTTCGACCGAAGAAGCTCTTGTATCCCGGAAATTAACAAGGTTATTTCGTTTTCCAGTATCGAGCAACAAATCTGCCCATTTGTCTAATTTCTTTGTATCCAATGCACCATCGCTCCTAAATCAAAAATGAAAATCTGCAATTTCTTGTGATTCTATCTTATCCGTTGTTTTCTATATGAGTTAAGCGTTCCGCAGGAATGCGCAGTCCATCCTCAACGGGGATGTTCTGTTCAAAAGGGGGTTTGGGGATTCCCCCAACAAGGCAAGCGCAGCGCGTCCATTTGTAGCACATGGACATTGCCTTGCCACTTAGTGAAAAGGAGTAAAAACACCCTTAAATTCTCAAAATATGATGCTATTTCATAGAAATCACTTGAGAAAACTGCGCAGGGACTTGTCTGGAACGTCTGACAAAATCCCATGCAGATGCTCTAGCAATCGGTAAAAAGATTCCTCCGGTTGGCGTTGGTAAACTGCATCGGTGAACGCATCTCCGAAGAATTTCTCCGGCGTGGAATACTCTGCGACGCCCCAGCCATACTCTTTCCCATGTTCTCACTAACCACATTGTTGGTGAACACATACATCCGGCGCACCAACAGGTTCTGGTCAACGATGCGGTTCAACAGCTCCATAACGGCATCGATAATCGGCATGGTGGAGGCCATCTACCGCCTCAGTTTGATGGGGCCGTGAACTTGTTTGGGCACCTTCCTGCCGTAGTGGTCGGTGGTAACTTCCCTCTTGTATGATTTCTGCTGTGACCGGTCGGTCAGATTTTCAATATCATAGCCGATGGTCAGCACGATTTGGTCGGCCACCATTCCCTTGCCCACCAGGACGGGAGAGAGTGTGTCCGCCCTCTCCCGAAGACCAGCTTTGCCTTGTTAAACGCATAGGGCGATTGCAGCACCTGCCCAGAGCTGATGCTGTTGTTCTCCGGCCTGTATGCCTTGATGTCGGAAATGCGGCATTGAAGCAGAACTCCTTGTATAAACGGCTTTCGCCGTAGCTGCTGAGACTGAATCTGGCAATATCGCCCATGGTGTGCGGGCCCAGTTTTGCCAGTCTCTTTGCATAGCCACGACCTACCCGCCAGAAGTCCGTAATGGGCTGGTGCGCCCAGAGCTGTTGTCGATAGCTCATCTCGTCCAGCTCCGCGATGCGAACGCCGTCTATGTCGGCGGGAATATGCTTTGCCACGATGTCCATGGCGATTTTGCAGAGATAGAGGTTGGTGCCGATCCCCGCCGTAGCCGTGATACCGGTCTCCTTCAAAACCGCCTGAATTATTTTCATAGCCAGCTCACGGGGCGTGAGCTGATAGATCTGCAAATAGTTAGTCACATCCATGAATACCTCATCGATGCTGTACACATGGATGTCCTCCGGAGCGATGAACCGGAGATAGACCTGATAAATCTCCGTGCTGCGCTGAATATAATGCGCCATCTGTGGAGTAGCCACGATATAATCCAGTGACAATGACGGGTCGGCGTTCAGCTCGTTGATGTCACTGGAGGAACCTGTGAAAGTATGCCCAGGAGCACGGCGCTGACGCTCCCGGTTGACATCCTTCACCCGCTGGACGACATCGAACAGCCTCGCCCGCCCGGAGATGCAAAAGGATTTCAGGGAGGGTGACACCGCAAGACAAATCGTTTTCTCTGTGCGGCTTTGGTCGGCCACCACCAGATTGGTGGTCAACGGGTCAAGCCCCGCTCCACGCACTCCACCGAGGCGTAGAAGGATTTTAAGTCGATGGCGATATAGGAACGGTCTGGCAAACGGTTCACCTCCAATTCTCTTGCTCACAAAAGTATAGAATCGCCCTAAAAGCATCTTGCCTCGTAGTGAGCGATTCTATACCACTCGTGGTTTTGCGTTTCAGCTTGTCACCAATTTCAACAGCGAATCATAGCTATCCACCACATCATACACCACGCTGCCGGAGCTGATTGCTCTGAAATGCTCCTGCGCACAGTGAATCTTGGCCTTTTCAATATCCCGCAGCTGCATGGAACGCATGGAGCCTTTTGTCTCCGCCACGAAGTAGATGTGTTTCACAGTCCCTTCTTTGAACGCTATCGCCCAGTCCGGGTTATAGTGTCCCACTGGCGTGGAGATGTAGAATCCATCCGGCAGCTTCACATAGACAGCGACGGAATCGTTGGTGTCCAGCTCTGTGGCGAACTTCTGCTCGTTGCTGGAATCGTAAACGATGTGGTCATACAGGTGGTGCTTTGCCTTCATAGCGTTGACACCCAGCTTGCCCTTGATGGTGGGATCAGTAAAGACCTCGGTGCCGTAATGGTCATCCAGCATATCGTAGGTGATATGCTCAATGATGGCGGTGGCCTTTTCATCGTTAATCAGGGCGGCGGCCTTAATGATAAATTCCTCCGGGTTGTCCTTGAACTGGTTGAACACAACCTTGTCTATCCCCGTCAGGATAGCAATCACGTCTTTCCGGGTCAAACCGGTCTCTTCCACCAGTTTGCCGACTAAGTCGTACTTTACCCCACGATTGGCAGAAATCTTTGTCTGGGAGTCCCGTGTAGAGGAGCTTTCCTTCACGAAGGAGGCACCGCTCAGAAGGTCTTCTCTGGACTTAATCTCCTCCATCTGGCCGCTTTCCACCTTGAAGAAAATCTTTGACACCCGGAGCTTGCGGTTCAGTGTGTCAATGGCTTTCTGCACCAGTTCATC
>JAJQBR010000159.1 GCA_021203185.1 Clostridiales bacterium
CTCTTGCCTCCCCTGAAAGGGGAGGTGGCACGGCGTAAGCCGTGACGGAGGGGTTGCGGTTGGCAGTATGATTTGGTAAAAACAGAAACCCGTTATTTTAGAGAATTTTTGTGCTAAAAAAGGCGCGGCACGCGCCCAGTGCGGAAAGGAAGGAAAAAACGTGCAGAAACCATCAAAATTCGCCTGCTGGCTGTCCACCTTCATCTTTTGTATGCTGTTCTGGCTGCTGCTGACCATGTCGCTGGACCCCATCGAGTTGATTTTGGGCGCGGTGGTCAGCGGCATCGTGGCGGCCGTGGCGGGGCAGTTCTTCATCCACTACCGGGCCTTTTACCTCTATAACCCGGTGCGGCTGGTGGTACTCCTGTTTTACTGCTGCATCATCTTCCTGTGGGAGATGATCAAGGCCAACGTCGCCATGGCGCGCATCGTCCTCAGCCCCAACCTGAAAAACTATCAGTCAGGCATCATCCGCATCCCCGGCTCGCCCAACATCAAGAGCGAGTACGGTATGTCCATGGTTAGCGACTGCATCACCCTGACCCCCGGCACCATCACCATGGACGTGGTCGAGGACGAGGAGAAAAACACGTATTACTACGTCCACTGGATCGACGTGACCGAAACCGACCGGGAAAAGGCCGGCGAGGTCATCAAGGGCCGGATGGAACGGTGGATCGGGAGGGTTTGGCAATGATTGAATTTCTCATCGCATCGCTGATTTATGTGGTGCTGGCCTTTAGCCTGCTCTACCGGGTGTTCAAAGGCCCCACAGCCGCCGACCGCCTCTGCGCGGCGGACAGCCTGGACTTGGTCTGCGCCACCGCCCTGGTCCTCTATGCCCTCTATTCGGGCCGCAGCATTTACATGGACATCGCGGTGGTAGTGGCGCTGCTGGGCTTCGTCAGCACCGTGTTTGTGGCCCGTTACCTGGAAAGGAGGCTGTAAATGGTTCGCATCGTCATTGATATTCTCCTGGCCGTAGGGGTGTTCTTCACCTTCATCGGAGTGCTGGGCGTCCAGCGGCTGCCCGATGTGTACGGGCGGCTCCAGGCCACCACCTGCATCGCCACCCTGGGCAACATCTGCGTGGCCCTGGCGGGCATCATCCACACCGTGGTCAACGGCGGCGAGGTCATGGCCTATGTTCGGCTGGGCATGATTTTGCTGCTGATTCTGGGTACCAACCCCATCTCCAACCACGCCCTTTGCAAGGCGGCCTACCGCACCGGCGTCAAGCCCGCCAAGGACCTGGTGATCGACGACTATAAGGAGGATGATCCGGCATGAACTTAGAGGGCGTTCTGGTATTCATCCTGAATACACTGGCCATCGTGGGCGCGGTGGCTGCGGGCTGTGTGACGGTTCACGCCAAGCGGCTCATCGACTCCTGCATCGCCCTGGCCGCCACCGGCTCTTTCGTGGCGCTGGAGTTCCTGCTGCTCCAGGCCCCGGACGTGGCCATCGCGGAGGCCAGCGTGGGCGCGGTGCTGTCCACCATCCTGTACATCATCGCCATCCGCAAGGTGCGCGCTGCTGAGGAGGAGGAAGAGAACCTATGAAGCTGAAAAGAATCCTGCTGCCTGTGGCGCTCATCATCCTGCTGGTCTGCGGCGTGTACACCGCCATCCTGATGGCGGCCAGCGAACCCACCTACAACGGCGAGGACGTGGATCTGGTGGCGCTCTACGAAGACCCCAGCTCCTACGACAACAGCGACGCCGACGGCGCTGCCGCCGTTATCATCAACGAGAACCTGGAAAAGACCGCCGCTGAGAACGTGGTGTTCAGCGTGGTCTACAACTTCCGTGGCTACGACACCATGGGCGAGAGCTTTATCCTCATCGCCGCCATCGCCGGTTCGCTGGTGATTTTGCGCAAGGCGGTGCGGTACGACGAGAACGGCCAGCCCATCGAGGACGAGGAGGATGAACTATGAAGCGCACTTACCGCAGAAAAAACGTCATCGTCCGGTGCGGCGCGGACCTGTTCCTGCCCCTGGGCTGCGTGTTCGGCTGCTATGTCATCTTCCACGGCAACACCAGCCCCGGCGGCGGTTTTCAGGGCGGCGTGCTGGTGGCCAGCGCCATTCTGATGGTGTTCCTGGGACACGGCGGCACGGGAGTGAGAAGTACCTTCCGGGCCAGGCTGCTCCACAGCAGCGAGACCATCGCGGAGATCATGTATGTGCTCATCGCCCTGCTGGGCGTCTTTACCGGGCTGAACTTCTGCGTCAACTTCGTCTTTGCGGGGCATGAGTGGGAGACCAGCGTCCTGATGAACGACGTGGTGGGCTATCACGTCATGGCCGGCATCATCTGTCTGCTCATCGTCATGCTCAACACCCTGGACGAGGACGATCTGCGCAAGGACGAGAACCGGCAGCTGCGCAGCGAGAGCGAGGAGGAGGTCGAGGAAGAATGATAATCACAAACTACATCGCCTGTTTCGCCCTCATTGTGCTGGGGCTTTACTGCATGGTGGTCAAACACAACCTCATTAAAATCATGATGGGCATGGGCCTGGTGGACTACGGTGTGAACCTGCTGCTGGTCACGGTGGGCTTCAACTACGGCGGCACCGCCCCCATCTTCGACATCGCGGAGCTGACCCGCGCCAGCTTCTTTGTGGACCCCATCCCTCAGGCGCTGACGCTGACCAGCGTGGTCATCGGCGCCTGTACCACCGCCATGAGCCTGGCCCTGGGCATCAAGCTGAAAGAGCAGTACGGTACCCTGGACACCCGTAAAATCAGGAGGTTGAACGGCTGATGAGTGCCTTTATTGACAACTTCCCCGTCCTGGCGGTCATGACCCTGTTTGTGGGGGGCTTTCTCAACTCTCTGGTGGGCCGCCGCCACGCGATTCTGCAAAAAATCGTCGTGCTGGTGACCGTCACCGGCGCGCTGGCCATGGTACTGGCGCTGGTTAAGCCGGTACTGATGGACGGCGAGATCATCACCTACTGGCTGGGCAACTGGGAACCTGTAGAGGGCTGGGCCATCGGCATCGCCCTGGAGGTGGACGCCCTGAGCCTGTTCTTCGGCCTCATCGTCGTGGTGGCGGTGTTCGTGTCGGGGGTCTACTCCTTCACCTACATGAGCCGGGACGACAGCCTGGTGAACTACTACACCCTGTTCCTGATGCTGGGCGGCTCGGTGCTGGGCCTGGTACTCTCCGGCGACCTGTTCAACATCTTCGTCATGGTGGAGATTATGACCTTCACCGCCGTGGCGCTGACCGCCTTCCGCAGCCACGATGAGGGCGCGCTGGAGGGCGCGATGAAATACCTGGTGGTGGGTTCTCTCGGCTCCACCTTCCTGCTGGTGGGCATCGCCATTCTGTACTCCCAGCTGCACACCCTGAACCTGGCGCAAATCGCCGCCCTGCTGCCGGAACAGAGCAACAACCCGCTGATGGGCGTGGCCTTCGCCTTCCTGTTCATCGGCTTCGCCTCCAAAGCGTTCCTGTTCCCCTTCCAGCCTCTGGCGGCTGACGCCCACGCTGTGGCTCCGGCCTCCATCTCCCTGATGATCTCCGGCGTGCTGACCAAGTGCGGCGTCTACGGCATCATTCGGATGTGCTATGTCCTCTACCAGAACATGGATCTGGCCGTGGTGCAGTACCTGGTCACGGGCTTCGGCGCAGCGACCATGTTCATCTGCGTCACCATGGCTTTCCAGCAGCACAATTTCAAGCGTCTGCTGGCCTTCCACTCCATCTCTCAGGTGGGATACGTCATCACCGCTGTGGGCCTGGGCACCGCCCTGGGCGTCAGCGCGGGACTGTACCACGCCATGAACCACACCATCTTCAAGGGCCTGCTCTTCCTGACCGCCGGCGCGGTGCAGCACCAGACCGGCAGCCTAGACCTGGACGGACTGGGCGGCCTGTCCAAGCGGATGCCCCGCACCACGGTGCTGTTCCTCATCGGCGCGGCCTCCATCAGCGGCCTGCCCCCCTTCAACGGCTTCGCCTCCAAGTGGATGATTTATCAGGCCACCTTCCGGCAGGGCGTGGACACCGGCAATTTCTTCTTCATCATCGTCTGTGTGCTGGCGCTGCTGACCAGCGTCCTGACCCTGGCCTCCTTCATCAAGGTGACTCAGAGCGTGTTCTTTGGCCAGTTGCCGGAGAAGTACAAGGACGTGAAGGAGGTTCCGCTGCTCATGCGCCTCCCCATGTGGATTTTGGCGGTGCTGTGCGTGGTCACCGGTCTGTTCCCCACCCAGGTGCAGAACTGGGTGCTGCTGCCCGCCACCAACGCCGTTTTCAGCGCCGCCAGCTACATCGACGCGGCCATGGGCGAGGGCTACGCCGCCCTCCACAACGTCGTCTCCAGCGGCGTGACCTCCCTGGGCGTGTCCACCTGCTGGAGTCCCCTGTCCTGGCTGGCGCTGCTGTTCTGCGTCACCTGCGCGGTGACCATCGTGGCCCTGCTGGGCAGCCCGGACAGCAAGGAGGAGTCCCACGTCTCCGCTGCGGACGAGACTGCAGAAGAACTGGATCCCAAGTACGAGCCGTTCTTCTCCGGCGAGGAGAGCGTCTACTCTCAGGTAGGCGGAAGCGACCTGTTCTGGGGCTTCAAGCACAGCTGGCGGAAGCATTTCACCTTCTGGACCAACTGGCACAGCGGCGTCGTCAACGACTACACCCTTTACGGCGTGGTGGTGACCGCCTTCGTGCTGCTGGCCTGCATCTTTGTGTTGTAAAGGAGGCGGAAGTATGACTGATTTGCTTTTCAACCTGATTTATGTGCTGTTGTTCCCCGGCCTGCTGTTCTGCGTGGTTATGGGGGTGTTACTGGCGGGTCTGGACCGCATTTGGGTGGCCCGGATGCAGCGGCGGGTAGGGCCTCCCCTGCTCCAGGGCTGGTATGACTTCCTGAAGTGCTGCGGCAAGGAGACCATCATCCCCCGCCACGGCAAAAAGGCTGTCTATTACGGCGCACCCTTCCTGGGCTTTGTGGCGCTGATTACCATTTCCCTGTTCCTGCCCGTGGTGAACGGTCAGGCCGCTTTCTCCGGCACGGCGGACTTAGTGGTGGTTCTGTACCTGCTGACCCTGGTCAGCGTGTGCATGATTGTCGGGGCCTCGGCCACCGGCTCCCCCTTCGCCGGGGTGGGCCTGAGCCGGGAGATGGTGGCCATGATCTCCTATGAGCTGCCCTTCGTGCTGGTGATTTTGACGGTCAGCAGGGCTGTCCTCTCCGCCGGAGATGGCGCTTCCTACACCTTCTCCCTCCAGGCCATCGCGGACTATCAGGCCGCCAACGGCCCCCTCATCACCCACTGGGCGCTGATCCCTGCCGCCATCGCCATGCTCTTTGTCATTCCCTGCGAGGTGGGGATGCACCCCTTCGATGTGGCCGAGGCGGAAACGGAGATTTGCGAGGGTACTCTGGCGGAGTACAGCGGCCCTCCCCTGGCCCTGTACCGGCTGACCCATATGGTGAAGATGTTCATCATGACCGCGTTGTTCTGCGTTCTGTTCCTGGGCGGCATCAGCACCGGCTTCGTGGTGCTGGACACGCTGATTTTAGTTGTGTTCTGCCTGGTGCTGACCTTCCTGACCATGAGCCTGCCCCACGCCGTCTGCGCCCGGTTCAAAACCGAGCAGGTGTTCCAGTTCTACTGGACCGTGGTGGCTGGACTGGCGGCAGTCAGTCTGATCCTGGTCTGGCTGGGATTCTAAGGAAATCGGCCCGCCGCCCGCCTGTGTCGCTGGGCGGCAGAAGGGAGAAACTGCATGTTTGATAAACTGATTGACAACAGCATGGCGAAAAGCCCCTGGATCTTCCACATCAACGCCGGTTCCTGCAACGGCTGCGACATCGAGCTGGTCAGCGTGCTGACCCCCCGGTACGACGCGGAGCGGCTGGGCTTCCGGCTGACCGGCACCCCCCGTCAGGCAGACATCGTGGTGGTCAGCGGCCCCATCACCCTCCAGACCCGGGATCGGCTGGTGCGGACGCTGGCCCAGGTGCCGGAACCCCGGGTGGTGGTGAGCCTCGGCTCCTGCCCCCGGTCCGGCAACGTGTTCAAGGGCAGCTACGCCATCGACGGGCCGCTGGACAAGTACACCCACGTGGACGTGTCCGTAGGCGGCTGCACCCCCAAGCCGGAGGCAATTGTGGCTGCTCTGGCTCAGGCCGCGGAAATTCTGCGGGAAAAGAGGAAGGAGATGCACAAGTAATGCTTCCCTATCTCACCAAGGCCCTGACCAACCTGGTCAAAAAACCCGTCACGGAGAAATTCCCCGCCGGGGACCCGCCCAAGGCGGCGGAGGGCTACCGGGGCCGCATCCAGTACGACCCGGAAAAGTGCATCAACTGCGGGATGTGTATGCGGGTCTGCGCCCCCCAGTGTATGCACCGGGACATCGAAAAGCTGGAAAACGGCGACCAGAAAATCACCTTCACCTTTGACCTGACCAGCTGCACCTTCTGTTCCATGTGTGCGGACTTCTGCGCCCGCCACGCTATCACGCTGACCGACGACTATATGATCGTGGGCACCCAGCCGGAGGACTTTCTGGTGACGGGCACTTTCGTCAAGAAGGCGCCGCCACCCAAGCCCAAGTTCACACCAGAGCAGATCGCCGCGATGAAAGCCAAGGCCGAGGCCGCAAAAGCGGCAAAAGCCGCCGCAGGCGGCGCCGCGCCCAAGCCCAAGCTGACGCCTGAAGAAATTGCCGAGCGGAAAGCCAAGGCGGAGGCCGCAAAAGCGGCCAAAGCCGTCGCAGGAGGCGCTGCACCCAAACCCAAGCTGTCCCCGGAAGAAATTGCCGAGCGGAAAGCAAAAGCGGAGGCCGCAAAGGCGGCCAAAGCCGTCGCAGGAGGCGCTGCACCCAAACCCAAGCTGTCCCCGGAAGAAATTGCCGAGCGGAAAGCAAAAGCGGAGGCCGCAAAGGCGGCCAAAGCCGCCGCCTCCCAGCAGGGGGAATCCTGATTATGTGCCTTGCAATTCCCATGCGGCTGACGGAGCTGGACGGAAACGACGCCGTGGCCGAAGTGGACGGCGTCAAGCGGAAGATTCGCGTGGATTTTATCAAGGAGCCGAAGGTGGGCGACTATGTCATCGCCCACGCGGGCTTTGCCATCGAGCGGCTCCAGGAGCAGCAGGCGCTGGACAACCTGGAGGCCATTCAGGAGGTCGCAGATGCTCTCTGAGGCCGCCTTTGCCCGGCTGCCGGAGGGGAAAAAGCTGCTCCGGGGCATTCAGAAGATGGAACTGCCCGGCCCGGTCTGTCTGATGGAGGTCTGCGGCACCCACACCATGGCCATCGCCAGGGCGGGGCTGCGGCAGCTCCTGCCGGAGGGCGTGGAGCTGCGCTCCGGGCCGGGCTGCCCGGTGTGCGTCACCCCGGCGGGGGTGATGGACGGGGTGCTGGCTCTCAGCGAGACGCCGGGGCTGATTTTGACCACCTATGGCGATCTGATGCGGGTGCCTGGCTCCACGCCGGGGGACGACCTCCAACGCCGCCGTGCCATGGGCGCGGACGTGCGCTGGGTCTACTCCCCCATGGATGCGCTGGAGCTGGCGCAGGCGGAGCCGGATAAGCAGGTGGTGTTCCTGGGCGTGGGGTTCGAGACCACCGCGCCGGGTACCGCTCTGGCGGCGCTGGAGGCTCAGCGGAGGGGGATTCAGAACTTTTCCCTGCTGTGCCTTCTCAAGCGGACGGAACCGGCCCTCCGCGCCCTGATTCACCGCCCGGACTTTCGGGTGGACGGCTTCCTCTGCCCCGGCCATGTGGCCGCCATCACAGGGGCGGAAGCGTTTCGGTTTTTGCCGGAGGAATTTGGCCTCCCCGCTGTGGTCTCCGGCTTCGAGACCGGCGACCTGCTGGCGGCGGTTTACGCGCTGCTGGCCCAGATTCGGGACGGCTCCCCCCGCCTGGAAAACGAATACACCCGCGTGGTGTCCCCCAACGGCAACCCGGCGGCGCTGGCCCTGATGGAACAGGTGCTGGAGCCGGTGGGCAGCGTCTGGCGGGGACTAGGGGAAATTCCCGAAAGTGGCCTGGGGCTGCGGAAGGAGTTTCGCGCCTTCGACGCGGCGGAGCGGTTTTCCTTTTCCCCTAGCCAACGGGTGGAGAACGCCGGATGCCGCTGTGGGGCCATTATCTGCGGCCAGCTGAACCCCCAGGACTGCCCCCTGTTCGGCGCAGCCTGTCAGCCGGAGCATCCCGTGGGGCCGTGTATGGTGTCCTCAGAGGGGGCCTGCGCCGCAGCGTATAAGTATCAGGGGGTAGAACTGTGAACGAGGAAATCATCACCCTGGACCACGGCGGCGGCGGTCAGCGCACCGCCCAACTGATTGAAGAACTGTTACTGCCCGCCTACGGCAACCCGACGCTGAACGCTCTGGGGGACGGGGCGGTGCTGAACCTGGAAGGCCCGCTGGCCTTCTCCACCGACAGCTTTGTGGTCAGCCCGCTGTTTTTCCCCGGCGGGGACATCGGCAAGCTGGCAGTCTGCGGCACCGTGAATGACCTTGCCATGTGCGGCAGCGTCCCTAAATACCTGAGTCTCTCTATGGTGTTGGAGGAGGGCCTGCCGCTCTCTGACCTGCGGAAAATCGTCGCCTCCGTTGCGGAGACTGCAAAGAGCGCCGGGGTGCAGATCGTCACCGGCGACACTAAGGTGGTGGAATGGGGCAAAGGCGACGGCATCTATTTAAACACCGCTGGCATTGGCGTCCTGCGCTGGCCGGGACTGACCCCTGACGCCATCCGTCCGGGAGACGCGGTCCTTCTCTCCGGCGCTATGGGCGACCACGGCGTCACCATTATGCTGGCCCGCAGCGGTCTGCTGGAGGGCAGCACCCTCCGCTCCGACTGCCAGCCCCTGCATCGGCTGGCCCAGGCGGCGCTGGACTGCGGCGGCGTTCGGGTGCTGCGGGACCCCACTCGCGGCGGCGTAGCCACCACGCTCTGCGAGTTCACCGAAAAACGCTCCTTTTCCATCTGTCTGGAGGAGGACGCTCTGCCCGTCAACCCGTCGGTACAGGCGGCCTGTGACCTGCTGGGGCTGGATCCCCTGTACTGCGCCAACGAGGGTAAGCTGCTGGCCGTGGTCGCGCCGGAGCGGGCCGATGCGGTGCTTTCCGCATTGAAAAACACTCCCGGCGGAGAAAACGCCGCAGTCATTGGCCACGTCTCGGAGCAACACCCAGGCCGGGTGTTGCTGCACACCGGACTGGGCGGCACCCGCATCCTGACCCGGCTCAGCGGGACACAACTCCCCCGTATTTGTTGATGATGAGCTGTTAGCTGTTAGCCGTTAGCTGTTAGTTGGGTACTGCTGGCAGAACGCATAGCGCATAAAACGAAAAGTGAAAATAACCGTTCGTGGCGCACTGCCAGCAAAAGTGAACAACTACGAATACTAACAGCTAAAAGCTAAGAGCTAAGAGCTAAAAGTGAAAACACCGAAAGGCGGCGTCGTTATGCAGACCAACAAGAAAATTTCCATCACGAAGGACGAAATCGTCCCCACCGCCCAGGCCATGCGGGAAGCGGGCCATGTGCTGGTGATGATTCACGGCCACCGGGACAAAAACGGCCAGCCAGTCATCAGCTACCACTACGACAACGGCCCGGAGACCATCGGCTACGAGGTGACGGGAGAGGAGGAGGTCCCCTCCATCGCGTCCATCTATGACGCCGCCGCCGAGTGGCCGGAGCGGGAGCTGAACGAGCTGCTGGGCTTCACCTTCGCCGGGCTGGACACCAGCGAGCGGCTGTTCCTGCCGGACAATCTGCTGGACGGCAAGGGGCAGATCATCGTCACTCCCATCAACGTGCTGAAAGAGAAAAACGGCCTGTTGTGAGACAGATAACGCAAAAGGGACGCAGGTGCGTCCCTTTTTTCGTACCTGCTGCAAAAACAGAGCAACGGCGGATTCCCGCGAAGGAATCCGCCGCTTTGTGATTCGATTGGGGGAAGTTCTCACCCGACCTGGCTGTAGAACCAGGTGGTGGTGACTTCATAATTCTCCTCCACCTCGTCATACCAATCGTCGAAAGCGTCGGACTGGAGGCTGGATTGAGCGACGGTCTGCCAATAATACAGGTCGTCGAAGCCCACGAAGTAGAGCAGCTGATAGCCGATGTTGGTCTCGTCCTTGAGGATGGTGTAGTCGCCGCTGGCCCGGCTCTCGTCCAGCACCCACGCCTCAAGAGTGGCGTCCAGAACGCCCTTGTACACGGTGGAGTTCAGGCCGCCGTCCTCGTTGGTGCCAGTGTCGGCGCTGTTGTCCGCCACCAGGTCGATGAAATCGTCCTCGGTGCCGCCGTTGTCCAGCCAGGTCTGCTGAAGTTCCTCAGCGGCAGCCAGCGCGTCGTCATAGAGGTAGGTGGTCTCCTCGGATTCCTCGTCCTCTTCGTCCTCCTCGGCCTCGATGAGGATGTTGCGGACGTTGGCGGCATAGTAGTCGTCGCGGTAGCGGTCAGCGAAGTAGACCACGTAGTAGCCCTCGATGGTGGTAACCGTCACGGTGGTGGTAGTCTCCGTGCTGCTGTCGCCCTCGGCGCTGGCATCCGCCGGATCAGTGCTGGCGTCCGCCAAAGCGCTGGTGTCGGCAGGGTCGGTGCTGCTGTCGGCGGAGTCGGCGTCGTCGGTCTCCACCTCTACCTCGGTCTCGGTGGTGTCCTCAATGACGGTGCTGTCGCCAGCCGTCCGCTCCTCGTCCACCAGCCAGTCGCCAAAGGTGTAGCTGGAGAAGCTGCTGGGAGAGGTGTCGGAGTAATCCGTGGCGCCGCTCTCAGTGACAACAGACGCAATGGCGTCCTCATCGCCGTCCGTCAGAGCCTGCTGCAATTCCTCCGCCAGGGTTTTGGCGGCGGCTGCGGCCTCCTCGATCTCCTCATCAGTAGCGTCAATCT
>JAJQBR010000057.1 GCA_021203185.1 Clostridiales bacterium
AGTGACTCATAAATTTGCTAATATCTTGTTCTCCGACAGCAACTTCGATATACTAAGTACAGTTCAAGCAACCACACAAGTGCAAAAGAATTTCAGGAGGACATTCATATGCTGAACGAAAATGTGAAAAAGCTGCTCGTTGCGAGTATGTGGGATCTGGCGACCTGCGCCAACGGTGAGCCGAATGTGGTTCCGGTGGCCTTTAAGATGGTAACGGAGGACGGCAAGCTGGCAGTGGGCGACGTGTTTCTGGAGACCACGCTGAACAACCTGAACGCCAACGGCGGGAAGATTGCCATCTCCGTGTACGACGCCACCACGCTGGAGGGCTACCAGATCAAGGGAACCGCCGAGTACCTGACCGAGGGCGACATCGTCTCCGCATTCAAGGTTATGGTGGAGAAGATGTTCAACGGGGCCGCTACCGCCAAGGGAGCGCTGCTCATCACCCCCGAAAAGGTCATTGTCACCACTCCTGGGGCCGATAACAAAAAGGTGCTGTAAAGCGGGGGAAGTGAGGAACTCCCGCGGAATCAATCTGGAGGAACGGGTGCGTACCTTGTCTGCGCACCCGTTTTTTTGGAGGACGCCATGAAAACAAGAAAGGCAACAATCAGACAGGAAAAATGCGTTGGCTGCGGCGCGTGCATCCTTGCCTGCCCTGTTCACGCCATTCAGATGCAAATGGGCTGGAAAAGCGAAATAGATTCAAAAAAATGTATTGGCTGTGGTACCTGTGTCACGATTTGCCACAAAGGTGCGCCAATGCTTTTCGTGCATGAAAAGAGCAGCTAATAAATTTCATAGTAACTAGGAATAACCTTGATTCTGGCGTATAATGGAGCAAAGGGGGCGATACCATGTATCAGAAAAAACTCAAAGAGGATATTCGCTGTCCGCTGGAGTATGGACTCAGCGTATTTGGTGGGAAGTGGAACTCACGTATCATCTGCGTCCTGGCCGAGATGGGGACGTTGCGTTACAGTGAAATTCGCAGCGAGATGGGCAATATCACCGATGCCGTCCTTGCTTCTACCCTGAAAAGCCTGATTGCAAATGGAATCGTGGAGCGCAAATCCTATGACGAAATCCCTCCCAGAGTGGAGTACTCTTTGAGCGAAACCGGGAAAAGCGTTGTCCCGATTCTGCAAAGCATCTGCCAGTGGGCAGGTATTTTCTACCGACAAAATCCTGATGAAGCGATGGCTCACTGCCAGAAATGTGATTACCATACTTCATAAAACAAGGAAAACAGACGAGGAGAGGAGCAAAAACGGCTCACTCTCCTCGTTTTTATCCTTTATAAATGACAATGACATATAATTTCCATAAGATAGCTTCTTTATTATACAACCGAAAGCATATTGTAAAGCTTCAGCAGCCGGATGTCCTCCTTGGAAATCTTCAAGGTTTTGATGAGCGCCGCATTTTCCTCCAGGCGATGTCTGGAGAACAGCATTTTGGTGGCAATGGGCATCATAGGTCGGGAAGAAAAGCCTTTCCATAAGCCCCACTTGGTATCGGCGTCCAGATAAGAGGCCAAAATCTCTGCGCTGGCCTCCTCCATAGGACTGTGTTGATTGGTCAGGTGAATGTTGGTGACAGCGTCAAAGTGGGTGATATAGCCATAGTAGGTGTTTTCACAGCTTTGATAATTCTCATAGTCCTGAAAATTCATGTACATCATGATTTTATACTGATTTGTGTCTACCTGGCTGAGTACATCGAAATGACAGCGCAAGATGGTATTGTTGCGCCCGTCAAAGAGGTAGGCGTAAAAAAGGGAAAGCCCTTGAAAAAAGGTGGGGTAATTCTTCTCTACCGGCAGACAGGAGCGCTCCGGCCGCTGGTAGAGCAGCTGCTCCACATGGATGTGGAGGGCGTCCGCAATTTCGTACAGCGTCTCGATGTCCACGGCGATCTCGCCCTTTTCGTATTTGGAGACCGTGGATTTGCTTTTGCAGATCTCCGAAGCCAGATTATCCAGCGTCATCTTTCGTTTCTTGCGGGTATTCCGAATCTGCTTTCCGATTTCTACGGAGATCTCACTCATAACAAACACCTCCTAAAGCGTTTCGTATAAATCGATTTTTCCTGAAAATTCGGCCAAATCTTGCGTTACAAAAAAATTATATCACATCCTTTCCCGAAAATCCACTGCTGCGAAACTATTCTATTAAAAAGTTGATTCAGAAGAAACATAGGGGGCTTTGTTATTTTCTTTCATAATTGCTATGATTCAGATACCAAGAGCAAGTTCCCCAACAATCCAACCCGGCGCCATTGATTTTTGGTGGAAGCTGCTCAAAAACCATTCCCCCACAATTCAGAGAAGTAAAGTTGTGGAAGGCAAAAAAGCAAAGGAGCAATTATCATGAAGGTTATCGACACTAAGAACGCCCCCGGCGCCATCGGCCCCTACTCTCAGGCTTTCGTCGTGGGGAACACCCTCATCACCTCCGGTCAGATCCCTGTCAACCCCGCTGACGGCTCTGTTCCCGAAGGCATTGCCGCTCAGACCGAGCAGAGCTGCAAGAACGTGGGCGCGATTTTGGAGGCCGCAGGCACCTCCTTCGAGAAGGTCTTTAAGACCACCTGTTTCCTGGCCGACATGGGCGACTTCGCCGCCTTCAACGAGGTCTATGCCAACTACTTCGTCTCCAAGCCTGCCCGGAGCTGTGTGGCTGTGAAGCAACTGCCCAAGGGCGTCCTCTGTGAGATTGAAGCCCAGGCGGAGGTGTAAGCTATGAAGGTAAAGGTCATCGGCAGTCACATCTGCCAGGATACCCTGTATTCCATCATTAAGTTGAAAGACCGGAACGCCGAGGTGGAGTTCTTGGACATCGCCGCCAGTTTCCCCGCCCTGAAGGAATTCCTGGAGCTGCGGGAGTCAAGCTCCCTCTATGACGAGGCCAAGGCGCACGGCGGCATCGGGATACCCTTCTTTCAGCTGGAGGACGGCACCCAGACCTTGGACCTCCAGGAAGTCCTGTCTAGGCTGTAAGCGATGGCAACCAACCAACGACCAGAAAGGAGCCGAAAATGGAGAAACAGGAATTTCTGGACCGGTATCTTGTGGATCGCAGGGGTACCAACAGCAGCAAATGGGACGGCTTGAAAGGAAAATTCGGAGAAGACGGTCTGCTCCCCATGTGGATCGCAGACATGGAATTTAAAACACCTGAGGCCGTTACCGCAGCCTTGCAGCAGCGCATCGACCACGGCGTGTTCGGTTACAGCTTCGTGCCGGACAGCTACTATGACGCTTTCCAGAACTGGATGGAGACCCGGCACCACTGCAAGATCGAGCGGGAAGAGCTTCGTTTCTCCACCGGCTGCGTCACGGGCATCTCCTGGATGATTCACGCCTTTACCGAGCCGGGAGACACCTGCCTGATTTTGACCCCCATCTACTACCCGTTCTACAACGTGGTCACCAACAACGACCGTTGTCTGGCGACAGTTCCCCTGGACTACGACGACGGATACTTCACCATGAACTATGACGCCATTGAAAAGGCCATCGTGGAGCAGGACGTGAAGATGTTCCTGATGTGCTCCCCCCACAACCCGGCCGGCCGGGTCTGGACGGAGGAGGAGCTGGACGCGGTGCTGGCCATCTGCCAAAAGCACAACGTTCTGGTGGTGTCCGACGAGATCCATCAGGATCTGATGGCCCCTGGCGGAACCTTCATCCCCGCTGTCAATGTGTCCGGCGGCAAGTATCGGGACATCCTGCTGATTTTGAACTCCGCCACCAAGAGCTTCAACCTGGCGACCCTCATTCACTCCCACATTATTATCTTCAACGAGGAGCTGCGGAAGGTCTACGACCGCTTCGCCTCCGGCCTGAACCGCACCGAGGTCAGCGTGATAGGCATGATCGCCACGGAAGCGGCCTATCGGGATGGCGGCGAGTGGCTGGACGCCCTGCGCCAGGTCATCCACGACAACTACATCTACCTGAAGGAGTGCTTCGCTGCGGAGCTGCCCGGCGTGCGGATGACCGCGCTGGAAGGCACTTACCTGCCGATGATCGACCTGCGGGCCTATGTCGCCGGGAACGCCTGCCAGGAACTCATCCAGGGCAAGTGCAGACTGGCTGTGGACTACGGCCAGTGGTTCGGTGAGGGCTACGACGGCTTTATCCGCGTCAACGTGGCCACCGACCCGGTCATCATCAAAGAGGCCGCCGACCGGATTATCCGGGAAGTAAAGGCTCTTGCCGACAGCAACGTTTAACGAAAAATGGACCCCGGGGAGGAGCAGTCTGTAGTCTATCCGACCCGCTCCTGTGAGGTCGTCAGGATGTTGCCAGGAAACGCTCCAAAAGCATTATTGAG
Organism: Clostridiales bacterium; assembly: GCA_021203185.1. GTDB lineage: Bacteria > Bacillota > Clostridia > Oscillospirales > Oscillospiraceae > Onthomonas. Next base: position 4,344 of record JAJQBR010000057.1, read on the forward strand.
AGAAGGAAGCACAAATGGAAAAAAAGAATCTGGATTGGGAACACATCGGTTTCAACTACCACAAGACCGACTACCGCTATGTCGCCGAATACAAAGACGGCGTCTGGGGGGAAGGCAAGTTGACGGGAGAGGCGGACATCGTCCTGAATGAGTGCGCTAACATCCTGCAATACAGCCAGCAGGTCTTTGAAGGGCTGAAAGCCTACACCACGGCAGACGGACACATTGTTACCTTCCGTCCCGACCAGAACGCCAAGCGGATGGCTGGTTCGGCCCGCTTTATGGAGATGCCCGCCCCGTCTGAGGAGATGTTCCTGGAGGCCGTGGATCAGGTAGTCCGGGCCAACGCAGCCTGGGTACCACCCTACGGCACCGGTGCAACTCTTTATCTCCGGCCCTACCTGTTCGGCACCAATCCCGTGATTGGGGTCAAGCCCGCCAGTGAGTTTCAGTTTCGGCTGTTTTGCACCCCGGTGGGTCCCTATTTCAGGGGCGGAGCAAAACCCCTGACCCTCTGTGTCAGCGACTATGATCGAGCGGCCCCCCACGGCACCGGTCATGTCAAGGCCAGCCTGAACTACGCTATGAGCCTCCACGCCTATGTGGAGGCCCACGCCAGAGGCTACGATGAAAACCTGTTCCTTGATGCAGCCAGTCGCACTATGGTGGAGGAAACCGGCGGCGCGAACTTTGTCTTTGTGACCAAAGACGGAGAACTGGTCATCCCGCAGTCGGATTCTATCCTGCCCTCCATCACCCGGCGTTCTCTCGTTGAAGTGGCGCGGGACTACCTGGGGCTGACTGTTACTGAACGTCCAGTGTCACTGGCGGAACTGCCTTATTTTGCGGAGGCCGGTTTGTGCGGGACGGCAGCGGTCATCTCCCCGGTGGGGAAGGTCGTGGACCACGGCCGCGAGATCTGCTTCCCCAGCGGAATGGAAAAGATGGGACCAGTGTTGCAGCAGGTCTACGATCTGCTGACCGGGATGCAGATGGGAACCGTTGAAGCCCCCGCCGGTTGGATTCGCACCATCTTGTAATCCCATGCACCCATTGCTCTGAAAAAAGGAGTGTTCACTATGTATAATTTTGACGAAATCATTGATCGGCAGCATACCAATGCCCTGAGCACCGACGGTTTCCGCGGGTATATCTTCCATGCCGGTCCTGAGAAAGTGTTCCCCTACAAGGACGATGAGTTTGTCCGTATGTGGGTGGCGGATATGGACTTCGGGGTTGCGCCTGAGATTTTGGACGAGCTGCGCAAGCGGATCGACCGCCGCATCTTCGGCTATACCGGCGTGTACGACCACGACTACTATAACGCTTTCGTCAAGTGGTGCAAGGACCATTACGATTGGGAATTTCCCGAAGAGGAGCTGTGCTTCTCCCCCGGCATCATCCCGGCGCTCTATCAATTCGCGGAGACCCTCTGCACCCCGGATGAAAAGGTCATCATCAACACCCCGGCCTACGGCTATTTCCTGCACGCGGCGGAGTACGCCCACGTCGAACCCCTCTACTCCCCCCTGAAGAAGCGGGAGGACGGCACCTTTGAGCTGGATTTTGAGAACTTCGAGGCCCAGTGCGCCGACCCCCAGTGCAAGCTGGTTTTCTGGTGCAACCCCCAGAACCCCTCCGGCCGGATGTGGACCGAGGAGGAACTGACCCGTGTCGCCCAAATCGTGGAGAAATACAACCTTTGGATCATCTCGGATGAGATCCACTGCGATTTGATCCGCTGCGGAAGGAAGCATATCCCGATGGCGAAGGTGATGAAGGACTATCCCAAGCTGATCACCTGCATGGCTCCCTCCAAGACCTTTAACCTGGCGGGGTTGGCTTTCTCCAACATCATCATCCGCGACCCGGTGCTGCGCGCCCGCTTCAAGGAGCGCGACAAGCTCTTCGGAATGGTCAATCCCATGTCCCTGACGGCGTCCAAGGCGGCCTACGACAAGGGTGGCCCCTGGCTTGAGGAACTGAAACAGTACCTCGATGCAAACTTTGCCTTTGTCAAGGAGTTCCTGGCTGAGAACATTCCCGATGCGGTCATGTACATCCCCGAAGCGACCTATCTCACCTGGGTGGATGTGTCCAAGTGCCTGACCGACGTGGAGGATATGCCGGCCTTCTTTGCCAACAATGCCGGTGTTCTGCTGGAAGGCGGCAATGCCCTCTTTGTGGGGAACGCAGCCGGTTACATTCGGCTGAACCTGGCAATGCCCCGCTCCATCATCGCCACCGGCCTCCAGCGCATGGCTGATGCCATCAACAAGCACAAGGCCGGAAAAGCATGACGAACTATAAACACGAACGCCCGAACCGCTCTACCAGCTGAGGTGTAAGAAAAGAAAGAAGTCTCTGGAAATTACCTTCCAAACTGCCAGTGAGTAAGTTAAAAATCACAAGCAAATGTATCTTGCCGGGTCCGACATCGTGACATATTTTACGATTTTTCAAACAGTAACGAATCAAAGAGAGGAAGTGTTTTCATTTGGACATGCGAGATTTGGTTGCGCAGCAGGAAGATTACATCATCTCAATGCGGCGCGCGTTCCACTCTCATCCCGAAGTCTCAGGTGAAGAATTTCACACCCGCGAAGTTCTGATCCATGAATTGGAGAACATGGGCGTTCCCTATCAAAAACTACCGGGAACCGGTTTGATTGCTGTCATTCAGGGAGCAAATCCGGGTAAAAACCGGGTTCTGCGCGCCGACATTGACGCTCTGCCTATCCAGGAAGACAAAAACAACCTGAAAGGTCCGAAGACCTGTGTCTCTGCCGAACCGGGTGTGTGCCACGCCTGTGGCCACGATGCTCACATGGCCATGCTGCTGGGAACTATGAAGGTGCTTTTGCAGTTGAGGGAGCACCTGAACGGCGCCGTCTACTGCTGCTTTGAAGAAGGTGAGGAGACCAACTGCGGTATCGATGCCATGATGGATGCCCTTAAGGTTTATCCTGTAGACGAATGCTTTGCACTGCACGTTTACAACGCCCTTGATGCAGGGAAAATCAACATTGTACCGGGGGCGAGGATGGCAGGCAATATCGGCATTGGCATTTACATCCATGGCAAAGCCGGACATGGTTCCCGTCCGGATCAGGCTGTCAGTCCGATCATTCCGGCCGCCCACATTATCACCCAGCTCAACTCCGCCTTTATGAACCGGCTCAACGTCGAGGAAACTGTTACCCTCGGCCTGGGCGTGGTCAAGGCGGGCACAGCCACCAATGTCATCCCGGACGAGGCTTATATCGGCGGCACCTCCCGCTTCTTCAATGCTGAAGAAGGCGAAAGGGCGCTGAGCCTCATCAATCAAATCGCCGAGAGCACTGCCGCCAATTTTGGATGCGCTGTCAGTTGCCAGACCCATCGGCATAAAATAAGTCCCAAGGCTGTCATCAACGACCCCGGCGTGGTGGAACGCACAGTAACCAAGATGTGGGAATATGGAGTGGGCAGCTATCTGAGCGATTGTGAACGTTGGTTCGCCTCCGAATGTTACAGCGCTTATCTCGACCGCTACCCTGGCGCGCTGGGGATGCTGGGCATCCGTAACGAGGCGCTGGGTACCGGTGCGGCCCACCACAACGAGAAATTCGATATTGACGAATCAGCCCTCAAGCTGGGTGCGCTGGCGGAACTGGCCTTTGTGTTTGGCGGCGATGGCCCTGCGGTAGAGTAATTAGAAACGGAGGAAATTTCATGGCAACGAAGAACGAGACCAAACCCGTTGGAAAAGCTAAGAAAGAAAAGAAACCCTTCAAAATGCCTCATCTGCTGTGGATCATGATCGGTATCATCCTGTTGGCCTGTCTGGCTACCTATGTTATTCCCGCAGGACAGTTTGCCACCAACGAGTCGGGAGAAATCATAGGTACCGAGTTCCACTACTTGGGCTACCAGACCCCGGTTAGCCCTTGGGATGCCCTGATGAGCATAAAGACCGGTTTGGCCAGCGCCTCCACCGTCATGTTTGTGGTCATGATTTCGGGTGCAACCATCAATGTTGTACTGGACACTGGCGTTATGGACGATATGATGAACTGGTCGGTAGCCAAGCTAAAGGACAAGGGGCCCAACCTGCTGGTTATCATGATGATGGTCCTGATGGCCTATCTGGGTGGCTTCGGTGGCACAGATGCTTTAATCGCAGTGGTGCCTATTGGTATCCTCTTCGCTAAGAAACTACGGCTTGACCCCATCTGCGCATTGGGTGTCACTACTTTCGCAGCATTGGTAGGCTTCGGCACTGGACCCGCCCAGCAGGCCACTACGCAAATGCTGATGGGTGTTATCCCTTATTCCGCTTTTTTCACCCGTCTTGTCATCATGAACTTCTTCCTGGCGGTGGCCATCCTCATGGTTCTGCGCTATGTCAAGAAGATTCGCAGAGACCCCACTAAGTCGCTGATGTACAGCGAGGGCTGGCGCCCTGAAGAAGCCGTCAGCGCTGATGAAGAAAGCAGCCTCATCAAAGAGGTCAAGATGACCTGGCGCAAGATCCTGGTTCTGGTCATCTTCATCGCCCAGTATATCATTATCGCCCTTTACCCGCTGTTGGGTGGGGATTCCGACCTGACCTTTGACTTCATGATTGCGGTTATGCTTATCACTATGGTGCTGGTGGGTATCATTGGCGGTATGAGTGCAGACCAGCTTGGCAACAGCTTCTCAAAGGGGCTGGCATCGATGGCCTTTGTCTCCTTTGTCATTGGTCTGGCCAAAGTCATCTCCCTGGTGCTGGAAAACGGCAACGTCATCCACACTATTGTCTACATCCTCACCCAGCCCCTGATGGCGTTACCCCGTTCAGTGTCCAGTGTCGGACTGACCCTTATCGTTGCAATCATCAATCCTATCATCCCCTCCGCAACCTCCAAGGCGGCGATCCTGGTCCCCATCATGAAACCAGTGGCCGAGGCCCTGGGCTTGCAGCTCAACCTGGCTGTCGTCGCCTACCAGATGGGCGATAGCTTCACCAACCTTGTTTCGCCCCTGCTGGGCTGGATGATCGGCTCCTGCGCGATGGCCAACGTTCCCTTTTCCAAGTGGTTCAGGTGGGCTTTCCCGAAAGTGTTGTGTTTTATCGGCCTTGCCTGTGTGATCGTTTTCCTGTTGACTGTTACAGGCTGGACAGGTACAATTTGAGAATCACCTGGCGTTCCCTTGTGAAGTGGCGCGAGACTACCTGGGCCTGACGCCATCAACAGGCACAACACCGAGAAAACATAACGAACCATAAAAACAAAATGCCTGAGCCACTCTGCCAGGCAACGAGAAAAAATCCCTATGCAGTTCCTTCCACCTGCCTATAAAGTCCCTACCACACTCACCTAAACTACCTCAACCTTCCTTTTCTAACAGTCAAGACCACCTCAGCCTTTCTTCCAACAGCCAAAAACCATCTCAACAGTCCCTGCCAACAGTCAAGAAACCACTTCAATCTTACCTTCCACATGCCTAAATTACCTCAACCTTCCTTCCAACAGTCAAAGATTTACACGGAGGATGCCCTTTGCCTCACGGCGGAGGGCGTTTTCTGTTGAGTGGCCGTAAGCTGGCATTATAAAAATTCCCTTGGCGTAGTCACAAACCTCTCCGTTTTTCGAGTGACTACGCCAAGGGAACTATATCAGACCATCTTCATGGAAATCCTTTTTGGTATTTTCACTGTCTACTTGACAGGGGACGCCTCATGAATTTACCTGTTTCCACTTCTCGTATTATGCCAAGCATCCGGCTCGACAATCATCATTGAAGTAGAGAAGAATACAGATGTCTGGCTGATATCAGCAGAAATTCACAAAGAAGTGCAGGAAGAACCAACGCCCTGCACTTCTCTCAAAAACTGATGAAATCATTCTATTTCGTTTTTTGAACCAACAGAAGTACTGTCACAGCAAGTGTAAAAATTTCGGCAACGATTGCTGAGAGCCAGATGCCGTTACTTCCTATAACGATCGGCAGGACGATCACAGACAAAAGCTGAAAGACCAGCGTTCTTACCAAAGACAGGGTGCTTGATGCAAGCCCTTCGCTCAACGCGGCAAAATAAGCGATAGCAAAAATATTAAATCCACACAGAAAGAATGACAGCCCATAGAGCCGAATCGCCCCTGTAGTCAAGCTCATCAGATTTTCATCGTAGCTTACAAAAATCGCAGCCAGTCCCCGCGCGAAGAGCAGCCCGACAGCCACAAGAAAAACGGAGAAGCCTGCAATCACAACAAGGCTTTTCCTGAAAGCACTTTTGATTTCGGCCTGATTGCCTGCTCCGAGGTTATAGCTGA
>JAJQBR010000155.1 GCA_021203185.1 Clostridiales bacterium
TACCTACCCTTCTCAGTGGCTTCGCCAGCAAGCTGGCTCAGGATTTTGCTAAAAAATATGCCCCCGGCATATTTTTTAGCAAAATCCTCCCTAAGAACCCTCCCCCTATCCCGCTGGCGGCTAGCGCCTTGTCCCTCAATCAGGTGGTCTATCCCGTTAGAGACGAAACAAAATCGAAGCCCAGCGAAGCGGGTTCGATTTTGAGAGGAGGCGTTGCGGAGCGAACGAGCATTCGGCTTACAGACGGATGCGAGCGATACGGAGCTAACGCCGACGAGGTGAGACTGCCGCCCATGGCGGCTGGGTACGATTGCCGTTCCACCCTCTGCCGTCAAGCGGCATTTCCGCTTCGCTCCCTAGCCTACGGCGGGCGGAATGTGCAATTTTATAGGCCAACGGTGGATAACATCTGACTGTACGGCCACTTTATTCTCCTCAACCCAGGATAGATTGCATCTTTAAGTTGATGACATTGCCTGTAAGGACAGGCGTTTCTACCCAGATAGAAGCAAAACAGCGGCGCCCGTTGCGGCGCCGCTGCGTTTTTTGCGTTATTTTTGTCATCATCCCTACCAGAGCAGCACCAGAAGCACAACCCAGAGGACACAGGCAAGGGGCACCAGAATTTGGAAGGTTTTGTGCCGCGTCTTGTGGCGGAACACACGCATCCCCAGCAGCGCGCCCACGCAGCCGCCGACGAAGGCGGCCGTCAGCAGCGTCCGCTCCGAGATGCGCCAGGCCCCCCGCCTGGCCCTGGCCTTGTCCAGGCCGTAGAGGAGAAAGGTCACCACGTTCGCTACCACCAGGTAAAGGGGCAGAATCCTGCCCAACAGTCCGTTCGTTGCGCTTCCTCCCACTGCTTCCAGATTTCCGGGCAGTAGCCCACGGTGGCCTGCCTGCCGTTGCGGACGATTGGGGTACGGAGCAGACCGGGATCCTCCAGCAGATGTTCCAGCTTCTGCTCGTCATAGGCCAGGTAGGCCAGCCCCTTTGCGTCCGGGTGCTTGGGGTCAATGACGGCGTCAAAGCCCACCGCTCGAATCACGCTGGTCAGCTCCCCCCGGCTCATGGGATACTTTAAAATGTCCACATTCTGGAAGCGGATGCGCCGCTCCTTGAAGTAGCGCTGGGCCTTCTTCGTGTCAAAGCACTTGGACTTGCCAAAAATCTGTATGTTCATCCCTGTGCCGCCTTTCAGGGCTGAGGCGTGGCCGCAGCTTCCTTGATGGCGCGGTACTTCTCCTGCACCTCTTTCGTCTTGCCGCAGGACATCTTCCCCTCGGTGCAATGGCCGCAGGCCACGCAGCTGGGCCCGGCGGCGGCGAACAGGCCGGGGGCCACGGGATAGACCAGCTTAAGCATCTCCTCCGCCAGGGCGCGAATTTCCCACTGGGCCCGGTTGCAGCACCGCAGGGCGAAGAAGTTTTTCAGGCTCCGGGCGTTCATGGTCATGACCATCTTCGTTTCACAGGCGTTGGGCAGCACGAAGCGGGCGTCCTCGTTGGCCATCTTCTCCGCCTTTTTCTCCGCTTCCTTTTGGGAGAATCCTTCCGACATCAGCTCGGCGGTATGCCGCTCCTGCAAAGAGGCGCACAGGGCCAGATACTCCTCCCCCTGCTTCCGCATGGCCTCCAGGAACAGTTCTTTAGAGGCCGGGTCGGCCTCTACCTCCGGCGGGATGACAAATTGGAAGTCGTCCAGCCGCACATAGCGCTGGCTCTGGACGGAGAAGGACGCGATGCGGTGGCGGGTGATTTGGGCCAGCAGGGAGCGGCTGACCCCCTCGATGGCGAAGGTAAAGGAGGCGTGCTCGATGGGGCTTTCGTGGCCCATGGACGCCAGCATTTTGACGAATTTCGCCGCTTTCTCCGGCGTCAGGTTTTCCAGCAGCTCGCCCACCCCCACGGGGCTGTAGCACAGCTTGGCGGCGGCGGCCACCACCCGCTCCGGCTCCGGCGTGTGGGCGATCAATTTGACAGTCATCATAGCTTCTCTCCCTCTTGCTCCCGCAGTCTGACGGCAATATCAGAAGCGCTGTAAAGCACCCGCAAAACCGTCACCCTGCTGTGATTTATCACATAAAATGCCGAATGGTTATCCACCAACAGTTGGCGGATTCCCCGCTCCCGCTCAGGCTGAGATTCCAGCAGATGGCAGCGCTCCGGCAACTGCTCCAGAGTGTTGATTGCTCCGGCAATGCGGTCATACTGCTTCATGGCGGTATCCGGCGCATGGAATACGGTGGCAATGTGATGGTAAATCGCCTCCATGTCTCGTAACGCCTGATTGGTGATCTCTATCTTGTATTGTTTCATGCGTGGGTTTCCCGGAACTGCGCAAAGGCGGCAGCGGCGTCCTGGGTGCGGCCATTTTCCATATCATCAACGCCGGCCTGCAACGCGCTGTGAAGCGCTTCCGCAGACATCCGGTCGGCGTTGACAGATTCAGGCGCTTTGGGCAGCGACACCGAAAAGGGGATGCCGCCGGTCAGAGACACTTGGCGGAGAAACATATCCACCGCAGTCGCCATGGGAATCCCCAGCTGCTTGAGCACTTCCTCTGCCTCCCGCTTCACCGTAGGATTCACACGAAGATTCAGGGTTGCTGTCTTTTCCATAGTATCAGCTCCTTTTCTGCCATTGTAACGCGATTTGCGTTAACCGTCAAGCCCGGGTTTGCGTCAAATCAGGAATCTCACCCGTTTCCGGGCGAAAGGCTGCCCTACATCCCAAATCCCCCGTTGACCCCCAGCACCTGTCCGGTGATGAAGGAGGCGTCGCCGCTGCACAGGAAGTAAATGGCCGCCGCCACCTCCTCCGGGGTACCCAGTCGCCCCAGGGGGGTCTCCTCCGCCAGGGCCTGACGGGTTTCCCCGTCAGCGAAGGCCATCATGTCGGTATCGACGACGCCGGGGGCTACTACGTTGACGGTGATACCGGAGGGCCCAACCTCCTTGGCCAGCGCCCTGGAGAAGCTCAGCACCGCCCCCTTGGCCGCGGAGTAGGCCACCTCGCAGCTGCCCCCCACCTGCCCCCAGATGGAGGAAACTGTGACGATGCTGCCCCGGTGCTGCCGGAGCAGGTAGGGTAATGCGGCCCGGCAGGCGTGGTAGACCCCATTCACATCCACCGCCATCAGCCGCTCCCACTGCTGGCTGGTCACGTCCTGGAGCACCATGCCGGGCAGGGAAATGCCCGCGTTGCAGACCAGGGCGTCCAAACCGCCGAACCGCTCCGCCACAGCGCCCGTCATGGCCTGCACCTGCCGCCAGTCGGCCACATCGGCCTGCACCGGAAACGCGTTCGGCTCCAGTTCCCGGCACAGGGCCTCCGCCCGCTCCCGGGAGCGGCAGTAGTTTACCGCCACGTTCCAGCCCTCCGCATGGAAACGTCGGGCGGCTGCTGCGCCGATGCCCCGGCTGGCCCCGGTGATCAATACTGTCTTCGCCATGAGATGTGCTTCCCCCTTCCACAATTCCTGTATTCCGTAGTTTATCACAAAATTCCCCGCCCTACAAGGGCGGCCGGTCACTTTTCTGTTTCGTTTTCCTTCCGGAGATTCCCCTGAAAAAAGCGTTTTTCAGGGGAAATCAGTGTCAAAAAGGCTTTCAAAGAAACGCTGTAAAAATCACAAAACAACAGTTGCGTTTTGCGGTCCATTCGTGTATAATGACCAATAGGGTATTATACTGACGGAGCAGGCGCTCCGAGTGAAAATCCACCATATTGATAAGGAGCGTAAACGACATGAGCTATTCTGCAAAACAAATCCGTAACATCTGCCTGCTGGGCCATTCCGGTTCCGGAAAGACCGTGCTGGTGGAGAGTATGCTGAACGTCACCGGCGTCACCCAGCGGCTGGGAAAGACCCCGGACGGCACTACGGTTTCTGACTATGACCCGGAGGAAATTAAGCGTCAGATCTCCATCTCCGCTTCCGTTATCCCCATTGAATATAAGGATCATCTGTTCAACGTCATTGACTGCCCGGGGCACTTCGGCTTCTACGGCGAGGTCGCCGAGGCTTTGCAGGTGGCCGACCTGGCGGTCATCGTCCTGCCCGCCAAGGGCAGCGTCCCCGTGGGCGCGGAGCGGGCCTACCGCATGGTGCGGGAGCGCAACCTGCCCTGTATGTTCTACATCTCCAAGTGCGATGAGGAGAATGGCGACTACAACGCCGTGGTGGACGAGCTGAAGGAGAAGTTCGGCAATCAGGTCACGCCCATCGTCTCCCCCATTCTGGACGCCAAGAAGAACGCCATCGGCGTGCTGGACGTGCTGGAGCGTTGCGCCTACGGTATCCATGATGACGGCAAGAGCCATCACATCGACATCCCTGAGGATAAGAAGAGCTTCGTCATTGAGTCCTACTCCACCCTGATGGAGTCCGTGGCCGAGTACTCCGAGGAGTTTATGGACAAGTTCTTCGCCGGGGAGGAGTTCACCACCGAAGAGGTGGCCGAGGGTATGCTGGCCGGCGTCAAGGACGCCACCATCGTCCCCGTCTACTGCGGCAGCGCCTTTACCGGCATGGGTACCGAAGCCCTGATGCACGGCCTCATCACCATGGGTCCCTATCCCATGAACACCAACCCCATGTCCGGCGTGGACGCCGACGGCGAGCCGGTAGAGGTGGCCGTCAGTGCCGATGGGGATACCGTGGTCTACGTTTTTAAGACCGTCTCCGACCAGTACGGCAAGTACTCCTATGTCAAGGTGCTCCAGGGCTCCCTGACCCCGGACATGTCCCTCATCAACGGCCGCACCGGCTCTGCGGAGAAAATCGGCCGCCTCTACGCCATGTGCGGCAAGAAGGCCTCCGAGCTGAAGCAGCTGAACGCTGGCGACATCGGCGCCATCTCCAAGATGGACAAGGTCAAAACCGGCGACACCCTCTCCGTGGCCGGTTACAAGCTGGACCCCATCCCCTTTGCCGAGCCGGTGTACTCCAAGGCCATCTCCCCCAAGGTCAAAGGCCAGGACGACAAGGTGGGCGTGGGCCTGAACCGCCTGAACGAGGAGGACCCCTCCTTCTCCATCAACAACAACGCCGAGACCCATCAGCTGGTGGTCTCCGCCGCTGGCGACATCGCCATTGACGTTCTTGTGTCCAAGCTCAAGAGCCGCTTCAATGTGGAAGTGGTGCTGGAGACCCCCCGTGTGCCCTATCGTGAGAAGATCCGCAAGGTGGTGTCCAAGCAGGGCAAGTACAAGAAGCAGACCGGCGGCAGCGGCCAGTATGGCGACGTGTGGGTGCGCTTCGAGCCGACGGACGAGTCGGAGGAAATGGTCTTTGCCGAGGAAGTGTTCGGCGGCAGCGTGCCGAGGAACTACTTCCCCGCAGTGGAAAAGGGTCTGCGGGACGCCTGCCTCCACGGCGTGCTGGCCGGGTATCCGGTGGTGAACCTGAAGGCCGTGCTATATGACGGCTCCTACCATCCGGTGGACTCCTCCGAAATCGCCTTCAAGACCGCCGCTCAGCTGGCCTACAAGGCCGCTCTGCCGGAGGCCTCCCCCGTGCTGCTGGAGCCGGTAGGCGATTTGAAGGTCACGGTGCCCGACAGCTACATGGGCGACATCATGGGCGACCTGAACAAGCGCCGCGGCCGCGTCATGGGCATGGAGCCCACCAAGGACGGCAACCAGGTCATCTCCGCCGAGGTACCCATGGCCGAGATGAGCGAATATGCCATCGACCTGCGGGCCATGACCCAGTCCAGGGGTTCCTTCACCTTCCACTTCCTGCGCTATGAGCAGTGTCCCCCCGCCGCCCAGGAGAAGGCCATCGCCGAGGCCAAGGCCCTGAACGGCTGATTGCCAACCAAACAGTATCACAGCGCCTCCGGAGCAGTCCGGAGGCGCTGCTTTTTTGTCCGCGACCCCGCAGCGGCGGGGTGGAAAATCTTCAGAAAACCTTTAGAAAGCCTTAAGATTCGGCGGTTGTTTTCCGCGGGGATTCTGCTATAATACAGACAGACTTTACCACATCTCTTTATCGTGATACTTTGCCGCCTGTGGGCGGCACAGAGGGGGCGCTTTCCATGCATGAATCCCAGGGAATGACCCGGCGCACCGTTCTTGGCCTGATGGCGGTACTTCTGGCAGCTGTGGCGCTTGCCTTCGGCCGCTACCGGTATCAGGTCCAGAACCAGCGGGTCCAGGAGGCCAGAGCCCTGGCGCAGAGCGCTCTGGACAGCTTCGCGGACTTTCAGGGTACCCGGGAGGAGGCGTCCTTCCGGCAGGGGACCGTCGCCTTCCACGCTTTCTACCGCGCCTCCCGGGACCTGCCGGAAATGCTGCCGCCAATGTCCCAGACCTGCAACCGGGTCCAGGCCTACCTGCTCTATCAGCCGGAGCGGGCCAAGCAGCACATGGAGCCGCTGATGGATGGACTGGCGGCCCTGGCGAAGGACCCCTCCTCCATGGACGCCTATGAGGATTTGAACACCTTCCTCCAGGAGGTACACGTCCCCGGCACGGAGGGGTGACGGGGAAAGGGGCATCCAACGCCGAAGCCAGAGAGCCCGTCTGCCGCAAATGCGGCAGGCGGGTTTTCTGTGCAGCTTCACTTCCCCAGCTTGCGAATCAGCTTCTCCATGGTGGATTCATGGGCCAGCACCATCAGGTGGTCATCCGCCTGAATGACGGCCTGGGGGGAGGGCATTATGTTATCGCCGGAGGTCTTGCTGAGGATGCCGATGACATAGACATCGTACTTGGCCCGGATGTTGGAGGTCAGGATGCTCTTGCCCACCCACTCCCGCAGCGGGGTGATTTCATAGACGGAGTAACCGTCCCGCAGGTCGATGTAGTCAAAGACGTGGTCATTGTTGTATTTCACCGCCGCCCGCAGAGCCGCGTCCTTGTTGGGGTGGATGATTTCGTCCGCGCCGTTGCGGAGCAGGAACTTGGCGTGAACCTCGTTGTTGGCCTGGCTGACCACATATTTCGCCCCCAAATCTTTCAGCAGGCTGGTGATTTCCAGGTTGCTCTGGAAGCTGCCGCCGATGCAGACGAAGCACAGGTCGAAGTTGGCCACGCCGATGCGCTGGAGCACGCTCTCCCGGGTGCAGTCGGCAATCAGGCTACTGATGGCCACATCCAGCAAATCCTCCAGCGCCGTCTCCTCCTTGTCCACAATCATAATTTCGTTCCGCAGCTCCGCCAGGTCCCGGCACAGATAGTGGCCGAAGTTACCCAGCCCGATCATCAGAATTGACTTCATTCTCCGTTCCTCCTTGATGGTTGCGGGCGGTCAGCCCACAGTGATTCGTTCCTCCGGGTACCGCAGCCTGCCGGTGCGCCGCCGCTCGGTGAAGGACATGGCAAAGCTCAGGCTGCCCACCCTGCCGCAGAACATCAACAAAATGATGACCAGCCGGGACAGGGTATTCAGCTCCCTGGTCACGCCGGTGGACATCCCCACCGTGCCGATGGCAGAGAATGCCTCGAACAGCACGTCGGCTAGAGGCAGGTCCTGCCCGATCAGCAGCACCAGAACGGCAAAGAGCGCCAGGGAAAAGTTGATAAACACTATCACGCTGGCCCGTTTGATAGCGTCTTTGTCCAGCCGCCGGTGGAACACGGCGCAGTCCTCGCTGCTAAAGAGGTAGGAGCGGATATAGAGCAAGATCACCACCATCGTGGTGGTCTTGGCACCACCCGCCGTGGAGCCGGGGCTGCCGCCGATAAACATCAGCAGCATGGTCAGCACCTTGCTGCCGCTGGTCAGGGCGGCGGTATCCACCGTGTTGAAGCCCGCCGTCCGGGGGGTCACGGCGCAGAACAGCGCCGCCCAAATCCGCTCCCCCCAGCTCATGTCGGCAAACAGGTTGTTCCACTCGGACAGGAGGAACAGCAGCGTTCCCCCAAAAATCAGCGCCGCCGTGGCGGTCAGCACCACCTTGGTCTGGAGCCGATAGCGCCGCCAGTGCCAGCGGTGGGTCAGAAGGTCGTCCCACACCAGGAAGCCGATGCCGCCCACGATAATCAGCCCCATCAGCACCAGGTTCACAATGGGGTCGGCGGCGTAGTTGCAGAAGGAGGAATACTCCCCCTGAAAGCCCATCAGGTCAAACCCGGCGTTGCAGAAGGCGGAGACGGCGTGAAAGACACCGTAATAGCACCCCCGTGCAAACCCCAGATCCGGCACGAACCGGATGGCCAGCAGCACCGCCCCTGCCCCCTCAAAGAGCAGCGTCCCCCGGACAATGCGGCGCACCAGCCGTATGCTGCCCCGAATCTGCTGGGTGCTGAGACTGTCCCGAATCAGCTCCCGGCCCCCCAGGCCGATTTTCCGGCCCAGCAGCGACAGGGCGAAGGTGCCGATGGTAATGAAGCCCAGGCCGCCGATTTGAATCAGCGTCAGCAGCACCATCTGACCGAACAGCGTCCAATGGGTCCAGGTGTCGTAGACCACCAGCCCGGTGACACAGGTGGCGGAGGTGACGGTAAACAGCGCCCCCAGGAAGCCGGTCTCCTCTCCGCTTCGGGTGGCCGCCGGCAGCATCAGCAGCAGCGTTCCCGCCAGAATCAGCAGCACAAAGCCCAGCATAATCAGCTGCGTGCGGGAAAGCTGCACCTTCCAATGGCGTATCCGGCCCATGGAGCCGCCCCCCCCCTTCCTGAAAATGTTACCTTTATCATAACACAGATTAGGGGAAAGCACCACGGTTTTTAGAAGGTTTGTTGGTGAAAATTCTGCATCGGCCAGCGCACCGGCAGAAATCCATTGCATTTTCCAATCGATACCCTTATAATATCCCCAGAGAAACGGACTGGAGGAACGGATATGAGCGAGCATACTGTCTGCGATGTGACAGATGCCCTGGTAAAGAGCTGGCTCCCACCCCGGCCTGCTGAGGGCCACAAGGGCACCTTCGGCAAGGTGAATCTGCTGTCGGGCAGCGTGGGCTACACCGGCGCGCCGGTGCTGGCCAGCCGGGCGGCTGCGCGGGGCGGCTGCGGGCTGGTCTTTCTGGGTGTCCCCGCCTTTGGGGAGGACACTACCTACCGCATTGTGGCGGGGGGCTGCGTGGAGGCCATGCCCTACCCCATCCGCAGCGCGGCGGACTTCCTGGGCAAAACCACACCGGATGCGGCCCTGATTGGGCCGGGGCTGGGCCAGTCCCCGGAGGCAGAGGCGCTGGTGCTGGAGGTTCTGCCCCAACTGCGCTGTCCGGTGGTGGTGGACGCGGATGGCATAAATATCCTGTCCCGGCATATATCTGTATTGGACGGGCGGGACGCGCCCACTGTGCTGACCCCGCACGACGGGGAGTTCCGGCGGCTGACAGGCTGCTTCCCCGGCCCGGACCGGGCGGCGGAAGCAGCCGCCTTTGCACAGGCTCACGGCTGCGTACTGGTGCTGAAGGGCCACCGCACCCTGACCGCCGCCCCGGACGGTGCGCTCTACCGGAACACCACCGGCAACGACGGCATGGCCAAGGGTGGCAGCGGCGACGTGCTGGCCGGGCTTTTGACCTCCCTGCTGGCCCAGGGCATGGAATCGGCGAAGGCCGCTGCCGCCGCCGTCTGGATTCATGGACGGGCGGGCGACCTGGCGGCGGAACGGTTCGGCCACCGGGGCATGACCCCCTCTGACCTGATCGAGGCGCTGCCTGCGGTCTGGCGGGAGTTGGAGGAGCCTGTCTGATTTTGATACAACTGCAAAAGGAGGAACCTCATGCACCTTGCGAAAGGTGTACCAAAGAAGCTACTGACCCTGGTTCTGGCCTGCGCCCTGCTCTCCGGCTGCGGCGCAGGCGGCACTTCGGCCACCGACCAGGTGGACGAGGTGCGGGCCAACTACGACTGCATGACCGCCTACACCGCCTCTGCCGCCCTCACCGCCAACTGCAACGGCCGCGTTTACAGCTATGAGGCAGACTTTTTCGGCAACCTGACCAGCGGGGTGATGGCCGTCACCGCGCCGGACAATATTGCGGGCTGCTCCGTCAGCTGGGACGAGGACGGCACCGTGCTGGACTGGGAGCAGGTAGAACTGGACACCGGCGACCTGAACGGGGACGGCCTCTCCCCGGTGGACGCCATGCCCACCATTCTGACCTGCTGCACCACGGGGCTGCTGCTGGAATGTTCCCTGGAGGCGGACGGTGCGGAGCTGTACGCCGAGTTTGAGAACCCGGAGAACCCCGCCTGCACCGCACTGTGCCGGTTTGACCTGGCGGACCACGGTCTGCTCCGGGCGGAGCTGACCAGTGAGGGGCAGACCCTGGTCACGCTGACCTTTCGCAGCTTCCTGCTGGACAGCGACCCCTCCTCAGGATGACCCGGAAACCGGCAGCCCAGTGCAGGCCGCCGGTTTTTTCGTGGGTCGAGAGCACGGAAATCAAGTTTTCGGTTAAGCAAACCAAAGGAACCCCTCAGTTTGGCTAAAAGCCAGCCAGATCCCTTTTCAGGGCAATGTCATCAATTTAAGGGGATTATTCTCCTTAGACAAGGATACCATAAGGAAATAAAGCGTTTGCCCTCCCGGCGGGCCCCATTTCTTGCTCCGCCAAGAAATAGGGGAAAGAAGGCGGCTCAGGGAGGGGCTTCG
>JAJQBR010000007.1 GCA_021203185.1 Clostridiales bacterium
CAGTGGGATAGGGGGAGGGTTCTTAGGGAGGGGCGAGGCCCCGAAGCCCCTCCCTGAGCCGCCTTCTTTCCCCTATTTCTTGGCGGAGCAAGAAATGGGGCCCGCCGGGAGGGCAAACGCTTTATTTCCTTATGGTATCCTTGTCTAAGGAGAATAATCCCCTTAAATTGATGACATTGCCCTGAAAAGGGATCTGGCTGGCTTTTAGCCAAACTGAGGGGTTCCTTTGGTTTGCTTAACCGAAAACTTGATTTCCGTGCTCTCGACCCACGAAAAAACCGGCGGCCTGCACTGGGCTGCCGGTTTCCGGGTCATCCTGAGGAGGGGTCGCTGTCCAGCAGGAAGCTGCGAAAGGTCAGCGTGACCAGGGTCTGCCCCTCACTGGTCAGCTCCGCCCGGAGCAGACCGTGGTCCGCCAGGTCAAACCGGCACAGTGCGGTGCAGGCGGGGTTCTCCGGGTTCTCAAACTCGGCGTACAGCTCCGCACCGTCCGCCTCCAGGGAACATTCCAGCAGCAGCCCCGTGGTGCAGCAGGTCAGAATGGTGGGCATGGCGTCCACCGGGGAGAGGCCGTCCCCGTTCAGGTCGCCGGTGTCCAGTTCTACCTGCTCCCAGTCCAGCACGGTGCCGTCCTCGTCCCAGCTGACGGAGCAGCCCGCAATATTGTCCGGCGCGGTGACGGCCATCACCCCGCTGGTCAGGTTGCCGAAAAAGTCTGCCTCATAGCTGTAAACGCGGCCGTTGCAGTTGGCGGTGAGGGCGGCAGAGGCGGTGTAGGCGGTCATGCAGTCGTAGTTGGCCCGCACCTCGTCCACCTGGTCGGTGGCCGAAGTGCCGCCTGCGCCGCAGCCGGAGAGCAGGGCGCAGGCCAGAACCAGGGTCAGTAGCTTCTTTGGTACACCTTTCGCAAGGTGCATGAGGTTCCTCCTTTTGCAGTTGTATCAAAATCAGACAGGCTCCTCCAACTCCCGCCAGACCGCAGGCAGCGCCTCGATCAGGTCAGAGGGGGTCATGCCCCGGTGGCCGAACCGTTCCGCCGCCAGGTCGCCCGCCCGTCCATGAATCCAGACGGCGGCGGCAGCGGCCTTCGCCGATTCCATGCCCTGGGCCAGCAGGGAGGTCAAAAGCCCGGCCAGCACGTCGCCGCTGCCACCCTTGGCCATGCCGTCGTTGCCGGTGGTGTTCCGGTAGAGCGCACCGTCCGGGGCGGCGGTCAGGGTGCGGTGGCCCTTCAGCACCAGTACGCAGCCGTGAGCCTGTGCAAAGGCGGCTGCTTCCGCCGCCCGGTCCGGGCCGGGGAAGCAGCCTGTCAGCCGCCGGAACTCCCCGTCGTGCGGGGTCAGCACAGTGGGCGCGTCCCGCCCGTCCAATACAGATATATGCCGGGACAGGATATTTATGCCATCCGCGTCCACCACCACCGGACAGCGCAGTTGGGGCAGAACCTCCAGCACCAGCGCCTCTGCCTCCGGGGACTGGCCCAGCCCCGGCCCAATCAGGGCCGCATCCGGTGTGGTTTTGCCCAGGAAGTCCGCCGCGCTGCGGATGGGGTAGGGCATGGCCTCCACGCAGCCCCCCGCCACAATGCGGTAGGTAGTGTCCTCCCCAAAGGCGGGGACACCCAGAAAGACCAGCCCGCAGCCGCCCCGCGCAGCCGCCCGGCTGGCCAGCACCGGCGCGCCGGTGTAGCCCACGCTGCCCGACAGCAGATTCACCTTGCCGAAGGTGCCCTTGTGGCCCTCAGCAGGCCGGGGTGGGAGCCAGCTCTTTACCAGGGCATCTGTCACATCGCAGACAGTATGCTCGCTCATATCCGTTCCTCCAGTCCGTTTCTCTGGGGATATTATAAGGGTATCGATTGGAAAATGCAATGGATTTCTGCCGGTGCGCTGGCCGATGCAGAATTTTCACCAACAAACCTTCTAAAAACCGTGGTGCTTTCCCCTAATCTGTGTTATGATAAAGGTAACATTTTCAGGAAGGGGGGGGGCGGCTCCATGGGCCGGATACGCCATTGGAAGGTGCAGCTTTCCCGCACGCAGCTGATTATGCTGGGCTTTGTGCTGCTGATTCTGGCGGGAACGCTGCTGCTGATGCTGCCGGCGGCCACCCGAAGCGGAGAGGAGACCGGCTTCCTGGGGGCGCTGTTTACCGTCACCTCCGCCACCTGTGTCACCGGGCTGGTGGTCTACGACACCTGGACCCATTGGACGCTGTTCGGTCAGATGGTGCTGCTGACGCTGATTCAAATCGGCGGCCTGGGCTTCATTACCATCGGCACCTTCGCCCTGTCGCTGCTGGGCCGGAAAATCGGCCTGGGGGGCCGGGAGCTGATTCGGGACAGTCTCAGCACCCAGCAGATTCGGGGCAGCATACGGCTGGTGCGCCGCATTGTCCGGGGGACGCTGCTCTTTGAGGGGGCAGGGGCGGTGCTGCTGGCCATCCGGTTCGTGCCGGATCTGGGGTTTGCACGGGGGTGCTATTACGGTGTCTTTCACGCCGTCTCCGCCTTCTGCAACGCCGGGTTTGACCTGATGGGCTTTCAGGGGGAGTATTCCTCCTTCTGCAACTACGCCGCCGACCCCATTGTGAACCTGGTGCTGATGGGGCTGATTATCGTGGGCGGCATCGGCTTCCTGGTGTGGGACGACCTTCTGACCCACCGCTGGCACTGGCGGCGCTATCGGCTCCAGACCAAGGTGGTGCTGACCGCCACGGCGGCGCTGATTTTTGGGGGAACGCTGCTGTTCCTCCTGTCCGAGTGGAACAACCTGTTTGCCGACATGAGCTGGGGGGAGCGGATTTGGGCGGCGCTGTTCTGCGCCGTGACCCCCCGGACGGCGGGCTTCAACACGGTGGATACCGCCGCCCTGACCAGCGGCAGCAAGGTGCTGACCATGCTGCTGATGTTTATCGGCGGCAGCCCCGGCTCCACGGCGGGTGGTGCCAAGACCACCACGATGGTGGTGATCTTGCTCTATATCCGCTCCTACCTCTTTAGCAGCGAGGACTGCGCCGTGTTCCACCGGCGGCTGGACAAAGACGCTATCAAACGGGCCAGCGTGATAGTGTTTATCAACTTTTCCCTGGCGCTCTTTGCCGTTCTGGTGCTGCTGATCGGGCAGGACCTGCCTCTAGCCGACGTGCTGTTCGAGGCATTCTCTGCCATCGGCACGGTGGGGATGTCCACCGGCGTGACCAGGGAGCTGAATACCCTGTCCCGGCTGGTCATCATTTTGTTGATGTTCTGCGGCAGGGTGGGCAGCCTGAGCTTTGCCATGTCCTTCACCGAGCGGCGGCGCACCGGCAGGCTGCGGTACCCGGAGGAACGAATCACTGTGGGCTGACCGCCCGCAACCATCAAGGAGGAACGGAGAATGAAGTCAATTCTGATGATCGGGCTGGGTAACTTCGGCCACTATCTGTGCCGGGACCTGGCGGAGCTGCGGAACGAAATTATGATTGTGGACAAGGAGGAGACGGCGCTGGAGGATTTGCTGGATGTGGCCATCAGTAGCCTGATTGCCGACTGCACCCGGGAGAGCGTGCTCCAGCGCATCGGCGTGGCCAACTTCGACCTGTGCTTCGTCTGCATCGGCGGCAGCTTCCAGAGCAACCTGGAAATCACCAGCCTGCTGAAAGATTTGGGGGCGAAATATGTGGTCAGCCAGGCCAACAACGAGGTTCACGCCAAGTTCCTGCTCCGCAACGGCGCGGACGAAATCATCCACCCCAACAAGGACGCGGCTCTGCGGGCGGCGGTGAAATACAACAATGACCACGTCTTTGACTACATCGACCTGCGGGACGGTTACTCCGTCTATGAAATCACCCCGCTGCGGGAGTGGGTGGGCAAGAGCATCCTGACCTCCAACATCCGGGCCAAGTACGATGTCTATGTCATCGGCATCCTCAGCAAGACCTCCGGCGATAACATAATGCCCTCCCCCCAGGCCGTCATTCAGGCGGATGACCACCTGATGGTGCTGGCCCATGAATCCACCATGGAGAAGCTGATTCGCAAGCTGGGGAAGTGAAGCTGCACAGAAAACCCGCCTGCCGCATTTGCGGCAGACGGGCTCTCTGGCTTCGGCGTTGGATGCCCCTTTCCCCGTCACCCCTCCGTGCCGGGGACGTGTACCTCCTGGAGGAAGGTGTTCAAATCCTCATAGGCGTCCATGGAGGAGGGGTCCTTCGCCAGGGCCGCCAGTCCATCCATCAGCGGCTCCATGTGCTGCTTGGCCCGCTCCGGCTGATAGAGCAGGTAGGCCTGGACCCGGTTGCAGGTCTGGGACATTGGCGGCAGCATTTCCGGCAGGTCCCGGGAGGCGCGGTAGAAAGCGTGGAAGGCGACGGTCCCCTGCCGGAAGGACGCCTCCTCCCGGGTACCCTGAAAGTCCGCGAAGCTGTCCAGAGCGCTCTGCGCCAGGGCTCTGGCCTCCTGGACCCGCTGGTTCTGGACCTGATACCGGTAGCGGCCGAAGGCAAGCGCCACAGCTGCCAGAAGTACCGCCATCAGGCCAAGAACGGTGCGCCGGGTCATTCCCTGGGATTCATGCATGGAAAGCGCCCCCTCTGTGCCGCCCACAGGCGGCAAAGTATCACGATAAAGAGATGTGGTAAAGTCTGTCTGTATTATAGCAGAATCCCCGCGGAAAACAACCGCCGAATCTTAAGGCTTTCTAAAGGTTTTCTGAAGATTTTCCACCCCGCCGCTGCGGGGTCGCGGACAAAAAAGCAGCGCCTCCGGACTGCTCCGGAGGCGCTGTGATACTGTTTGGTTGGCAATCAGCCGTTCAGGGCCTTGGCCTCGGCGATGGCCTTCTCCTGGGCGGCGGGGGGACACTGCTCATAGCGCAGGAAGTGGAAGGTGAAGGAACCCCTGGACTGGGTCATGGCCCGCAGGTCGATGGCATATTCGCTCATCTCGGCCATGGGTACCTCGGCGGAGATGACCTGGTTGCCGTCCTTGGTGGGCTCCATGCCCATGACGCGGCCGCGGCGCTTGTTCAGGTCGCCCATGATGTCGCCCATGTAGCTGTCGGGCACCGTGACCTTCAAATCGCCTACCGGCTCCAGCAGCACGGGGGAGGCCTCCGGCAGAGCGGCCTTGTAGGCCAGCTGAGCGGCGGTCTTGAAGGCGATTTCGGAGGAGTCCACCGGATGGTAGGAGCCGTCATATAGCACGGCCTTCAGGTTCACCACCGGATACCCGGCCAGCACGCCGTGGAGGCAGGCGTCCCGCAGACCCTTTTCCACTGCGGGGAAGTAGTTCCTCGGCACGCTGCCGCCGAACACTTCCTCGGCAAAGACCATTTCCTCCGACTCGTCCGTCGGCTCGAAGCGCACCCACACGTCGCCATACTGGCCGCTGCCGCCGGTCTGCTTCTTGTACTTGCCCTGCTTGGACACCACCTTGCGGATCTTCTCACGATAGGGCACACGGGGGGTCTCCAGCACCACTTCCACATTGAAGCGGCTCTTGAGCTTGGACACAAGAACGTCAATGGCGATGTCGCCAGCGGCGGAGACCACCAGCTGATGGGTCTCGGCGTTGTTGTTGATGGAGAAGGAGGGGTCCTCCTCGTTCAGGCGGTTCAGGCCCACGCCCACCTTGTCGTCCTGGCCTTTGACCTTGGGGGAGATGGCCTTGGAGTACACCGGCTCGGCAAAGGGGATGGGGTCCAGCTTGTAACCGGCCACGGAGAGGGTGTCGCCGGTTTTGACCTTGTCCATCTTGGAGATGGCGCCGATGTCGCCAGCGTTCAGCTGCTTCAGCTCGGAGGCCTTCTTGCCGCACATGGCGTAGAGGCGGCCGATTTTCTCCGCAGAGCCGGTGCGGCCGTTGATGAGGGACATGTCCGGGGTCAGGGAGCCCTGGAGCACCTTGACATAGGAGTACTTGCCGTACTGGTCGGAGACGGTCTTAAAAACGTAGACCACGGTATCCCCATCGGCACTGACGGCCACCTCTACCGGCTCGCCGTCGGCGTCCACGCCGGACATGGGGTTGGTGTTCATGGGATAGGGACCCATGGTGATGAGGCCGTGCATCAGGGCTTCGGTACCCATGCCGGTAAAGGCGCTGCCGCAGTAGACGGGGACGATGGTGGCGTCCTTGACGCCGGCCAGCATACCCTCGGCCACCTCTTCGGTGGTGAACTCCTCCCCGGCGAAGAACTTGTCCATAAACTCCTCGGAGTACTCGGCCACGGACTCCATCAGGGTGGAGTAGGACTCAATGACGAAGCTCTTCTTATCCTCAGGGATGTCGATGTGATGGCTCTTGCCGTCATCATGGATACCGTAGGCGCAACGCTCCAGCACGTCCAGCACGCCGATGGCGTTCTTCTTGGCGTCCAGAATGGGGGAGACGATGGGCGTGACCTGATTGCCGAACTTCTCCTTCAGCTCGTCCACCACGGCGTTGTAGTCGCCATTCTCCTCATCGCACTTGGAGATGTAGAACATACAGGGCAGGTTGCGCTCCCGCACCATGCGGTAGGCCCGCTCCGCGCCCACGGGGACGCTGCCCTTGGCGGGCAGGACGATGACCGCCAGGTCGGCCACCTGCAAAGCCTCGGCGACCTCGCCGTAGAAGCCGAAGTGCCCCGGGCAGTCAATGACGTTGAACAGATGATCCTTATATTCAATGGGGATAACGGAAGCGGAGATGGAGATCTGACGCTTAATTTCCTCCGGGTCATAGTCAGAAACCGTAGTGCCGTCCGGGGTCTTTCCCAGCCGCTGGGTGACGCCGGTGACGTTCAGCATACTCTCCACCAGCACGGTCTTTCCGGAACCGGAATGGCCCAGCAGGCAGATGTTACGGATTTGTTTTGCAGAATAGCTCATGTCGTTTACGCTCCTTATCAATATGGTGGATTTTCACTCGGAGCGCCTGCTCCGTCAGTATAATACCCTATTGGTCATTATACACGAATGGACCGCAAAACGCAACTGTTGTTTTGTGATTTTTACAGCGTTTCTTTGAAAGCCTTTTTGACACTGATTTCCCCTGAAAAACGCTTTTTTCAGGGGAATCTCCGGAAGGAAAACGAAACAGAAAAGTGACCGGCCGCCCTTGTAGGGCGGGGAATTTTGTGATAAACTACGGAATACAGGAATTGTGGAAGGGGGAAGCACATCTCATGGCGAAGACAGTATTGATCACCGGGGCCAGCCGGGGCATCGGCGCAGCAGCCGCCCGACGTTTCCATGCGGAGGGCTGGAACGTGGCGGTAAACTACTGCCGCTCCCGGGAGCGGGCGGAGGCCCTGTGCCGGGAACTGGAGCCGAACGCGTTTCCGGTGCAGGCCGATGTGGCCGACTGGCGGCAGGTGCAGGCCATGACGGGCGCTGTGGCGGAGCGGTTCGGCGGTTTGGACGCCCTGGTCTGCAACGCGGGCATTTCCCTGCCCGGCATGGTGCTCCAGGACGTGACCAGCCAGCAGTGGGAGCGGCTGATGGCGGTGGATGTGAATGGGGTCTACCACGCCTGCCGGGCCGCATTACCCTACCTGCTCCGGCAGCACCGGGGCAGCATCGTCACAGTTTCCTCCATCTGGGGGCAGGTGGGGGGCAGCTGCGAGGTGGCCTACTCCGCGGCCAAGGGGGCGGTGCTGAGCTTCTCCAGGGCGCTGGCCAAGGAGGTTGGGCCCTCCGGTATCACCGTCAACGTAGTAGCCCCCGGCGTCGTCGATACCGACATGATGGCCTTCGCTGACGGGGAAACCCGTCAGGCCCTGGCGGAGGAGACCCCCCTGGGGCGACTGGGTACCCCGGAGGAGGTGGCGGCGGCCATTTACTTCCTGTGCAGCGGCGACGCCTCCTTCATCACCGGACAGGTGCTGGGGGTCAACGGGGGATTTGGGATGTAGGGCAGCCTTTCGCCCGGAAACGGGTGAGATTCCTGATTTGACGCAAACCCGGGCTTGACGGTTAACGCAAATCGCGTTACAATGGCAGAAAAGGAGCTGATACTATGGAAAAGACAGCAACCCTGAATCTTCGTGTGAATCCTACGGTGAAGCGGGAGGCAGAGGAAGTGCTCAAGCAGCTGGGGATTCCCATGGCGACTGCGGTGGATATGTTTCTCCGCCAAGTGTCTCTGACCGGCGGCATCCCCTTTTCGGTGTCGCTGCCCAAAGCGCCTGAATCTGTCAACGCCGACCGGATGTCTGCGGAAGCGCTTCACAGCGCGTTGCAGGCCGGCGTTGATGATATGGAAAATGGCCGCACCCAGGACGCCGCTGCCGCCTTTGCGCAGTTCCGGGAAACCCACGCATGAAACAATACAAGATAGAGATCACCAATCAGGCGTTACGAGACATGGAGGCGATTTACCATCACATTGCCACCGTATTCCATGCGCCGGATACCGCCATGAAGCAGTATGACCGCATTGCCGGAGCAATCAACACTCTGGAGCAGTTGCCGGAGCGCTGCCATCTGCTGGAATCTCAGCCTGAGCGGGAGCGGGGAATCCGCCAACTGTTGGTGGATAACCATTCGGCATTTTATGTGATAAATCACAGCAGGGTGACGGTTTTGCGGGTGCTTTACAGCGCTTCTGATATTGCCGTCAGACTGCGGGAGCAAGAGGGAGAGAAGCTATGATGACTGTCAAATTGATCGCCCACACGCCGGAGCCGGAGCGGGTGGTGGCCGCCGCCGCCAAGCTGTGCTACAGCCCCGTGGGGGTGGGCGAGCTGCTGGAAAACCTGACGCCGGAGAAAGCGGCGAAATTCGTCAAAATGCTGGCGTCCATGGGCCACGAAAGCCCCATCGAGCACGCCTCCTTTACCTTCGCCATCGAGGGGGTCAGCCGCTCCCTGCTGGCCCAAATCACCCGCCACCGCATCGCGTCCTTCTCCGTCCAGAGCCAGCGCTATGTGCGGCTGGACGACTTCCAATTTGTCATCCCGCCGGAGGTAGAGGCCGACCCGGCCTCTAAAGAACTGTTCCTGGAGGCCATGCGGAAGCAGGGGGAGGAGTATCTGGCCCTGTGCGCCTCTTTGCAGGAGCGGCATACCGCCGAGCTGATGTCGGAAGGATTCTCCCAAAAGGAAGCGGAGAAAAAGGCGGAGAAGATGGCCAACGAGGACGCCCGCTTCGTGCTGCCCAACGCCTGTGAAACGAAGATGGTCATGACCATGAACGCCCGGAGCCTGAAAAACTTCTTCGCCCTGCGGTGCTGCAACCGGGCCCAGTGGGAAATTCGCGCCCTGGCGGAGGAGATGCTTAAGCTGGTCTATCCCGTGGCCCCCGGCCTGTTCGCCGCCGCCGGGCCCAGCTGCGTGGCCTGCGGCCATTGCACCGAGGGGAAGATGTCCTGCGGCAAGACGAAAGAGGTGCAGGAGAAGTACCGCGCCATCAAGGAAGCTGCGGCCACGCCTCAGCCCTGAAAGGCGGCACAGGGATGAACATACAGATTTTTGGCAAGTCCAAGTGCTTTGACACGAAGAAGGCCCAGCGCTACTTCAAGGAGCGGCGCATCCGCTTCCAGAATGTGGACATTTTAAAGTATCCCATGAGCCGGGGGGAGCTGACCAGCGTGATTCGAGCGGTGGGCTTTGACGCCGTCATTGACCCCAAGCACCCGGACGCAAAGGGGCTGGCCTACCTGGCCTATGACGAGCAGAAGCTGGAACATCTGCTGGAGGATCCCGGTCTGCTCCGTACCCCAATCGTCCGCAACGGCAGGCAGGCCACCGTGGGCTACTGCCCGGAAATCTGGAAGCAGTGGGAGGAAGCGCAACGAACGGACTGTTGGGCAGGATTCTGCCCCTTTACCTGGTGGTAGCGAACGTGGTGACCTTTCTCCTCTACGGCCTGGACAAGGCCAGGGCCAGGCGGGGGGCCTGGCGCATCTCGGAGCGGACGCTGCTGACGGCCGCCTTCGTCGGCGGCTGCGTGGGCGCGCTGCTGGGGATGCGTGTGTTCCGCCACAAGACGCGGCACAAAACCTTCCAAATTCTGGTGCCCCTTGCCTGTGTCCTCTGGGTTGTGCTTCTGGTGCTGCTCTGGTAGGGATGATGACAAAAATAACGCAAAAAACGCAGCGGCGCCGCAACGGGCGCCGCTGTTTTGCTTCTATCTGGGTAGAAACGCCTGTCCTTACAGGCAATGTCATCAACTTAAAGATGCAATCTATCCTGGGTTGAGGAGAATAAAGTGGCCGTACAGTCAGATGTTATCCACCGTTGGCCTATAAAATTGCACATTCCGCCCGCCGTAGGCTAGGGAGCGAAGCGGAAATGCCGCTTGACGGCAGAGGGTGGAACGGCAATCGTACCCAGCCGCCATGGGCGGCAGTCTCACCTCGTCGGCGTTAGCTCCGTATCGCTCGCATCCGTCTGTAAGCCGAATGCTCGTTCGCTCCGCAACGCCTCCTCTCAAAATCGAACCCGCTTCGCTGGGCTTCGATTTTGTTTCGTCTCTAACGGGATAGACCACCTGATTGAGGGACAAGGCGCTAGCCGCCAGCGGGATAGGGGGAGGGTTCTTAGGGAGGATTTTGCTAAAAAATATGCCGGGGGCATATTTTT
>JAJQBR010000090.1 GCA_021203185.1 Clostridiales bacterium
GAGACCAACACCTTCATCACCAACCGCCATGTGGTGACACAGCAGAACGACGATGGCAGCTATGTCCAGGCCCAGCGGGTCTATATCATGCTGGGGGAGGACGCCATTACAATCACCTACCGGGCTGTGGAGATCGGCGGCGGCCTGTACGACGCCGAGGGGCTGGCGGAGCTGGGCTTGGATGCCGGCGATCTGCTGGATACCCAGTATGACATCAACTACAACCGCATGGTAGAGTGTGAAGTGCTGGAGTATTCCGAGGATTACGACTACGCTGTCATCCAGACCTCGGATGAGGAGCCAGTGTCCGGCCGCGTCGCCCTGGAGCTGGCAGACGGCGCGGAGAGCGCAAAAGTAACAGAAGCCGTCTACGCCATGGGTTATCCCGGCGTCAGCGACCAGACCACCACCAGCACCGGCTGGGTGGATTCCGGCAACAACTATTATTATAACAATTATCCGCTGCCCATTTACACCTATACCTATACCTACAATTCCACCGTCAGCGATGTGACGGTGACCACCGGCACCGTCTCCCGCTTTACCGCCATGGCCTCGGAAAACGACGTGAAGATCGTCCAGCACGACGCCACTATCAACGGCGGCAATTCCGGCGGCCCCCTGGTGAACGCTGACGGCGTGGTGCTGGGCATCAACACCTACGACGGCACGGCTTCGGAGAGCCTGAACTACGCCATCTACATCGACTACGTTTTCGACACCCTGGACGAGCTGGGTATCGAATACAACGTGGAAGATGAGGAGGAACCCGCCGGCCTTGACCTGCCTATCGTTCCCATCGCCATTGCCGTGGTGGTTGTCCTTGCGGTGGTGATTCTCCTGGTACTGCGCAGCCGCAAGAAGAAGCCCGAACCTCAGCCGGAGCCTCAGCCCCAGCCGAAACCCCAGCCCGCATCCCAGCCGACCTCTCCGGTTACGGACTCTGGTAACCAGACTCCGCTGGAACCCCAGCCTCAGCCTGTTGACCAGCCCGCTTCTGCCGGCGACAGCGGACTGCGCATCCAGGGCGAGAGCGGCCAGTTCGTCAATCGGCGGTTTGCCATTAACGGCACGGTGCGTCTGGGCCGTGACCCCCAGCAGTGTCAGATCGCCTATCCCTCCACGGTGAAGGGCATCAGCCGTGTCCACTGCGAGCTGACCGTTACCGACGGCACACTCTACCTGAAAGACCTTGGTTCCAGCTACGGCACCTACCTGGGCGGTGGCCAGCGTCTGGCGGCCAACCAGCCGGTGCGCCTCCAGCCAGGGGACCGGTTCTATCTGGCCGCCCACAGCGAGAGCTTTATCGTGACCCACAAGGGAGGCGTCTGAGATGGCGAACCGCGAGACAGGCAGCGATATGCGCCTGGCCCCAGGTACGCTGCTGACCGGCACTCTCTACACCTACCGCCTGGTGCGGGTGCTGGGGCAGGGCGGCTTCGGCATCACCTACGAGGCTGAGGAGGTGAATCACCACCAGCGCCTGGCGCTGAAAGAGTATTTCCCCATGTGGGCGGCGGTGCGCACCGACGACCAGCAGGTGACCCCCAAGCCCTACCAGGAGGCGGATTACCAGAAAGGGCTGGACCGGTTCAGCGGCGAGGCCCGGATGCTGGCCTCCTTCGACCCGCTGCCCTCAGTGGTGCAGGTCAAGGACTGCTTTCAGAGCAACGGTACCGCCTACCTGGTCATGGAATACCTGGACGGCGTGCCTCTGCACGAAAAGGCCAAGCAGATGGGCGGACGCATCCCTCCTTCGGAGCTGCTGCCCAAGCTGCCGCCGCTGCTGCGGGACCTGGAGGAGCTGCACCAGGCCGGGGTACTCCACCGGGACATTGCCCCGGACAACATCATGTGGATGCCCGACGGCACCCTGAAGCTGCTGGACTTCGGCTCAGCCCGCCGGATGGAGGGCAACCAGGAGCTGACCGTCATCACCAAGCCACGCTTCGCCCCGGTGGAGCAGTACACCACCAGGGGGCAGGGGCCTTACACCGATGTGTACGCCATGTGCGCCACCATTTACTTCCTGCTGACGGGAAAGGTGCCGCCCCAGTCCACCGAGCGGCTGGAGGAGGATCCCCTGCAGCCTCCTACGGCTCTGGGCGTGGCCCTGACGCCGCTGGAGGAGGCCGCCCTGCTGCACGGCCTGGCTGTGCAGCCCAAGGACCGCATCCAGTCCATGTATGACCTGCTGCGGGAGATGCGGCTGGAAGATCCGAGACCCACGCAGCATACCCCGCCAACACCCCCTACGCCGCCGGATCCGACAACCCACGGCTCCACCGGTGGGCAGTATAAGGATCTGACGGACCCCGGCCCCACCGTTTGGAACCCGTCGGACCCGTACCCACCCGCGCCGGAACCGAAGCCCAAGCCCAGCCTGGGCGTCCGTATCCTGATGGGCGTGATTGCAGCGATCATCGTATACCTGATTTTGTGGCTGACCGGCCTGTGAGCCGTATGAGGCAGAAAAAATGGACAAATCAAAAAATAAGCTGTCGCCGGAGCGCAATGTGCGCTATAATGGAGCCAACACCCGGCGACGCACCGCTTTGAGAAAGGAGGCGAACACCTGTGCCCCATGACAGTCACAATCTGAACCGGGAAACCCCGAATCAGGAGGAGTTTTGCCCCTACTGCATGAGCCGGGTCGCGCCGGACGGGACCTGCCCCAACTGCGGGCTGACCCAGGGCGCCTACACGCCCTCTCCCCACCATCTGCCCCCCGGCACCATCCTGGCCGGGCGCTATCTGGTGGGCCGGGTGCTGGGTGAAGGCGGCTTCGGCATCACCTACATCGGCTGCGACCTGCGCCTGGAGATGAAGGTCGCCATCAAAGAATATTTCCCGGTGGACCGGGTCTCCCGTTTTTCGCCCAACTCCATTTCGGTCCTGGTCCGAACCGAGGACATCAACCGGGATTACGAACACGGGCTGAAAAAGTTCCTGCGGGAAGCCCGCGTCATGGCAAAAATGGAGAAACAGCCCCAAATCGTTCTGGTGCGGGACTTCTTCGAGGCCAACAACACCGCCTATATCGTCATGGAATACGTGGAGGGCACCAACTTCCTGGAGCTGGTGGAGCAGCGGGGCGGGCGCATCCCCGCCAAGGAGCTGCTGACCCTCATCGAGCCGCTGTTCTCCGCCCTCAAAGCCCTGCACGAGGCGGGGCTGATTCACCGGGACATCAGCCCGGACAACCTGATGCTGGAGCGGGGCGCTATCCGGCTGCTGGACTTCGGCTGTGCCAGAGAGTCCGCCCGCAACGAGACCATGACCATCGCCCTGAAACGGGGCTACGCCCCCATCGAGCAGTACCAGCACAAGGGGCAAGGCCCCTGGACGGACGTATACGCCCTCTCCGCCACCATCTACTACTGCCTGACCGGGCGGGTGCCGCCCCAGGCGCTGGACCGCATTTTGGAGGACGAGCTGGTACCGCCACGGGACCTGGGGGTGGACCTGACGCCGGGCCAGCAAAAGGCCCTGCTCCGGGGCATGGCCATCCAGCCCCGCCGCCGGTATCAGTCGGTGGAGGAACTGCACGCCGGGCTGTATCATCCGGTGGAGCCGGAACCTGTGCCGGTGCCGGAACCTGTGCCGGTGCCAGAGCCTGAACCAGACCCCGACCCCGTACCGGAACCTGTGCCGGAGCCTTTGGACGAACCCACCGAGGACGCGGTAATCGCCGCCGCAGTGGTAGGCGTGACCGAACCGGGCGAGGAACCGGCGGAAAAACCCACCGACGACGCGGAACCCGCCGTTACCGTGATGGGCGTGACCGAGCTGGGCGAGGAACCGGCGGAGGAACCCACCCCCGTGACGGTGCTGGAGCCGGAATTGGAAGAGGAAACCGTCGAAGAACCGGAAGAAAAAACCGATGAGGAACCGGCGGAGGAATCGGAAGAAGAACCCGCCCCCGAACCGGAAGCCGGCGGCTCCAACAAGCCGGACAGCGCCATGCTGCGCCGCATCGTGGCGGCAGTCGTGGCCGCGGCGCTGGTGATCGCCATCGCCGCCATCTCCCTTGTGGGCGGCAACAAGCCCACCACCACCGACGGCGATGCCTCCACGACAACGGTGGCAGACGAGGACGAGGGCGAGGACACCCCCGAGGAACCCGAACCCGTTGGCTCGGAGGTCACTGTGACCAGCCTGTCCCGCTTCCAGGAGGCGCTGGAGAACGACAGCGTCACCTACATCAACCTGGTGGGCAACATCACCTGGGAGACCGAAAACGGCGTTCTGGAAATCAATAAGGCCGTACACATTGCGACCGATGTGGGGCTGCTCAGCCTCCAGGCCGTGGTCGTGGGCGAGGGCGGCAGCCTTGAGATCGCCAGCGGCGGCAGCCTTGAGTCCGAAATCGGCCTGATTCAAACCAAAGACGGCGGCAGCATCACCGTGAAGGACGGCGGCAGCCTGATCGCCTGGAAGCTCTGGGTGGAGCAGGAGGACGACCTGACTCTGGAGGACGGAGCCAGCATCAATATGTACGGGTGCGATTCGTGGGACGAGATAAAAGCATCAACCCAGCTGTACATCGCTCTCTCTGAGGAGGATCTGTTTGCCGACGCCACCCCCGTCACCACCTGGGATGAGCTGCAAGCCGCCCTGGAGGACGGCAGCACCCAGGCCGTGAAAGTCACCAGCGGCAGCGAGATCACCGTGACCGAGTGGTTCGTCGCGCAGGTTCCCGTCCTCATCGAGGAGGGCGCAGTGGTGACAGCCGCAGAGGACGGCGCATGGGGCCTGCGCGACACGGTGCTGGTCAACCGGGGAACCATGACCTGTGACCTGTCCCTGGAGGACGGCGAGAGCGACATCGGCATCGTCAACTACGGAACCATAACCGGCAGTCTGAGCGGTTGCAGCTGGAGCGTGGTCCTCAACGTGGGCCAGATGAACCTGTCCGGGGGGACTATGCTGCAATGCACCGACCTGGTCAACCTGGGGACAATCAACGCCGTCGGCGAGGGCGAGGAGCTTTTCTTCAACTTCCGGGAAACCACTCTGATGAACTTCGGCGTCTGGACGCTGGAGGGACAGAACACGACGGACGGCGAGCAAGCCTACCTCACCTCCACCGACTGGTTTGTCAACTGGGGTACCTTTGAAATTGGGGCCGACGCCCGGCTGGAGAACTACGACAGCATGAAAAACTACGGCAGCATCAATCTGACCGAAGCCTCCTCGACCCTGCAAAACGAGGTGGAACTCAATATGTACGGCCAGATCAATGCCGTAACGGACAGCTCACTGGACGGCAAGGGTTTCATCACTTACTCTGACCCGGACGCGCTGACGCTGCCGGAAAATATCCACGAGGCGTTGACCCTGGTCAACGATTCGGGCGACGGCGATGGGGTCACATGGGTCTCCAATCTGAAGGAGCTGGAGAGCGCCCTGGCCAACGACGAAGTGGACCGAGTGATTTTGGACGACGAGGACGTCACCGTGTCCGGCGACCTGACCGTCAACAAGCAGCTGTTCCTTCATTGCACCTTGACCGTGGAGGGCAGCCTGACCGTGACCGGCGAGGGCGCATTCCTCTCTGGGGCGGTCAATGCCGACAGCCTCACCGTCTCGGACGGCGCGGTGGCGAATCTCGCTGCTGGCGGCGGCTACACCATCGGCAGCGTGACCGTGGAGGGCGGCAGCACGGTGTATATCGGAAATTTGGAGTCTGAAACCTCGCTGACCCTGGAGAGCAGTTTGCTTGTGGCCTATGGTGACCTTTACCTGGCGAACGCGGAGGTCACGCTGGAAAACAGCGAGATGTACGCTTGGAAGGATTTGGGTCTTGAAAGCTGCAGCGTGACCATCGACGAGGACAGCGAACTGACCCACGGGTATGACAACCTCACCCTGAGCGGGGACAGCACGCTGACCAACTACGGCACATTTTACGAACGCAGCGACCACTGGCTCTATACATGTACCCTGGACGGCACTGTGACCAACTATGGCACAATGTACCTGGATGCGGTCATGACCGTAAACCTGAACGGCACGTTGAACAACTACGGCATCCTGTACGGCTTGTATTCGGCGAACAATGATAATGGTCTGGTCATCTACGGCAGCCTGAACAACCAGGGGACGTTCTACCTGAACGGCGGCACCGTGGGCGACATCCTCGAGGACGACGGCATCTATTCCGGCAACGACCCGGAGTAAGTAAGCAAAAAAACGGCCTGCTCTTTGAGCAGGTCGTTTTTTGCTGTTGTTGGCTCGGTGGGTGCTACCGAAAAGTAACAGCTTTCATTTATTGGTGGTTTGTTTCCCAGCGAAACCCCTCCGCCACCGTCTAAAGGCCGCGATGGAGGGGTTTCACGTTGGAACCGCTGACAAGCCGGATTCAAAGGACAACCCCAAAAGGCAACGACACCAAGCTAACAGCTAAGAGCTAATGGCTAATAGCTAAAATCCGCGCAGCGGATTTTACTCCTGAATGTCCGCAAACAGGTGGTCGATGACTTGGGTCATCCGCTCGCTCATGGATTCGTCCTCCCTGGCGGTCAGGGCGTACAGAACCAGCCAGTCCGTGGCGTTGCGGGGATCCAGGGTGGGCATACCGCAGTCAGTGAGGATGGCGTTGAGTACCCACCAGTGGTCCTCCAGTCGGTCCTGGAGGGAGAGGTAATCCTCGTCCAGCTCACAGTACTCGCCGTCCACCGCGTTCTCCGTGACGATGTACAGGATCAGCAGCAGCTTTCGAGGTACGTCCTCCCTGTGCGCCAAGATGTTTTTCAGAGAGGTGGCGTTGGGCCAGTTGCGCTTGAGCAGCTTCTGGGTCACGCTGTAGCGGGTCCGGTTGCGGCCGGATGGCATATGAAGGGAGAGGTACTGCTCCATGACCTTTTCGATGGAGTAGTCCTGCTCGTCGGCGCCGCCCCAGCCGTTGTCCGGGTGGGTGAGCTGCTTCATATACTTCTCGAAGTAGTGGTAGGCCCGGACGTGGAGCTGGCCGAACTTGTCGATGTTGTCCAGGTAGGCCCGACGCAGATTCTCCTGGGTATGGATGGTGAAAAAGACGCTTTGCAGCTCCCTGGTGATGCGGACACCGTCGGCCTGCGGGTAGTCTTTCAGCCTGGGTACCGGGGGCAGGGACTGGTAGAAGGTGTGGGCCTCCTCATAGCTGCCGTCGTTGCGCAGGAACCACGCATAGATTACGTCTTTGGGATCCCGGTAGTGGATGCCGTACTCGGTACACTGGCCCAGCAGCAGGCTGGCCTGGCCCTCGCTCAGGTCCAGGGCGAAGGCGATACGAAACACGTCTTCCCGGCTGGTGGGCTGGTTTCTGCCGTTCAGCCAGTTCTGTACCTTCCGGGCGACAGATGCAGTGGCAGTGTTGGTCTCACAGGCTTGGAAAAAGGCGGTCAGCCGGGCGCGGATATCCGGGTAGGGATACTGGTCTCGCAGGATCTCGGAGAAGGTTCGCAGCTCGATGCAGCCGCCCTGGAGATAATTTGCCGCCATCTCCGGCGTCATCGCGCCGGATGAGAGATAATCGTACTCCGCTGCGGCACGGGTCGTCAGGTGAATTTCCAAGGGTCGGGTCACTTCCTATGCAGTCCTGTTGCCCCAGCCGGGGCAATAGGGAGAAATCGGTTCAGGGTCGCCACTTGCGGGCGTTCCAGGTCGGGGTTGCCCTTCTGGTGTCATTATACGGCATTTTTCATCGCTTTTCAATGATAACATAAAAAGAATGGCGGAGCCGGATAGTAATTTGCAGCTGCAAGCAAAATTCCTGCCTTAGAAAGCGACTGCGAGAGCATCTCCGCAAAATCAGGGTCATTTTCTTTCCAATGCGCCCGAAATGTTTTGATTGCCTCCCATTTGTATTTTTTCATCGCTCCACTGAAAAGCGGTTAAATCCCGCTTGTATTCTGTCAAGGCCTCTTACAGCCGTAACTTGTCAAACATTGCCTCTCTCCTTATGTTTTACGCAAACTCTTATTTTACGACATTTCCTCAATGTCACCTGATATACTCCACCTTCATGCCTGTTCTCGGCTTCTGCGTGTGTACTCCGTCATAATTTCCAAAGGCAGCCGATCCGCAGATTGTTTCGTCCTCGCCAAGCCCCAAGGATTCGAGATAGTCCCGCACCAGCGGATTTTCGTCCAGCCAATGGAGCTGGTTGATCCAGCAGGAGCCGACGCCCAGCGCTTCCGCAGTGAGCAGCATATTTTGCAGGGCGCAGGCGGAGTCCGCCATGGCGTTGGGATAGCCGCGCCGATTCGCCACCACCACAAGGGCGGGCGCGTGATAATCATAGACGTAATCCCCCTGCTTTGACCGCTTGATGGAGTTTTGGATGCTGATATACTGCCCCTCGGCAAGCTCCATCCCGGCAAACGCCTCTTTTACCAATGCGCGGAGGGTTTCCAGCACCTCCCCGTTGGTGATGACAAGAAAGTGAGTGGTCTGGCAGTTGCCGCCAGTGGGCGCCCACCGGCCCGCCTCCACGATGGCGGACAGCGCTTCCTCCGAGAGCGGTGTATCGTTGAACTTGCGGACGGAACGCCGGTTCCGAATGATTGCTTCCACGTTGGTCATTTCGTTGCCTCCTGTTTTACGATTTGTGCAGTTGCAGCTGCAATTCCTGAAAACTCTCCACGGCGCTTTGCAGATTCTCAATAATGTCGCTGGCCAGTTCGTCGGGAGAGGGCAGGTCGTCCAAATCGGCAAGGGATTTGTCCTTGATCCAGAAAATGTCCAGGCTGGTTTTGTCCCGCTCCAGAATTTCCTCCACCGGGAATCTGCGCCAGCGCCCATTTGGGTTCTCCTCTGACCAGGTCTCACGGCGGTCACGCCGGTTTTCCGGGTGATAACACTGAATGAAATCCTGCAAATCCGCGTCTGTCATGGGGTGCTGCTTCAATGTAAAATGAACGTTGGTGCGCAGGTCGTAGATCCACACTGCCTTCGTCTGCCTGTCCGGGCTGGCAGGCTTCTTGTCAAAAAAGATGACGTTCGCCTTGACGCCGGGTTTGTAGAAGATACCTGTGGGCAGGCGGAGGATGGTGTGTAAATCGGTGGTTTCCAGCAGCTTTTTCCGCACCGTTTCCCCGGCGCCGCCCTCAAAGAGGACGTTATCCGGCACGACAACGGCGGCTTGTCCGTCCGTTTTCAAAATGGTGTTGATGTGCTGCACAAAGTTTAGCTGCTTGTTGGAGGTGGTCGTCCAGAAGTCCTGGCGGTTGTAGGTCAGCTCTTCCTCCTCCTGCTCGTCCTGGGCGTTGGTCACGGTGATGGAGGACTTTTTTCCGAAAGGCGGATTTGCTCGTGTTAGCCAAGGACTAAAAAATAATGACCCACTTGAAGGGATTACACTGACTGCGCTGATCTGCTATGCGTCCCTTCATGGTCGCAAATATGTACCGTGAACTCAGACACTTTCGTGCTTTTCTGTATCAAGCGCAGTCGGATAGATGATAGTTCCGTATACAGCTATCTGCATACGCTTGAACAAATCCGCAGAAAGACGATAGGTATACGGAAGGCGTCCAATCCAATCGGATTTTACGTTCTTCGTCACCTGGCTGTCTAGTTCTCGCTGATATGCCTGAAGCGCATCTATGATAACAAGTGCATCAGCTCTCGTCAAAGCCAAATCAATCGGCTGCTCATTTTTCTTGCGCACTTCCATAGCCTGGTCATATTGTCGCAAGCGCCGTTAGGACGGTGTTCGTAACACAGTATTGCACACACTCCGTCTATATGGAGCTTTTTGGGGGACGGTGTGACCAACAGGGTCGCACCGTTCCCCTTGCCTTGTTTACTTCGTCAGTTCCTCCAGAGGGATAAACCCCAGCCCATCATACTTGATGTGAATGGCCTGCCTGCGCTTGCCGCTGGACTTGTCAGGGGCCTCCACATAGATTGCCTGAACGAGTTCGTGCAGCGTGTAGGCGTCGATGCTTTCGATGCCCACATATTTCTGAGCTTTCTGGATAAACTTCTCAATATTCTCGTTCTGCTGTTCCTGTACTTCCATCGCCTTTTGCAGTGCAGCTACCTCGGCTTCTAACTGCTTCTGCTCCGCCTCGTAGCTCTGACTCAGCAATTCATACCGTTCATCGCTCAGCTTTCCGCTGGCATTGTCCTCGTAGACCTTCATAAAGAGCCGCTTCAGTTCAGCGATCCGTTTTTCATCACGGGCAAGCTGTTTCCTGTTGGTCTTGATCTTCTCGGCGCTTTCGATGCGCATTTGCGCCTCCATTTCACGCCGAAAATGCTCTTCATGGCAGAGAATATAGCTTGTTACTGCCTGGATATG
>JAJQBR010000103.1 GCA_021203185.1 Clostridiales bacterium
CCGCCTCCCCTTTCAGGGGAGGCAAGAGGGGCGGTCAGTTGCGGAATGGCAGCTGGTTAAGGGCAATGTTTCCCTATTGGGTAAATAACATTCCAAATTCTTTCTGCTTTGAGTAAAAACGCAGACCAAACGATAAGCACTATCCCCCACGCCTCCCCTGAAAGGGCAGGGAGCGAAGCGGAAGTGCCGCTTGACGGCGGAGGAGGGCCGCCGCCTTTAGGCGGTGGCGGAGGGGTTTCCCCGCAAAGCAGCAGAAAACCCACCCCAAAGGAGAGAGGCAACATGAAACGCTTTTTATCCCTGTGTCTGGCCGCCGCCCTGTTCCTTGCGTTGGCGGGCTGCGCCAGCAGCGAGAAGCAGGAGCTGAAAGCCGCCCTGGACGAGGCCAACGGCTACACCACCGTGGATTACACCATGAGCGACGGCACCACCCTGGAACAGACGGTGCTTTACGACAAAAACGGCATTGTGGTGACGGCGCTGGGCGTTGAAGGAGCCACCGACGACTGTTACCTGACGATTCGGCTGGAGAACAACACCGGCTCCGCCGTGCATCTGTACAGCAGCAGCGTCCAGGTCAACGGCTGGGAGGCCAGTTCCTCCCTGTGGATGGATGTCAGCAGGAACAGCATGGGGCGGAAGCGGCTGAACCTGTACAACTACGGGGAGCCGGACAGCATCCAGCTCATCAGGTTGGACTGTGAGTTGATGGATGGGGATTACAACACCATCGACACCATCTCCGCCGCGCTGGAGACCTCCGCCTACACCGGGGCGCTGCCGGACGAGGAGCTGCCGGGGGATGTCCTCTATGAGGGGAGCGGCGTGACACTGACCTTCGGCGGTATTCAACAGGAGCGGTACAGCAGCTACGCCAAACTGCAGTTCTATGTGGAGAACACCGGGAAAAAATCCGTCACACTGGAGAGCGAAGCGTTCCGGCTCTGCGACGACTACGAAATGGATGCTTTTCTCTATGAGACGGTCAGCGCCGGGGCGAAGAAGGCGTTTTACATCTACATCGACCAGGATGACATCTACGACCTGGAAACAGACGCTTACGAGTATTATGATGAGGATTATGAGGACACCTTCGACTGGACGGCGTTTATGCCCATCGATATAGACCTGACGTGCTACCAGGGCTACAGTACTCTGCTGTTCTCCACCACCGTCACCATCGGCACAAGCGACGTGGAACTGGTGGACGAGGACGAGGCCGCCGACTGGGTCGATGAGAGCAACATCGATGGCGACACCGACGAGGCGGACATCGCCATCGCGGAGGAAGAACCCGTCGAGGAAGATGCAGCCAATGTCATGGACGACACGGACACTGCCGCCGCCGAGGAGGAAACGGACGCCGCCGCTGCGGAGGAAGAAACTGCCATAACAGGGACGGAGGATGTGCGAACTGCTTAAAAAAACGCCGAAGAAAAAAATCATTTTTTATCAACTGACGGCCCTTTGTATATTGAATCCCGGCTTGTGGGATGCTATACTAAGTACTATCTGGAGGACTGTCCAAAAGCCGCCGGAATCCAGCGGCTTTTTTGACACAGCAAACCCTCCAATGGAAAGGCAGAACCGTATGAGTTACTTTGACGAATGCGAACGATATGGCAGTCAGGTCGCCCTGCTGGACGAGCAGGGGCTGACCGTCACCTATGAACAGCTGGGCGAGGGCTGCGAGGCCATGGGGCAGGTACTCCAGCCCCGGAGCTTGGTGTTCCACCTGTGCGAAAACGTGGCGGGGTCCGCTGCGGAGTATGTGGGCTTCCTGCACAACCGGGTGGTTCCCCTGATGCTGGACGCGAAAATCGACGGCGGCCTGCTGGCCCACCTGCTGGAGGTCTATCGGCCCCGGTATATTTCCGTCCCCGACCACATGGCGGGCCAGTACCAGGACAGGCCCCTGCTGTGGAAGCACTGGGGTTACTCCCTGTTCCGGCTGGAGGAGGAGCAAATTTATCCTCTCCACGATGATTTGGCTCTGCTGCTGACCACCTCCGGCTCCACCGGCAGCCCCAAGCTGGTGCGCCAGAGCTACACCAACACCCAGTCCAACGCGGAGTCCATCGCGGAGTATCTGGAGCTGGACGCCACCGAGCGGCCCGTCACCACCCTCCCCATGAACTACACCTATGGCCTCTCCATCATCAACAGCCACCTGTTGGTGGGGGCCACCATTCTGCTGACCACCAAGACTATTATGAGCCGGGACTTCTGGATGTTTATGCGGGAGCAGAAGGCCACCAGCTTCGGCGGCGTCCCCTTCACCTATGAGATGCTCAAGCGGGTGCGGTTCTTCCGCATGAAGCTGCCCGACCTGCGGACCTTCACCCAGGCCGGCGGCAAACTGGCCCCGGAGATGCACAAGGAGTTCGCTGAGTACGCTCAACAGACCGGCAAGCACTTCGTAGTCATGTACGGCCAGACCGAGGCCACCGCCCGGATGTCCTACCTGCCCTACGACAAGAGCCTGGAGAAATACGGCTCCATCGGCATCGCCATCCCCGGCGGACGGCTGGAACTCATCGATGTGAACGGCGAGACCATCACCCAGCCCGGCGTGGTGGGCGAATTGATGTATCACGGCCCCAACGTGACCCTGGGCTACGCCGAGCAGGGCGAGGACCTGGCCAAAGGCGACGAGCGGGGCGGTGTGCTGGTCACAGGTGACATGGCGAAAATGGACGAGGACGGCTACTTCTTCGTGGTGGGCCGCAAAAAGCGGTTCCTGAAGCTGTTCGGCAACCGGGTCAACCTGGACGAAATCGACCGGATGGTAAAGCAGCGCTACCCCGACCTGGACTGCGCCAGCACCGGCACCGACCAGCAGCTGAAGATCTACCTGACCGATGAGAGCAAGCTGGACGAGGTGAAAAAGTTCCTGTCCGACACCACCCACCTGAACCCCTCCGCCTTTGCCGCCTGCTATCTTCCGGAAATCCCCAAGAATGAGTCCGGGAAAACGCTGTATAAAGAGCTGCCCTGACGGAACGTGATTTTTTGACAGCCCGCGGCACGACAAACCGCGGCGCTGTCACGGAACATAAACGCCTACAACCATATCAAAAGGAGGAATCCCCATGAAAGAACTGCTGGAAATCCTGAACGACTTGCGCCCGGACGTGGACTTCACCACCGCAGAGGGCATCGTCTCGGAACACATCATCGACTCCATCGACATCTCCTCGATGATTGCGGAAATCGAGGACACCTTCGGCATTGAGATCGACATGGAGTACATGACCAACGAGAACTTTGACACCGTAGAGGCCATGTGGGCCATGATCCAGGAGCTTCAGGAGTAATTTCCTGCGCCCTGGAGCAAACAGAAAAACATAAAATGACCCATGCGGGCGGGCGAATGCCGACCCGTATGGGTCACTTTGAGATAATAAGGGAATGTGAAATTTTCGTCACATTTTCATCGGAAGGCTGTAAAAGGAGAGAAACAGATGTCGATTACCTCCCTCACCTTTATCCTGTTTTTATTTCTCTGCGTGGTCCTGTTCTACCTCTGCCCGGTGAAGTACCGGTGGGTGGTGCTGCTGGCGGCCAGCGTGGTGTTCTACGCCATTTATGGGCTGGCGTATCTGCCCTTCCTCTGTTTCACTACCGTCACCGTCTGGTGGGCGGGCCGGAGGATGGGCAAGCTCTACGAGCAGCAGGATGAAGTGCTGAAAACCCTGCGGGACCGGAAGAAAAAGAAGGACGTCAAGGCCCTCTATAAGCAAGAGTGCAAGCGGACGTTGGTGCTGGTCGTGGTGCTGAACATCGCCCTGCTGTGCGCCGTCAAGTTTTTGAAGTATTTCGTCCCCGCCATCAACCGCGTCCTTGACTGGAGCGGTTTGTTCCAGGGTGAGTTCACCGCCGCCATGATCATTGTCCCCCTGGGTATCTCCTATTATACCTTCTCCACAGTGGGGTATCTGCTGGACGTGTACTGGAAGCGCTACCGCTATGAGCCGAATCTGGCCCGGTTCGCCCTCTTCGCCATCTACTTCCCCCACATCGTGCAAGGCCCCATCTCCCGCTACAACTCGCTGGGGCAGGAGCTGAAAAAAGAGCTGCGCTGGGACACCGACCGGGTGGTGAAGGGCGCGGAGCTGATGGCCTGGGGCTTCTTCAAGAAGCTGGTCATCGCGGACTGGCTGAACGTGTTCGTGGAGGCGGTCTACGCCGGAGAGATCGCCGCCGGACTGGTGTACGTTGTGGCCATCCTCTTTGACGCGATTCAAATTTACACCGACTTCACCGGATATATGGACATCGTCTCCGGCGCGTCGGAAATCTTCGGCGTCAAGCTGGAGCAGAACTTCAACCACCCCTTCTTCTCCAAAAACGTGCCGGAGTTCTGGCGGCGCTGGCACATGACCATGGGCGGCTGGTTCCGGGATTATGTCTACAAGCCCATCACAGTCTCCGGCTGGATGAAAAACCTGAACAAAGTCACCAGAGGCCGTCTGCCCGACGCCGTGCGGCGGTACATCATCACCGCCATCCCCATCCTCATCACCTGGTTCCTGACCGGTCTGTGGCACGGCACCGGCGCCACCTATGTGGCCTGGGGCATCTACTATGGCGTACTCATCACCCTGTCCACCATCTGCACACCGGGGCTACAGTCTCTGGGCCGCAGACTGCACATCAACATGGACGCACCCAGCTTTGACGTGTACCGCATGGTGCGGATGTTCTGCCTGTTCTGCGGCGGACGGCTGCTGACCCGTCCGGGCAGTCTGGAAATGTCCTGGCAGGTCTTGCAGACCGTCTTCCACAGCTTCCAGCCCTGGACGCTGTGGGACGGGACCCTGACCACTTACGGGCTGAGCGTCCCCCAGATCATCGTGGAGCTGGTCTGCATTGCCCTGCTGTGGTGGGTCAGCTACCATGAAGAACACAAAGGCCCGGTGCGGGACGCGCTGGCGGAGCAAAATCTGGTGTTCCGGTGGGTGTTGCTGTACGGCCTGCTGTTCGCCATCATCATCTTCGGCTGCTACGGGCCGGGGTATGACGCCGCTTCCTTCATCTACGCGGCCTATTGAGGAAACAACCCATGAAGTGGAAAAATGCAGTGAAAGTCGGCCTCAAAGCGGTGGCCTTCCTGGTCATTTTTGTGGCGCTGTTTCTGGCAGTGTCCCGACTGCTGCGCACCAAATGGGTGACGCAGAACCAGGAGGAATATATCTACAGCAACCTCTATGACCTGAACGAGGACAGCCTGGACGTGCTGATTTTGGGCAACAGTCAGGCGGTCTACGGCTTCTCCCCGGTGGAGATGTACGACTACGCGGGGATTTCCGCCTACACCCTGGGCGGTTCCTCCGCCGCGCTGATGAGCAACTACTACTGGATGCTGGAGACGTGCAAGACCCAGAACCCCTCGCTGGTTATCCTGGATGTCAGCAGCCTGCTGGAGCCGTTCCGGGAACACTACGAGCGGGAACGCATCGACATGATGCGGTTTTCCCAAAACAAAATCGACAACATTCTGGCCATGGACGGGCTGGCGGAGGATTCGCTGCTGAGCTATTTCATCCCCATGCTGAAATATCACACCCGCTGGAGCGAGCTGGAAGGGTCGGACTTCGGCTATGGCGTGAACAGCGACCTGACCTATCGGGGGCAGGACCTGGAGGACTACTGCAGGAAGGGCCTGACGTACAGCAAGCTCATCATCGACAACGACGACCCGGAGGAGGACCTCCGGGAGATGTACGACTACCAGCTGGAGTATTTCGACAACATCTATACCTACTGTCAGGAGAACGACATGGAACTGCTGCTGGTCAAGACGCCGAAGTACAGTTGGACTGGCAGCGATTCCGCTCAGGTGCAGGCCCTGGCGGACAGCTACGGGC
This sequence comes from Clostridiales bacterium, assembly GCA_021203185.1. GTDB lineage: Bacteria > Bacillota > Clostridia > Oscillospirales > Oscillospiraceae > Onthomonas. The sequence goes on from JAJQBR010000103.1 coordinate 5,871, forward strand.
TGACCTATATTGATTTCAACTGGGAAGAGATGTTGAACGTCATCGGCTACGACATTGAGACGGATATGAAGGACGTAGACCACCTGAACGTCAAGGGCGCGGAGAAGCTCAGCGACTGGCTGTGCGACTATTTGGGGGAGAACTACGACCTGCCCGACCGGCGGGAGGACGAGGACTATGATCTTCAAATCAATCGGGAGCTGTACGAGACGGAGTGTACCGACGCCTACCTCTGCTCCACCACCGACCCGACAGAGTGGCTGGCCCTGCTGAAGCAGCACAGCGACTGCGACATCTTCCTCTCCCTCTATGGGGACGCGACGGGACTGGTCAGCGAAGAAATGGCGGCGCTGCTGGCCGACCTGGGGCTGGAAACCGATTTGACTGCCATGAGCGATGGGGAGTGCCTGGTGGCCTGGCTGACCAACGACGGAACCTCGGTGGAGGAAAAAACGGCCGACGGCTATGTCCGTATTCACGGCGAGATGGAAAACGGCGTGGCCTATGACATCGCCAGCCGCAACCGGGGCGAGGGCGAACAGATGGCCCGGCTCTCCATCGGCGGCGAGGACCAGAGCGTCAACACCTCCGGCCTGAACATCACCGTCTATGACAGTGAGCAGGATCTGGTTATCGAAACGGTCTGCATCGATCTGGAGACCGGCGAAATGACCTGCGTCACCCGGGCGGATTCCTGACACACAGGCTTTTTGAAAAACGCAATCTCTTGTCTTAGGAAAACTTTTGTGGTATGCTGTCTGGCAAGGTGGGACGAGGACAGGACTATGAATCAAAAATTCACCCTGAAAAACGGAATAAAAGCGGTGGCTTTCCTGGTCATCTTTGTCCTGTTATTCCATTTGGCAACGGAGCTGCTGCGCAGCAAGTGGACAGAGGATAACCAGGACCGGTATGTGCTGCAAAACTTTTACGACCTGGACGAGGACAGCCTGGACGTGCTGTTTTTGGGCAGCAGTCAGATTATCTACGGCGTTGACCCGGTGGAGCTGTACGACTACGCGGGCATCTCCGCTTACTGTTTGGGGGGCGCGTCCGCCTCGCTGATGAGCAATTACTATTGGCTCATTGAGGCGGAAAAGACCCAAAACCCCTCTGTGATTATGCTGGAGACCAGTTCTCTGCTGGAGGAAATTAAAGAGTACCAGGAGCGCAAGCGGGTGGACGAGATGAAGCTCTCCCTGAACAAGGTTCAGTTCGTCCAGTCGCTGGGGGCGTTCAGAACGGAGTCGGCCCTGAGCTACCTGGTCCCCATCATCAAGTATCACAGCCGTTGGTCGGAGTTGAGCGCGAAAGACATTGGCGTGGGGCTGAACCCAGACCTGGCCTACCGGGGATTTAACATTGCGGACCAGTGCAAAAAGGACTTGGACTATGATCTGATGATTATTGACAACGATTCGATAGATTCGGACGTGCGGGAGCTGTACAGCTACCAGCAGGAGTATTTCGTTAAAATCGTTGAATATTGCCAGGAGAACGACATCAAACTGGTGCTGTTCAAAACGCCAAAGTACAGCTGGAAGGCCAGCGACGCCGTTCAGATACAGGCCCTGGCGGACGAGTACGGGCTGACCTACCTGGACTACAACTGGGAGGAACTGCTGACCTCCTTTGACTACAACATCGACACCGACATGAAGGACTACGACCACCTGAGTACGCTGGGGGCGGACAAGTTCAGCGACTGCCTGGCGGATTACCTGACCGCCAACTTCGACCTGCCCGACCGGCGGGAGGAACCGGATTACGACCTGCAAATCAACCGGGACACATACAACCAGGAACATACGGACGCCGCCCTTGTCACCACCACCGACACGGTGGAATGGCTGACCCTGCTGACACAGCACACCACCTGCGACGTGTTTATCGCCACCAAGGGGGACGTAGGCGGCCAGGTTTCTGATGAAATTGCCGCGCTGCTGGCCCAGCTGGGGTTGGAGACCGACCTGAACGCCCTGGCCTCCGGCGACTGCTTCGTGGCCTGGCTGACCAGCGACGGGACCTCCGTGGAGGAGGTGACCCAGGCCGGAGAAGCCCAAATCAGCGGCAACCTGGGCAATGGCGTCAGCTACAGCATCGTCAGCAAAATTCAGGACGGAACCGCGTTGACGGAGTTGTCCATCAACGGCACAGACCGCAGTCTGAACGGCGAGGGGCTGAACATCCGCGTTTACAGCGAGAGCCGGTGGACGGCCATTGAAACGGTTTGCATTGATTTGGAAACCGGTGAGATGACGTGCAAGACCCGTTCCGGCTAAGGAAAGGTGTTTTCCCGGCAGAGGCTGTGTTCTCCCCGCAAAACGCGACATAAACGGTGAAATTTTCTATGAATTGGAATAAAATCATCAAAAACGGAATCAAAGCGGTGGCTTTTCTGCTGATTTTTGCGCTTTTGTTTCAGGCGGCCACCTTTGTACTCTGTTCCAAGTGGACCATCGGCAACCAGGAAACCTATGTGACGGAATCCTTCTACGAGTTGGAGGACGACAGTGTGGACGTGTTGGTGCTGGGCAGCAGCCAGGTACTCTACTGCGTCTCCACTGTGGAACTGTACGATTACGCCGGGATCTCCGCCAGTTGTCTGGGCGGCGCGTCCACTTCTTTGTTGAGCAACTACTACTGGCTGCTGGAGGCGGAAAAGAACCAAAACCCCTCTGTGGTCATGCTGGATGTCAGCTCCCTGTTTGAACAATTCAAGGAGCAGCAGGAGCGCAAGCAGATTCGGGGGATGAAGCCCTCCCTGCATTGGCTCCGGTTCATTCAGGCGATGGTCTCTCTGGACGTTACAGAGGAATCCTATTTGAGCTATCTGTTCCCCATCATCAAGTTCCACACGCGCTGGAGCAGTCTGGAGGCCCTTGACTTTGGGGATGGTCTGGACAGCAGCGTGTGCTTTCGGGGCTACCATGTCAGCAACTACTGCCAGCAGAAGGTGTCCTACGACACGCTGATTTTGGACAACGACGACCCGGAAGCGGACGTCCGGGAGCTGTATGACTATCAGCTGGAGTATTTTGAGAAAATCGTCGCCTACTGCCAGGAAAACGACATCGAGCTGCTGCTGTTCAAAACGCCCAAGAGCAGCTGGACCCTCAGCGACTGCAACCAGGTGCAGGAGCTGGCGGACGAATACGGCCTGACCTACCTGGACTTCAACTGGGAGGACCAAATCGTCGCCGTTGGGTTGGATATCACCACGGATTTTCAGGACATCGACCACCTGAACACCCGCGGCGCGGACAAATTTGCCCATACCCTGGCGGATTACCTGACCGCCAATTACGACCTGCCCGACCGGCGTGAGGATGAAACCTTCGACCTGCACGTGGACAGGGAGGTCTACGACACCGAGCGGAACGACTCTTACCTCCGCTCCGCCAACGACCCGGTGGAGTGGCTGACGCTGCTGAAAGAACACACCGCCTGCGACATTTTCCTCTCCACCTATGGGGACACGGCGGGGCTGGTCAGCGACGAACTGGCGGCGCTGCTGGCCGACCTGGGACTGGAGACCGACCTGAACGAGTTGCCGGAGGGCAACGGCTTTGTGGCCTGGCTGACCAACGATGGCACCTCTGTGGAGGAAAAGACGGATTCCAAGTATATCCGCATCGAGGGGACGCTGGACAACGGCGTGTCCTATCAGGTGGTCAGCCGCAACCAGAGCAGCCGCAAGCAGTCCAAGCAGCTCATTGGCGGCGAGGATCAGAGCATCAACACGGCGGGTCTGAACATCACCCTTTATGACGAGGCCACGGGAACCGTCATCGAGACGGTGGCCATCGACCTGGAAACCGGGGAGATGACCTGCGTTCTGCCATCCGACTGAGCAAAAGAGAACGTTTAAAAAGTGCTGCGCCACTGGGCGCGGCGCTTTTTTCGTCTTAGAAGGAAATTTGCACAAAGAGGGGGAGCGTTTTTTTCGCAGATATGTTGCTTTTTGGGAGGGCGCTTTTCATCCTCTTTTAAGGTTTGGTGCGTATACTGTGTTTCAGCAGTGGGAGAACCCTGTCCCCACCGAGTTATTCTTTCCGGTTATCCCCCTTACTCAGCCTTATGCGTATTGTAGCTCTTAGCTTTTAGCTTTTAGCTATTAGCTCTGTAGTTCTTGGCATTATGTGCTACGCTTAGCGTATATATTCATT
>JAJQBR010000021.1 GCA_021203185.1 Clostridiales bacterium
AATGAGGTATTTTTCCAAGAAAATAGTGTTGCACTTGATTGACAACCTGCCCTGGACCGGGTGCTTCCCGTCCTTGAGGCGGTGAAGGCCCGCTTCGATGTTCCCGTCTCACTGGACACCTACAAGAGCCAGGTGGCGCAGGCGGGGCTGGCTACCGGCGCGGATTTCATCAACGACATCTGGGGGCTGAAACATGACCCGGACATGGCGGGCGTTATCGCCCGGGCAGGGGTTCCCTGCTGTTTGATGCACAACCGGGAGAAGGCCGACTACGGGATGTTCATGGTGGATTTGCTCAAGGACATGACGGAGACCCTGTCTCTGGCAAAAAAGGCGGGAATCCGGGAGGAACGCATCATCTTGGATCCCGGTGTGGGCTTTGGCAAGGAGTACGAACACAATCTGGAGGTCATTGACCGGCTGGAGGAGCTGAAAGGATTGGGGTATCCCGTTCTGCTGGGAACCAGCCGGAAGTCGGTTATCGGTCTGACCCTGAATCTGCCCACTGACCAGCGGCTGGAGGGAACCCTCGTCACCACGGTGTTCGCGGTGCTGAAGGGCTGTATGTTCGTCCGCGTCCACGACGTCGAGGCCAACGTCCGGGCCATCCGCATGACCGAGGCCATTCGGTACGGCTATTGAGAGGTACGGCATGGACGAGATTCACATTCGCGGACTGGACGTGTTCGCCCACCACGGGGTTTTCCCGGAGGAAACCCGGCTGGGGCAGCATTTCATCGTCAATGCCGTGCTGTACACCGATATCCGCCGGGCCGGACTGATCGACGCGCTGGAGCAAACCACCGATTACGGTGCGGTCTGCCAGGAAATCACCCGTTACTTGCAAGAACACACCTGGAAGCTGCTGGAGGCGGCGGTTGAACACACCGCCCAGCATCTTTTGCAGCAATTTCCGCTGCTCTCCGCAGTGGATTTGGAGCTTGAAAAGCCACAGGCCCCCATCGCCTTGCCCTTCGGCACCGTTTCCGTCAAAATCCACCGGGGCTGGCGCCGGGCCTATGTGGCCCTCGGCTCCAACCTGGGAGACAAACGGGGCTATATTCAGGGCGCGCTGGATGGGCTGCGGCAGCATCCGCAGATGCGGGTGGGACGCTGCTCCACCCTCATTACCACCGCCCCCTATGGCGGGGTGGAACAGAACGATTTTCTCAACGGCGCGGTGGAGCTGGACACACTGCTGACCCCCTGGGAGCTGCTGGACGAGCTGCACCGGCTGGAGCAGTTGGCGGGGCGGGAACGGAAGCTCCGCTGGGGAGCGCGGTAGCTGGATTTGGAAATATTTCTCGACTAAAACGAATTCATATTCAGCCGGGATCTTAAAATCCCCCACCCGGTCATGATCAACCGGTCCTTTGTGCTGGAGCCTATGGCAGAAATTGCCCCCGATGTCCTCCACCCGGTTCTGCGCCGGACCATGGCGGAGCTGCTGGACGAGCTGCGGAGGCGGGAACCATGCTGAATCTGATTGCGGCGGTAGCCAGTGACGGGGGCATCGGCTGGCAGGGCGGTCTGCTGTTCTCCATCCCGGAGGATATGCGCCGCTTCAAGACGCTGACTATGGGAAAAACCGTGGTGATGGGCCGGAGTACGCTGGACTCCCTGCCCAAAGGCAATCCCCTCCGGGGCCGAAGGAACCTGGTGTTGACCCGTGACCGGGGATTCCACCGGGAAGGCGTGGAGTCCTTCCACAGCCTGGCGGAATTGCTGGCGGCGCTGCCAGCCGAGGACGAGGCGTGGGGCATCGGCGGCGCATCGGTGTACCGGCAGCTTTTGCCCTGCTGTGGGGCGCTGTACCTGACGGAAGTGGACGCCGCGCCTCCGGCGGACCGGTTCTTTCCGCCCCTGGACGAGGGTTGGACGCTGGTCGAGGCTTCGGCCTGGCGAGAGGCGGGAGGTCTCCCCTACCGGTTCTGCCGCTACGAACGCTAAGATGAAAGACCATACAGGCGGGAACCTTTTTGAAGGTTCCCGCCTGTTTTTGCCAAAAGCCGCTGGAATAGAGACAAACTGTAATAACATAGGGTGATGACATCGCAGTAAAGAAAGGACTGAACGTATGCTCTCGGTTCTCACCCTGTTATTACTCCAGGGCCGGTTCCTGACCCTTCGCCTGGGCGGTGACCGCTCCTTCCCCAAGCCTCTCTCCGCTCAAGAGGAGCAAGACTGTCTCCAACGCTTAGCGGCGGGAGAGGAAGCGGCCCGGAACATCCTCATCGAACACAATCTGCGGCTTGTGGCCCATATCGCCAAAAAATATTACAACCAGACCGGGGACACCGACGACCTGATTTCCATCGGCACCATCGGCCTCATTAAGGCGGTGAACACCTACAAACCGGAAAAAAACAGCAAACTGGCCACCTACGCCGCCCGGTGCATCGAAAACGAAATTCTTATGCATCTGCGGCGCAGCAGGCGCATCGCCGGGGAGGTTTCGCTGAACGACGCCCTGGATCAGGAGGACGAAAGTTCCTCCCCCTCCCTGCTGGACGTTTTAAAGGTGGAGGACACTATGCTGGAGGACCTGAACACCCGTGATTCCTGCGAAAAAGTCCGTCAGGCAGTGTATCAGTGCCTGGAGGGGCGGGAACAACTGGTCATCATCAAACGGTACGGGCTGGATGGCCGTCCACCGGAAACCCAGCGGGTGGTGGCGGAGAAGTGCGGCATCAGCCGCAGCTATGTATCCCGCATTGAGAAAAAAGCGTTAAAAAAACTGGAGGAATATATGGCACGCCGCTAAACGCAGCAAAAACGGCAATATTGTCACCGCACAATTCAGCGAGAACAACTCGTATGGGAGAGCATCGCCTGATAAAAGACCAGAGCGCTGCTGAACAGCGGCACTCTGGCCTTGGAACGTTGGTTTAATGAGGCAGCTTCTTTTCAGGGCCAAATTTCATTCGCTTTTTTCCTCATTCGCGGTTTTCGGTGGTTCCATGCGTTTCACAACGGTAACAATGTCCATGCCGTCATTGTGTTCAATCAGAACCCGGTCACATTTCGTTCGGATAAAGTCCGCCGCGTAGGCATCCGCCGTGCCTTCGGCACACTTCAGCGGGTCTTCTCCCTGCATATCGCCTTTCAGCCGCAGCACCACAAGCGCTTCTCCCTGCGGCATGGCGCACTCCACAAGGAACCGGCTGTTTGGGGCAGCCTGTCGGCAGCACAGGGTAAACAACTCATCCACTGCCACCATGAGCGCAGCGATTCTCTGGCCGAAAAGTCCGTTGGCCGCCAGCTGATCCCGCAGGAAGTCCTGCAGCCGTCCGCTCTGCGCCGGAACCGCATCCAAGAGGCAATGTGCCTGCGCCTTATCCCGCCGCCGGTATTCCAGCGCCAACATCGCATACCCGCCAATCAAGCCAGGCTGTCCGGCATAGGCGGCTCCAGCTTCGCTGACGCCCGCCAGCTGCTGCTCCAGCTCCCCCTGACTGTTCCGACTCTGATTCAGGGTCTGACGCAGCTGCTCACTGGAAAAAGGCGTGCCTTCCCTGTCCGTGATTGCATCCAGCCCGCTGGAGTGGAAGAACAGCCGATCTCCCTGATGCAGCTCCAGGTAGATTACCTGATACACCACGTTTTCGCTCTGCCCCAGCGGCGCATACGACCGCAGTTTCATCCAGTCGTATCTGCCTTGGCTGCGCATCAGCAGCGGATCCGGCTCCCCGGCGTTGATGCAATAGAACTGTCCTGTCGTCCCGTCCAGCACCCCTACAAGGGCGTTCATGCACAGGCCGCTGCTCATCTCATAGAGCTGCCGATTGGCCGCAGTCATTGCCTCTCCCAGGGGAAGGCCGGAGCTGAGCTGGCTTTTCAGCGCCGTCCGCGCCATAACAGTGAACAGTGCGCCGGAAATGCCGCTGTCCGGCACGTCGCTGAGAATGATGCACAGCCGGTCCTCCTCCAGCAGGAAGTAATCATAGAAGGTATAGGCCGTGGCCTCCTCCCAGTTGGTTTGTCCGCACACCCGGAAGGGGTAACCGCCGTCCCGATGAGGCAGTTCTTTGGGCAGCATGGATCGGTGCAGCTCGTTGGCCAACTGCAATTCGCTCTCAATCTGCTGCTCCCGGACAGCCAGTTCCTGCTGCTCCATGGCGTTCAGGCCAATCTCCGCCAACATCATGCGGAAAGCGTCGGACAAGGTGCGGATCTCATCGTCTCCCCGGATCTGCACCGCATCAAAGGCTTCCTGTGCGTGGCTCATGCCGCCATTGTACTGATGGGCGGCCTCCGTCAGCTTTTGCAGCGGCTGGATGAAACTCCGGCGGGCCATCAGCAGGAAAATCAGCGTGAACACCAGCGTCAGCGTCACCAGCAGGCCGCCGGTATAGAGCAGAAAGCTCTTCTGCTCCTGCATCACCCCGTTCATGCCAATGTCCACCATGACGTAACCAGCCACGGTGCCGTCCTCGTGGTTCACCGGAATCATGGCAGTCATTAGCCAGCCGTCGCTCTCATCCTGCTGGACAATGGGTTCCACGTCCTCCCCCATCAGCAGCTTGTCCAGGCTGGCGGCAAAGTCGCCCTCCAGCTCCACATAGCTGCCCAGGACACAGTAGCCTCCCTCTTCGTATTCGCCGTCGGTCCCCGTCTCCATATCCGAGTCGAACAAGAAAGTGATACCGGTGCCGTTGGGGCGCACCACGTAGAGGTATTCCACTTCATTGTTTTCCACCAGGTCTATAATGAACTGCTGTGTCTCAAGGTAACCCTCGTCCATCTCGCCGGTTTCGTAATAGCGATCCAAATCCTCCGGGTCCAGCTGACTGGCCAGGGTCTGGGCGACGCTCTGCCCCAACCGCTGGCAGAACTCAACGGAACGGTTCCAATACGTCCTGTAGCTGATAAAGAGGGCGCAGGTGCAGAGAGTCACGCTCATAATCAAAATCATGACGACGAGCTTTTTCCAAAGTGTAAAACGAAATTTTTGCTTCACTTCTACAGACCCCCTCATTTTATGCTCAAACCAGGTTTGCCAGTGTGTTAAATCCGGCACACCTGCGGTACAGGAATTTCTTCGCCTTGCTTTTCATCATTTTAAGGCTAACCGCGCCTATCGCATTATCTGCAAAAATGCAGTCCGCCAGTCCTCCTATGGCGACGCCCGGACTGGAAAGGATGCGCGGCAGGAAGAACTGTTTGGATAAAAATATCTTCCTTCTTTTCTGCCCGAACCCCTGTAGAAGCCATATGCTCCCCTTACTGTTGAATGTCCAGAATACTCGCAAAGCCCGTGAGTTCAAAAACTTCCATGATGTCCGCACAGACATGGGCCACCTTCATCCTGCCCTGCCGGTTCATCCGCTTCTGCGCGGCCAGGATCACCCTCAGGCCCGCAGAGGAAAGATAGACCAGCTGCTCCATGTCGAGCAGCAGCTCCGTCACCCCGTCCAGCTCGGCGTTCAGCGCTTCTGACAGCTCCGGAGACGTGATGGTATCCAGCCTTCCCTCCAGCGCAAGTGTCAGCTTCGTTCCCTCGTGTTTCCTTGTAATGGTCATCGGTTTTCCTCCTCAAGGTTCCGCTCAATCGATCAGGTCTGCGTACTCCCGCAGTTTTTCCCGCACAACAACAATCTCGTTCTTCCTCAGTTCGTCCACTGCGGCGCGCAGCAGATGGGACATCCCGATGGGCTGACCCTTCTGCGCCGCCAGAAACGCCGCCGACAGCACGATGTTTTTGATATGGCCGCCGGACAACTCAAATGTCTCCGCCAGAAACGCCCAGTCAATGTCGTCCGCCAGCGGCGCTGACGCGGGAATCGTCCGCCGGTAAATCTCCTCCCGCATGGTCGCATCCGGGAAGGGGAAACGGACGACATAGGTGATGCGGCGCATGAAAGCGGCGTCAATATTGCCGATCAGGTTGGTCGCCATGATGCACACGCCGTCATGTTCTTCAATCTGTTGCAGCAGATAGGCCACTTCCACGTTTGCGTTGCGGTCGTGGGCGTCCTTAACCTCGCTGCGCTTGCCAAACAGGGCGTCACATTCGTCAAAGAACAGGATGCAGTTGGAGTGCCTTGCCTCGGTAAACACCGCCTGCAAATTCTTCTCCGTCTCACCGATGTACTTGCTGACGATTTGGGAGATGTTGATTTTATACATCTCCATATTCAACTCGTTGGCAATGACTTGGGCGCACATCGTTTTTCCCGTTCCGGGGACGCCGGCAAACAGGATGGACAGCCCCCTGCCATAGGTCACTTTCCGGTCAAAGCCCCAGTCGTAGAACACTTTATGCTGATACTTGATATGGCTGCAGGCGTGCTGAAGCAGCTTTTTCTGGTCCTCCGGCATCACCACATCGTCCCAGGTGAACGCAGGCCGCACCGGCCTTGCCAAATCCCCCAGCTTATGGACCACCTGCCGGTAGCAGCAGCGGTGCATGAGGCGGCTGGAGATATGCCCCGTCCCATCCAGACGGGAGAGACCGACGGCCTGCTCGCAGGCCAGCCGAATCTGCCGGGGAACGAACCGGAACTTGGCGGCCAGCTCCTCCGCCGTCAGGCCGTCCTCCAGGGCAACATTCCCCAGATACGCCCGAAACAGCAGAATACGCTCGCTTTCCGTGGTGGGCGGCACCTCCAAATCCACCACAAGGCGATTCATCTGGCTGCGTATCGGCAGCCGAGACAGGAGAAACAGCCCGTTTTCCCGAACGTCCAGCCCCAGGATGGTTTGCAGCAGTCTTTCCGGCAGGGGAATCAGCTGCCCTTCCTGGTCCGTCCTGTTCAGGTGATAGCAGCACAGAGAGGCCTCCGTCAGGTGGGCAGCCAGGGCTGCCTCCCGCACCCGCGCCTCCGGGTCGTCCGTGTCCAAATCGGCAAAAACACATCGCCTGCCCTGGCGGCGCATCAGGTGCTGGATCTGGAACCGTTTGCCGCTGCCTCCCTCGCCGTGCAGGCAGACGATCCACGGCTCCCGGCTCTGCACCGCCGTATCCAGCTGACGGGCCAACTCCTGGTCAATCAACAGTTCGCCATCCGGCGTCTCTGTCGCCCCGTCAAACAGGTACACCCCCGGATACGGCGGCATCGTGCCGGTGCTGAGGAAATTCAACACGGTTTGCCGCAGTACAAGCTCCCCCTCCGCCAGTCGTTCGCTGTCGAACAGGTCGGTGAACCGATCCTGACAATAGAACCTGGCGCGATATTCCTCCACCGTATGCCGGGGAGGCAGAAACAGCTGTACCGCCAGGGAAACCAGCGGATGCTTTTTTGTGATGTCATCCTGCAAATAGGCCAACAGCTTCTCATACTTTTGGTCCAGTGCCGCCCCGTAGGCCAGTGCCACGCAACTGCACTGAAACACATCCAGCTCGCACCGCCGACACAGCTGCAACAGGGGGAAGTCCTCTGTGGTGCGTTCCAGCCGCAGTCTCACGACCCCCTCCGTCGCCTCAAGCTGGGCGGCGTCCTCCGGCTCCAGCTTTGCCCACAGGCCCTGCTGTGCCGCCTTTGTCAGGTTGTACTCAAATTCTTCCCTGCTGACCACCAGCCCGAGCATATTCCGCATCTCGTTTTTGGGTCCCAGCCACTGATGCTGCTTGTAAAACAGGTAGAGTCGCAGATCCAGCCAGGCAAACAAGTCGTTCATCAGCGCCCACTGACTCTCGTACCCGCACTCCAGCGCACCGCAGTTTACCTCCCGCACGTCTTCCGCGTCCACAGCGTCGCCTCCCTTTGCACAGCGCTCACGGCACCTGAACCGTCACGGCAGGCGTCATGGTGACCTGAATCACTCCGCCGTAGCCGCAGGTCAGCACACTGGTATTGTTGAGCAGCAGCTTCCCGCAGACCAGTACGGTGGGGCAGCCTGGAGTCCACGGCGCAACCGTCACCGGTTTGCAGGGCGTGGGTATCCCGGTGGAGGCCACAGGGGGGTTCATCGGGCTGCTGCACATCCCGAAGGTGGGAAATTGATTGTCCATAATCGTAGCCGCCATCTGTCCGCACATCTGCACCGTCGCCTGACTGGTCACGGTGAGCGTCCCGGGTACAGTGCCGAAGCTGCAGGCGCACAGCGCCGTATTGACCACAGGATTTGCCATTGGAATCGTCTCCTGTTCCCGTAGATTTGCCCCCGGCTATGGCTGCCGCCGACAGGAGGGCATCACGCCGCCGCAAAACCAGCAGCGTGAAAAATCGTTAGCCGCAGTATGCCACGGGGCAGATTGCAGCGCTATTCTTTCTAAAAGGATACCACAAGTTCTTTGTTCCCGTCAACCAAATCCAGCCGGTTTGGCTCGCCCGCTGCCTCCGAATAGACCAGCAATTCACCCGCAGCCGGAAACACTGCGAAAATCCGTCCGCTGTCGTCTGTCCGGTACTGCTGAGCGGGCAGCAGCCGCCTGCCGCGGCTGTGGTTCCTCTGGAGGGGCGACGCCAACTGCCCGTTCTCCCCGGTCAGGCCGAGGAGCGTGACCACCTCGCTGTCCGTGCCGTCGTCAATCAGAACGGCCCCCGGCAGGGGGAGCCGCCCCGGCGTCTGACAGTACAGCCGCAACTCGGTACACCCGGCCTCCGCAGTGGCCTGCGCCACCTTGCAATCCGGCGCGCCCGGCGAGGTGAGCCAGAGACTTTGCCCGACCATAGGCGTCTCGCTCTTTTTCACGGTCAACGAGATTCTGGTCACCGCCTGGCGGAAAACGTATCCCTCCGCCGGTTTCAGGGCCAGATACCCCTCCCAGCAGCCGTTTCGGCTTGCCGTAAAGTCCACCGGTTCTTCCCGGAAGCCAACGCTTCGCAGCGTCAGTCGGTGTCTGCCCTCAGGCAGATCGACCAGCACCAAGTAGCCTCCGGGCTTGACAATAGGGCGGATTCGCCCGCCGTCCAGTTCGCAGCGCAGCCGGTTCCCCTCCACAATTCTGCCGGTGAAGCCGTCCCGCACCTGGAACACGGCGCTGACGTGCATATGGATCATCGTTTATCCTCCCCAGGCTTCTCCTTGACCGCAATGGTCACGTCAGTCACGCGGCTCACCTTCCGCTCCCGTCTGGAGTCGATCTCGATCCCGGTCAGCAGCACCACGAAAGACAGCTTGTAGGGTTTGGACGTATTGTTCCAGATTTTCAGAATCTGATCCTGGCTGGTCTTTTCCAGCACCACATGGATCACCGCCCCCTGCTCTGCCATCGAGCCGCTCAGGTAGACCGGGTCGATGGTGGGGTGATCTTTCAGCACCTGGAGCGCCGCCCCCACCATCCGGTACTGGTCGGCCTCCTTCATCTGGTCGGGTGCTTTGGAGTGCGCCGTCACCAGGAAACGCAGATTGTATCTGGAGGGCCGCATACGCTGGAGATCCTGTCCCACCTGATAGTAGCTGCTGGCCGTTACCCGGGTATCCTCCTCCACCTGGTAGAGGAAGACGGTGAGCTGGTTGTTTTCACTCTCATGGGGCGAACACAGGGCGATGGCCTCCCGGTTGCCGATGGGTTCCGGCGTCAGGTTATCCCGCAGCAGCTCCACCAGGGCGTTGCCCGCCTCTACCAGCGCAGTATAGTCTGCCATTTCACATCTCTCCTCTCGCGGCTCCGTCACTCCGATGAGGTTTCGCCGGAGCTGTCTCCATCGGTGGTGTTGTTTTCCGACTCGCTCTGTGTCTCCGACTCGGTTTGGGTGGTTGACTCGTTCTGAGACTGGGCCGCGTCCGCCGCAGCCTGAGCTGCATCCGCCGCAGCCTGGGCCGCATCCGCCGTGGCCTGGGCCGCATCCGCCGCAGCCTGGGCCGCTGCCGCCTGCTCGGTTGCCGCCTGCAAAGCCGCCTCTTGTTCCGCTGCTGCTTCTTCTGCGGCTTCCTGTTCCGCTGCGGCCTCTTCTGCCGCCTCCTGGGCTCGGGTGATCTCATCCTCAAAGATGTCCGGGTACACATTGCTGAGCCAGCCGATCTGCTTTGACAGCCAGCCGCCGCAAAGGTTGTTCAACAGGTTCACCTGGTCGGCAAACGCGACCAGCGCCGTATACACGTTGATGGCGGCCTCATTT
>JAJQBR010000123.1 GCA_021203185.1 Clostridiales bacterium
GTATATTTATATATTTCATTTAATATATTTCTGATAAGATATTTTATGTTGTGTAAAACAAATTATTTAAGTGATAGATCAGGTTTGTTTGTGATTTATTACTTACCCCCAACGAACAACCAACAGATGAGCGGAACATATTTTACGCAAGGGGAAGCGACTTACAGCTTCCCCCAAGGGGCCCCATACCTATTTGTTATTACTTGTTAAAAATAATTTTGGATGGTGATGGATGGAGCCATATGGGGATGTTTCTTACTTGCTGGTTAGGGTGGATCTCTATCTTTTGAGGGGGGCCATGTGGATGTTTTCTCTTATTGTATTGCTGTCCTCCGTTAAAAAATAAACTTAGCTGGTCCCCGTTGTGCTTGCTGCTCCAGGAGAAAGCAAACTCCCCGAATCCCAAAGAGTATGCTTTCCTGTTAGCGGTATCAGTGCAGCTCAGCCATTGCCACAATGTAATCCTCCACGGATTTTTTGGGTACTTTCCAAATGCGGCCCTGCTGAAATCCACGGATTCGTTTGTCTTGCAGCAGCGGATAAAGGCTGTTGCGGCTGATGTGCAGAATCTCACAGACTTCATCTGTGGTCAATAAGTCATTGTATCCTTCCAACATACGTCATCAATCCTTCCTGTTGTTACAATGATTTCTTTGTTTGCAGTAGATGCACTGGCAAACGTTTTTGTCTCTTCGGTTGCTCCTTTTCTGCCTGGCACAAGGCAGCTCACGATACAGACCCATTTTATCAATTTGCTGCATCACGGCCATCTCTGTTCGCTGGAGCAAAACGGCAATTTCAGAGATGCCAACGCCTTTCCAGAATAAGCGATCCAACTGCCTGCGTTCGTCCTCTGACCAATAATTCCTTTCCCGATCCAACTGACCGGTTCGAGAACGCATCAGTTTGATGGATTCCCTAATATCTTTTTCAGACATAATGAAAATTCTCCTTTCGATGATGCTATGTTTTTACCTCCCGGTAAAGCATCATCGTTTTACCCCTATGTTCATCAGTAAAATAAAAATCTACACAAAGGAGAACGTTCAAGCAGGATAAAACCCATTCAGTTGAGAAAAAACCAAAAAAATAAAACTTTTATCTATCTGAAAAACGTGCAGAAAAATGCCGCCGGAGCCTTCTGGCAGTCCAAAAAGCCCCGGCGGTGCCGTATGGTGGAAGATTACAAATCAATGTTACGGCTGCTCAGAAAGACGGTCACAGCCAGCAACGCACCTTCGGCAAAACAGTTGAAGGCAGCTTCGGTAAGCGCAGCTAAGAACATATGAAAATCACCTCTTTTCTGTTTGAAATCAGAGTGGGGCTCACTCACCCATAGCGAGAACAATCTCCGACAGGCAGAGCACCGTCAGCGTGACGACAAAGCCCAATGCAGACCAACGCATTCCTCATTCCCCCTCTCTACTCTGTACTCTGCGGTAAAAGGTACTTTTGGTCATATTCAGACGCTTCATCGCTTCGGTGGCGGTCAACTCCTTCCGCCTCCAGCGAGAAACGACTTCATCAAATTCGGGCCGCTCAATAGGACGGCGGCCCTTGTAAATCCCATTGCGCTTGGCAATGGCGATACCCTCTTGCTGGCGCTGGAGGATGTACTCCCGCTCTAACTCCGCAACGGCGCCGAACACAGTGAGCATGAAGCGGCCCGTGGGAGTCGTGGTGTCAATGGCCTCCTTCTTGGAGACGAACTCCACGTTCTTTCTCTGTAGCTGCTCCATCAGATCCAGCAGGTCGCGGGTGTTGCGGGCAAACCGGCTAATGGATTCCACAATTACCGTGTCGCCCTCCCGCATAAACTCCAGCATCCGGTTCAGCTCCGGGCGGTTGCGCGTTTTGCCGCTCATCCGGTCAATGAAAATGAGTTCCACGCCCAGTTCCTGCATCAGCACTTCCTGGCGGGCGGTGTTCTGCTCAATGCTGCTGATGCGAATGTATCCGATGTTCACACTATACCTCCTAACAAGTGTCCCAATAGGGTATACCCTAATGAGACACAGAAAAAGCGTCCCATTAGGGTCGGTTTTCGGCTTTTTGGGACGTTCCATTTTTCACAGGGATCCTATTGGGACTTTTGGCTCAAGTTGGGTCATATGGCAGAGCAATCAGTTCCCCGTTCAACCGAATAAATTGCCTCGGCCAGTAGTAACGCTCCTTAAACCGTTCCATCAGGTTCGTCGGCAGGTCGGTAAAATCCTCTTCGCTCAAGCCACAGATGAAGCAGGTTCCGGCGATAACGGTGTTCGTGTCGATCACCCGATTCAGCGGCAGGCCCAGCAGCAGCCCTTCGTCATTGCAGACGACCGCCGCCTGTTCCGGGAAGGGATAAAGGGCCTGAATCGTTCCGCCGACCATGCGCTGCATTTCGCTGAGTTCATGCGGAATATCAGCCTCCTTTGCCAGTCTACCAGGCTCCAACAGAAGAATTTTCATAGGCAGACATCCTCACACCGGACAGGCGGCATCCCGCAGGCAGACATCCAGCAGCATGGGGTCGTAAAACATCTCCTCTAGATCCATCCAGGTGTAACCGGCGTCCAGCAACAACTGCTGGTCCTCCCGCATGACCCCGATGCTCTCCCCGAATTCCATCAATTCCTCCAGGTAGGAGGGCTGCTCCTCGTCAGGTGTCGTGGAGGGGTGCGTGGGGTAAGTGGGATAGGTGGGGTAGTAGGGATACCTTCCGCCCCAGCCGTAAAGGTTGAACGAGGACTGGAGCAGGTAGTCATTCTGAAATTGTTCGACGTGGCGGGAACCCTCCGGCGTGATTTTCAGAATCTCCCCCTGCTTGAGGGGAATCACCTTCCGATGGCGACGGTTCAGGTGCAGCTTCGTTGCAGCTTGGTCCAAAATTTCCTTGGTGGAGGCGTAGATGTAGAAGCCTTCCCTGGGGAAGTGGTAGATGCACATGGGATTGTTTCCCTTGACGATGTAGAGGTTGTTTTTGTCATCCAACACCGTGAAGGTGAAAGTGCCCTGCATAACCTCCGCCATCTTCCGCAGACTGTGGAGGTCCAAGCGACCTTCCCGCTCGATCAGTTGCACGGCCACATAGCTGTCCGTCTCGATTTTGGTCTTGGGCAGTTGGTACTGCACCTTCAAAAGCTGGTCGTTGTGGATGACGCCGTTGTGGGCCAAGGCGAATGTGGTGTTGCCTGCCCTGCCTTTAAACGGATGGTTGTTGTAGTTGCAGTGCTCGTCGCCCTGGGTAGCCATGCGGGTGTGAGCCATGATAAAATGAGCCTGGGCCGGGGGCTGAAAGTTCACCAGATGGGCGGGCATGGGCGCCTTGTAGACGGTCATGTGCCGGTTGACGCAGTAAGCAATCCCTGCCGCGTCCGTCCCACGGGCCTCACATTCCCGCGCAAGTACCGCCAGCATCTGCCGCCGACGGGCAAGAGACAACCGCCCCTGATAATCTAAAATTCCAAACAAACAGCACATTACAGTTCCTCCTCTCCCTGCACCGGTTCGCAGACATACAGGCGGCGCTCTTTCAAATAGTTCACCAGCTCCGGGCAGCGCTGGCCGTCCAGTCTGGCAACGAACTCCACCCAGGTCAGGTCGCTCATCTCCTCATCAGACGAAGCAAAAGCCACATCGCAGATCTCGTTGACGAGCTGCAATGTGGCTTTCAGCGTGGAGCACCGGAGCGTCCCCCGGAACATCCGAAATTCGATTGTGCTGTGGTTCAGCAGATTCACGCAGGAATACCGGCTGTAACACTTGTTTTTAGCCGTTTCCATAACTTCCTTGGGGCTGTCCTTCCGGCCATAGCGAGCGGCCCACTGCTGCATTTGGGAAACTGTTCGGCGGCTGAATTTCAGCAGCTCGTTCCAGTTGTTCTCCACGAAGAACAGGATGCGGGCAATGGTGTCCTCCTGCTGGGCGGGTGTGTCTCCCAGGCTGTCGCGGTTCACATGGACGTGGAGGCCGCAGGTGCTGGTCTGGTGGCTCCGGTAGCCCATGTTCACGGCGGAGCGAAGCAACTCCGACCACGGCATAACGGTTTCATGGTATTCCAGGGTCATAGGGTGAGTGACGATCTCAAACCCGCAGTTGATGGAGCCGTCATGTTTGCAGTAGATCCGCTCCTCGTTCGCGTTGGCAAGGTCAATCAGCCGGGAGGCGTGGTCGTCGTATTCCCCGCCCCGGTCAATTTCCAGCTCCACACCGAGGAAACGCTTGCCGTTGCCGTAGAAGATGGGGACGGGCTTGTAGCCGTAGTTCTGGATAGGGTGGCTCCGGCTGGCGAACTGCGCCGCGCAGCTCCGGCAGTAGGGCGCGTCCTCGTCATCCTCATCGGGGTAGCAGGCGGCGTCATAGTAGAGAATGCGCCCGCATTCGGTGCAGGTGGTGTAGTGGCGGTCATAGCAGGAATCGCAGACGATGGTGTGGCTGTCGCTGACGGTATCAGACCGCCAGACACGGTTCTCGCAGCAGTCGCAGATGACGGTTTCATCCTCGAAGCAGTCGTCGCAAAGCTGGCGACCATCGAAGATGTGCCGCTCGTCCAGGGGTGTTTCACATCCGCAGATGGAACAGATAAAGGTTTCGCTCATGATACATTACCTCCAAAATAAAATGGCCCTGGGCTGGCAGCCCAGGGCGGGATAGGGTAGGGATTGTTGTTTCCCTTATGGAGATAATATATCATTGAGATTTGGGAGTTTGACGGAGGCAAGGCAGGTCAAAAGTCAAACGCCTAAAAAATCGGCAAGAAAGCGGCCTATGCGGAATGCCGTGAAGCCAGAATGTAGATGCAGGATTAATCTCATCGTCCAAAACAACCAATTTGAATCAGGAAACAGAGACACACCGGATTGCAACACACGAATCCTTTGTGCATGCCTGTTCTGCTGCGCTTGGCAGACAACATATGTTGAATTTTGGCGTTGATGCCAGTATAATAACTTTGAGATGCGGAATCAATCAGCACGCCTCGCCGATTTGATGGTCGATAAGCAGGATGAAGTTGCTGAGTGCGTTTTACAAACGGTAAAAGCGTCTACCATGGAGGAACGATTTATGAACCACTATCTTACCATCGGCGAATTTGCGAAGCTGCGAGGGGTCAACATCAATTCTCTGCTCTATTACGAAAGGCTGGGCATCCTGCGGCCAGCTTATATCGACCACAGCAGTAAATACCGCTACTATGCGCCGGAACAACTCTCCACGTTGGACATCATCCTTCTGTGTATCGATTTGGACATCCCACTGAAAGAATTGAAGCAGTATCAGGACGAAAACGCTTATTGGCAGAGGAAGCTGCTGGAGGATGGCAGGCGCAGGACAGAGGAGAAAATTCGTAAAATGCAGACCGATCTGCGTAAAATTGAATATTCTTTGCAATGCCAGGAGGAGCAGGACAGTTACGCCTCCTGCGAGGGCATTTATCAGAGGGAGATTGCCCTTCGTTTTTTCATCGTGGAGGAATATGAGGGAGATTTAACGAATCTCACTCAGTTTGGACGCATTTCCACCGGCCTGTTCGACTATGCGGAGAGCCGTGGGCTTTCCCCCTTGCTGCCCACAGGCTTTCTGTTCCTGTTTGACTGCGGAGAAGTCCGGCAATACCTGTTTTATGAGGTATTGCCCCCGGAACAAACAGACAAAAAGGTCGTCCGGCTACCCGGAGGAATCTGGTCCTGTCTGCAAATGGAATTTGACCCAGAGCTGGACCATGTCCCGTTTTTGGAGCAGCATTTCGGCGCCGCCCGGCAGCGAATCGCCGTTTTTTCCAACCTAACCCGCGACCGGCTGAAAATCAACAGCCGATACAACGAGATACAGGTATTGGACGGATATACCATACCGGGCGGCAGGAAGTAACTCACCGCCCGGTATGGGGGAGTTCGTTTGTTTGAATGTCTTCACGCCCATGCTTCCCCCTCCCCAGGGAAAATCATGTTCCAGTTCCGCCGGAGCAGCATGATGGAGATAAGACAGGCCAGCCCATCCGTCAGCGGCCCTGCCCAGAGGACGCCCGTCACTCCCATGACGTGGGAGAGCAGGATCATCGCCAGGGGTACTAGGAAGATCTGCTTTGAAAAGGTGTTCACGGAGGCCAGAACCGGCTTCCCCACGGACTGGAAGAAAATGCTGGTGCAGTATTGAAGCCCGTTTGCCACGACAAGCATCAGGAAGATACGCATACACATAACGGCAAATTCGTTATACAGTTCGGTTTCTGACCCGAAGAGAGAGACCAGCGCCATCGGGCAAAGTTGGAAGACCGCCGTGGCCAGGGCCATAAACACGGTGCCGGTGACCACCGTAAACCAGAAGGCAGCTTTTGTGCGGGCATACTTGCCCGCACCGTAGTTGTAACCCATGATGGGCTGGGAGCCGGTGGAGACACCCTGCACCACGTTGACAGCCACGTTGCTGATTTTAATGGTGATGCCCATAGCGGCCACGGTGATGTCTGCCCCGTACTTGGACAGTGCGCCGCAAACCGCCAGCATATTGTTGGAAACTGCGGCAATCAGCGCAAAAGACAGCTGCAAAATGCAGCTGGAGCCCCCCAGCCCGGCGATGCTTTTGACAACAGACCATTTGGGGCGGAAATACTTTTTCCGGATGGACACATTTTTGAACCTGGGGAGGTAGGCCAGGATCCAAGCTACATTGATGGTCTGTCCGATGACGGTGGCGATAGCAGCGCCCCGCACCCCCCAGCCGAACCTCAGGCAAAACAGCGCGTCCAAAACAATGTTGGAGCAACAGGCCACCAGCAGTCCCACCATGCCGTAGGTAGCTCCTCCGTCCACCCGGACGGCGGCTGTGACCGGGTTGAGAATTGCCATCAGGGGGAACCCCACCGCGATAATGGAGCCATAGGCCATCGCATAGGGCAGGGAGGTCTCTGATGCGCCGAACAGCCAGCAGATGGGCTCCAGAAAGAGCAGAGAGAACGCCCCAAAGAGCAGCCCCACCACCAGAGATACGAGGAAGGTGTTGCACACGCCGGTGGAGGCGTTTTCCTGGTTTCCCTTTCCCTGCTGGAGGCTGGTGTATGCGGCGCAGCCGTCTCCCCACAACGTCGCAATGCCCAGCATAATAATCATCAGGGGGTTGATGATGTTGGTAGCAGTGTTGCCCAGATAACCTACGGTCTGTCCGATGAAGATTTGATCGACGATGTTGTAAAGAGCGTTCACCACCAGCGCGACTGTGGCCGGAACCGCATAGTGGGGGATCAGCTTGCTCAGTGGCTCCGTCCCCAGCGGGTTTTGCGGAATTGCGGTCTGTTCGCTCATACTGTCCCCTCCTGGCCCTGCCGGTAGACCTGCTCGATCAGCGACGCGGTGCGTTCCTCTCCCAGCAGCCCTGTGTTCAGGCAGAGATGGTAGTTGGCGGCATCCCGCCACTCGGTCTCGTGGAATCGGCGGTAGAACCGCTCTCGTCCCCGGTCGGCCTTCTGAAGGAACGCCTGCACCTGTTGGGGGTCTTTCCCATATACGGAGACCGCCCGACGACACCGGTCGTCAAAATCCGCGCAGAGGAATACTTTCAGGCAGGGAAATTCCTTTTCGAGAATTTTGTCGGCGCAGCGGCCCACGATGACGCAGCTGCCCTTTCTGGCGCAGTCTTCGATCACATCAGCTTCTGCCTTGTAAATTTTAACCGTCATGGTCACGTCAAAGAGGAAAGAGTTGGCCAGTTGCTGTTCGTTCCGTTTGATGAAGTCCGGGCTGAGCTCGCTGACCTGTGCGGCCTTGTCGATGATGCTGCCGTCGTAGCAGGGGATGCCCAGCCGCTCCGCCACAAGGTGGCCGATTTTTCCGCCGCCGCTGCTATACTGATGGCAGATCGTAATGATTCTGTGCTTCATAGCTTTGTCTCACTTTCGTTTGGATAGCTGGCCTGGGGCCAGCGTTGCCATTCTAAACCCCACCATAATAATGGAGTCAAGGGGCCGCAGTGAATTCTACAGAATTTGTCCAAAAGGGAAATACAAGCGGACTGTAAGTGTGATGTTGCACTTATAGCCCGCTGCGTTTTCCCGCCACACGGATTCGCTTGTAGAACTTGGGAAATCGAACAGCGCTTGACGATAACCGCAGCCCACAGGCTATAGCTGTCGCGGCAAAATTCGTTCCGCAGTATTACCGGCAAATGCGGCAAAACTATGAAAATTAATAGTCACTCATAAAATTGCAAATATCTTTATCCTTCAAAGCAAACGTTGTAAAATCATTGTGAAAAACTGCGTTAAAACAGGAGGATAAACTTCATGAAATACGATGGCATTGTTTACGATGTAACAGGAGCTTATGATACAGAATACCTCAAATTGTCAAAGGCATTTCAAGAGGCAGATGCGGTAATCGTAGGAGCCGGGAGCGGTTTGTCTACATCGGCGGGATTTACCTATGGCGGACAGCGTTTACAGGCGTTATTTGGCGACTTTGTGGCTAAGTACGGTATGCCGGACATTTATCACGGATGCTTCGCAAATTTCGAGAGCAACGAAGAGCGTTGGGCTTATTGGGCGCGCTGGTCCTATCATCACGCCTTCTGCCCACTGCCCAAGAATACTCTGATAAGGCTCCGGGAATTGCTGGAGAGAAAGGATTATTTTGTGCTGACCACGAATGTAGACCACACCTTCCAGAGAGCCGGGTATGATAAGAAGAAACTCTGTTACACGCAGGGAGATTTGGGGCTGTTCCAGTGCAGCGTTCCGTGTCACAGCGCCACCTATGATAATTACGAAACCATCAAGGCCATGCACGAGCAGGAAAGGGACATGAAGGTTCCAACGGAACTGATCCCGCATTGCCCAAAGTGTGGTCGGGAGATGGATTTTAACCTGTACTGGGATCATACCTTCGTGCGAGACAAGGGATGGCACATCGCCTATCAGCGGTATCAGGACTATCTGGCGGAGCACCAGACGGGGAAAGTCCTGTACCTGGAGCTGGGGGTTGGCTTCAACTCCCCCGGTGTCATCAAAGTCCCCTTCTGGCAGATGACGATGAAAAACAAAGAAGCGACGTTTGCCAGCATCAACCTGGACGACCCCAGCTACCCGGAAGCGATGGAGGGCAGGGCCATCGTCATCAGCCATGATATCGACGCAGTCATTCGGAGATTGCTGGCGGAGCAGAAGGGGGAAGATGTGGTATCATGAGCCAAAGGGGAAGACGGGAATATTTGATCCGCTACCTGATGGCGGAGCGCGGGGAATATATCGGCGTTGAGATTCCAAAAGATACTGCCGCCCAGAAACTGCTGCTGCGGGCGCTGTTCAATGTGCGGATGCCGCAGGCGGTGACAGATGAATTCTTGCAGATACAGGACGCCTATCTGCAAGAGGAAACCAGCCGGAAAGGGATCACCGATTACAAAAGCCTTCCGGAAATTCAGTCCGACCTTTATCTCTGGCAGGGTGACATCAGTACGCTGAAATGCGGGGCCATCGTGAACGCCGCCAATTCTCAGATGCTGGGCTGCTTTCGCCCAAATCACATCTGCATTGACAACTGCATTCACACGTTTGCTGGGGTCCAGCTTCGGCGTGACTGTTACGAGATCATGCAGAAACAGAGGCACGAAGAACCGACTGGAACCGCCAAAATCACGCCAGCGTACAACCTGCCATGTGATTACATCCTTCATACGGTAGGGCCAGTCGTCAGCACCGGCTTAACCAAAACCCATGAAGACCTCCTGGCCTCCTGCTATCGGTCCTGTTTGGCGCTGGCGGAACAGCATGGAGTTACATCCATCGCTTTTTGCTGTATCTCTACCGGAGTCTTTCGTTTCCCCAACGAGCGGGCCGCAGAGATCGCGGTTCATACGGTAAAGGAGTATAAAGCGAGAACTGGCAGCGGGATAAAGGTGATTTTTAACGTGTTCAAAGACATTGATTTGGAGATTTACAGACGCCTTCTGCAATAACAAATTGCTATGAAATTTAATAGTGACTCATAAATTTGCTAATATCTTGTTCTCCGACAGCAACTTCGATATACTA
>JAJQBR010000167.1 GCA_021203185.1 Clostridiales bacterium
GTGGAGGGGTTTCACGCCGGAATTACTGACAAGGCTGATTCAAAGGGATAACCAGAATTGCACATTGCACATTGCTAATTGCACATTCAATCAAACGTTCCCAGGGCGAAAGGGTTTCTCACCACAACAACGCAAAAGGGAACATCAAATGATAAAAGGAGGAGCCGCATATGGACACCATCGCCGCCATCGCCACGGCTCCGGGCCGGGGGGCCATTGGGATTCTGCGCATTTCCGGCCCACAGGCGGTGGACGTGCTGAACCGGGTGTTTACACCCAAAGGGAAAACGCCTCTCCGCGCCCGCCAGCCGGGGACGCTGGTTTACGGCGACCTGCGGGACGGGTCCGGGGCGCTGATCGACCGGTGCCTGGCCACCTTTTCCATCGCTCCCCACAGCTACACCGGGGAGGACACCGCCGAACTGCAATGCCACGGCTCCGCCGCCGCGCTGCGGACGGGGCTAGAGGCCCTGTTCCAGGCGGGGGCGCGGCAGGCTGGGCCGGGAGAGTTCACCCGGCGGGCCTTTCTGAACGGCAAGCTGGACCTGGTGCAGGCCGAGGCGGTCATCGACCTGATTGACGCGGAGACCGACCAGGCGGCGAAAAACGCCGCTGGACAGCTCACCGGCGCCATGAGCCGCCGCATCAACGAGATTTACGACCAGCTGGTGGACCTGATGGCCCACTTCCACGCGGTGCTGGACTACCCGGACGAGGACATCGACCCCTTCGAGAGCCGGGAGATTTCCCAATACGCCGCCTCCGCCGCCGCAGACCTGGCGGCGCTGGAGGCCACCTACCGCCGGGGGCGGCAGCTGACCGAGGGGGTTGCCACCGCCATCGTGGGCGCGCCCAACGCGGGGAAAAGCTCCCTGCTCAACGCCCTGCTGGGCTACGAGCGGGCCATTGTCACCGACATCCCCGGTACCACGCGGGACACCGTGGAGGAAAAAGCCCAGATGGGCGGCGTCCTCCTGCGGCTCATCGACACGGCGGGCCTGCGGGACACCGCCGACGCGGTGGAGCGGCTGGGCGTGGCCCGGAGCCGGGCCGCGCTGGAGCGAGCGGAATTGGCGCTGGTGGTCATAGACGGCAGCAGGCCCATGAGCGACCAGGACCGGGCGGTTCTCGCCGCCGCCAGCGCTGCGGAGCGGGTGCTGGTGCTGGTAAACAAGGCCGATCTGCCCCAACAAATCGACCTGTCAGAATTGGACGGCTGCGAGTGCCTGTCCGTCAGCGCAAAGACCCAGGCCGGTCTGCCTGAACTGGAGCGGCGGGTGGGCGCGCTGTTCGCCCAGGACGGTGTACCCAGCGGCCAGCTGTTGACCAACGCCCGCCAAGCTGAGGCGGTGGGCCGGGCCGCCAAGTCTCTCCAGAGGGTGCAAAGCGCCCTGGACGCGGGGATGCCGCCGGACGCGGTTCTGTCCGACGTGGAGGAGGCGTTGGACGCGCTGGGTCAGGTCACGGGCCGCCAGGTGTCCGAGGACATCACGAACCGCATTTTTTCCCGGTTCTGCGTGGGGAAATAAGTGCGGGGGCCGGTACATAGAATAAAAGACGGGCACTCTTTTTGCATCGGCCCCGTTGATGAGCTGTTAGCTTTTAGCTCTTAGCTGTTAGTCAGGTAGTTCTGCCCAAAAGCCAAGTGCTAAGCAGCGAAAAAGCGGCAGACTTCTCTCGTGGAACTGAGCAAAAAATGACAAGAAATAGAAGAAACAATCGTTTGCATGGCAAAGAGCCAACGGAGGATTGAGCATATGTTAAAAACAACTTATTGCCCGGTGTGCGGCAAGCCCTATGACGTGAGCTTGGGGGAGTGTCCCGTCTGCGCCCGCCAGCGGATGGCGGAGCAGGCGGAGAAAGCCGCCGCCGAGAAAGCCGCTGCGGAAAGCGCCGCCCCCAAGCGGAAGTGGATCTTCGGCGGGAAAAGGAAGCCTGTCGCCCCGGATATGGAGGAGACCATCGTTCTGCCCAGGATGGACGGCACACCCGCCCAGTCCCAGGAGACCGCTCCGGCGGTGGAAGAGCCTACCATTCGGGCGGAAGAACCGGCCGCAGAAGAAACCGTGACTTCGGAATCCTCTGTGCAGGCGGAGAAAACGGCGGTCCCGGAGGAGCCTGTCTCCCCTGCGGAAGGAAAAACTGCCTCCCCCGCGCCGGAGGAGACATCCGCCCCGAAGCCGGAGAAGAAGGGCGGGGTAAACCCCAAAGTGATCGTGGTGCTGGCGGTGGCGATTATCGTGGTGCTGGCGGTGGCCTTCGCCGTGGGCAGCGCCGGAAACGGCAACAGCACCACGGGACAGACGAACAACACCACCTCTCAGGCGGAGGACGCAGACACCGATACCACTGGAGATGCGGACGCCGATGCCACCACCGATGATAACGCCACCGGAAATACGACCACCGGCGATACCAACACCAACACTACCACCGATAACACTGCCACGGACAACACCACCACCGAAACCACCACCGAGGGCGACACCACCGGGGATACCACCGACGACACCGCTACGAACGCTGACGCCACTGACGATACCACCACGGGCGGCGACGCCACCGACGACACCACTGCCGAGGACGACACCACCGGGGACGATACAACAAATGACAACACCACCGACGACGATACCGACACCGACAGCGGACATGACGCCACCGGCGGGGACACGGGCAATGACACCACCGACACCGACAGCGAAGAGACTGCAGCCCAGGGAGATACCTCCCTGGAGGCCGCCGCTGCCTGAGTGGACAGGCAGTTGAGGAGAGAGACATGGAAAACGAAATTTTCCTCCTGAAAATGGGAGAAATCGTGCTGAAAGGGCTGAACCGCCGCCGGTTCGAGGATCGGCTGATGGCAAATGTCACCCGCCGCCTGCACCCCTATGGCCGGTTCCGGGTCTACGCCCGGCAGTCCACCGTCTATGTGGAGCCGATGAACGGGGAATGTGACCTGGACGGCGCCTGGGACGCGCTGAAAAAGGTATTCGGCATCGTGGCAATGAGCCGGGCCAGAGGCTGCGCCAAAGAGCCGGACGCCTTCGTGGAGGCGGCTCAGGCGTATCTGGGCGACCAGCTGCTGGCGGCGAAGTCCTTCAAGGTGGAGTCCAAGCGGGCGGACAAGTCCTTCCCCATGACATCCATCCAGCTGAGCCAGTATGTGGGCAGCAAGCTCCACCAGCTGTACCCCCACCTGACGGTAGACGTCCACCACCCGGAGCTGACCGTTCGGCTGGAGGTGCGGGACTTCTCCGGCTACGTCCACGCCGCGCCGGAGCCTGGCCCCGGAGGACTGCCCGTAGGCGTGGGAGGCAAGGCAGTGGCCCTGCTCTCCGGCGGCATCGACTCCCCCGTGGCCTGCTACATGATGGCAAAGCGGGGGGTGGCGCTGGAAATGGTTCACTTTTTCTCCTACCCCTACACCTCCAACGAGGCCAAGGACAAGGTGCTGGAGCTGGCAACGCTGCTGGCCCCTTACTGCGGGCGGGTGATGGTGCATATCGTCCCCTTCACCCACATTCAGGAGGAACTGCGGCGGAGCTGCCCGGAGCCGTACTTCACCCTGGCTATGCGCCGGTTCATGATGCGCATTTCGGAGATGGTGGCCCAGGACGTGGGGGCGCAGGCCCTTGTCACCGGCGAGAGCCTGGGCCAGGTGGCCAGCCAGACCATGGGGGCCATCGCCTGTACCGAGGCTGCGGTACAAATGCCTGTGTTCCGCCCGGTGGTGGGCATGGACAAGGAGGAAATCATCACGATGGCACGGAAAATTGGCACCTTCGAGACCTCCATCCTCCCCTATGAGGACTGCTGCACCGTGTTCACCCCCCGGCACCCCAAAACCAGCCCCAAGCCGGAGGAACTGGATGAAATCGAGCAGGGCTACGACTTCGCCGGGCTGTGCCAGCAGGCGTTTGACGGCATTGAGCAGGTCCGCATCCGGGCGAGGAGCTGACGGTGGACCGGCGGGAACAGGTTTTGCGTACCTTAAACGCGCACGGTCTGACCGTCTCCACTGCGGAGAGCTGCACCGGCGGCATGATCGCCGCCGCCCTGACCGACCTGAGCGGATCCTCCGCCGTGTTCGTGGGGGGCGTGGTGTCCTACTGGACCGAGATGAAACACAAAATTTTGGGCGTCTCTCAGGAGACGCTGGACGCTTACGGCGCGGTGTCTCCCCAGACCGCCCGCGAGATGGCGGAAGGCGTCCGCGCCCTGACCGGCAGCGACCTGGCCCTCTCCGTCACCGGCGTGGCCGGGCCGGACCGGGACGAGCGGGGCAACCCGGTGGGGCTGGTGTACCTGGCCCTGACCGACGGGGAGACCACCACCGTCCATCAGCCCGAAAATCTGGGCAGCACCCGAGCGGAGATTCGCCGGGGCGCGGCAGAGGCCGCGCTGGAGCTGCTGCTGGAGTATTTTGAGACAAAATAGCTATTAGCTGTTAGCCGTTAGCTTTTAGTAAGGCACTGCATACCATAAGCGAACAGCAAAAAAGCCAGGCACTACTAAACACTGGCCACTATAACGAGAAAAGACCCAAACGATGCAAGGAGTTTAATAATATGAAGCTGTATAATTCCCTGACCCGCCGAAAGGAAATATTCACTCCCCGGTTTGGAAACAAGGTGAGCATGTACACCTGCGGTCCCACTGTCTACCACTTTGCCCACATCGGCAACCTGCGCAGCTACATCATGGAGGATGTGCTGGAGAAGGCCCTGCGGTATGAGGGCTATGACGTAAAACGGGTGATGAACATCACCGACGTGGGCCACCTGGCCAGCGATGCCGACACCGGCGAGGACAAAATGCTCAAGGGCGCTCGCCGGGAACACAAGACCGTGATGGAGATCGCCCAGTTCTACACCGATGCCTTTTTTGATGACTGCGCCAAACTGAACATCAAGACTCCCGATGTGGTGGAACCGGCCACCAACTGCATCGACGACTATATCGACATGATCACTGTCCTGCTGGACAAGGGCTATGCCTACGCCGCCGGAGGCAACATCTATTTCGACACCTCCAAGCTGGAGAAATATTACGTCTTTAACGACCACGAGGAAGACGACCTGGCCGTGGGCGTCCGGGAGGACGTGGAGGAGGACACCAACAAGCGCCATAAGGCGGACTTCGTGCTGTGGTTCACCAAGTCCAAGTTTGAGGATCAGGCCCTGAAATGGGACTCTCCCTGGGGGGTGGGCTACCCCGGCTGGCATATCGAGTGCTCCTGCATCAGCAAAAAGCACCTGGGCGAGTATCTGGACCTCCACTGCGGCGGCATCGACAATATGTTCCCCCACCACACCAACGAGATCGCCCAGAGCGAGTCTTACCTGGGCCACGAGTGGTGCCGGTACTGGTTCCATGTCCACCACCTGAACACCTCCAGCGGCAAGATGAGCAAGTCCAAAGGCGAGTTCCTCACCGTTTCCCTGCTGGAGCAGAAAGGGTATGACCCGCTGGTGTACCGGCTGTTCTGCCTCCAGTCCCACTACCGCAAGGGGCTGGTGTTCACCTGGGAGAACCTGGACAACGCCGCCGTCACCTACAACAAGCTGCTGGGCCGCATCGCCGCCCTGAACCCGGACACCGGCGCAGCGCCGGACAAGGAGGCCGCAAAGCCCTATCAGGAGAAGTTCCAGAAAGCGCTGGACAACGACCTGAACACCTCCCTTGCCATCACCAGCATCTACGACGTGCTGAAGGGCAAGGGGCTGGATGATGCCACCAAGCTCTACCTGCTTGACGACTTTGACCGGGTGCTGTCCCTGAACCTGCTGGCCGGGGCCGCCAAGGTCCGGGCCGCCGCCAAGACTGAAAATCATGCCGAAACGGCGGATTACACCATCACCGGCCCCGCCGACGCCGCCCCGGAGGAGGCAGAACAGGTGCGCGCCCTGCTGCTGGAGCGGGCCGAGGCCCGGAAGAACAAAAACTGGGCCAGGTCGGACGAAATTCGGGATCGGCTCAAAGAGCAGGGAATTATCCTGAAGGATTCCAAACAGGGGGTCCAGTGGTCGCGGGCGTGACAATAGCCAAACGGAAAAGCCGGACGTGTTTTCCCGTGAAATCCGTGAAATATAGCATGAATTTCACGCAAATGTGGAAGTAAGGGCAATTAATCGTTTTTCACAGAAAAAGGATTTCAAAACAGGGCATTTTTTGATAGTTCGTTATGTTGACTTTTTCTGCATGATTCCATATAATCATCGTAATGATGTTATCGCGGCGTCCCATGACGCCGCTGGATTGGAGGATTTCCATGTTAGCCGAAAACGAAGCCAGGCTCCGCGCCCTGCTGGGCGATGAAGCTCTGAGCGAACAGGTCCTCGCTGTCATCCGGGAGGATGAAGCCATGCGCCACGCCGACCTGGTTCGCCGCCAGAGCGAGGGGTTGAAAAACGCCCGTGAACGCGGCGTGCGCCTGGGCCGTCCGCCAGCGAAACGTCCCCGCAAGTTCCAGTCCGTCTACGCCATGTATCAGGCCGGGGAGATCAGCGCTCGCGCCGCCTCCCAGATGCTCCACGTCTCCCCCGGCACCTTCAAGCGCTGGACGCTGGAGGAGAGCGGACAGAACGCCAAGTGAACTGTACACCAAAGCAATTCCCGCCCTCCGGCGTCTGCCGGAGGGCGAACTTTTTTGCCGAAGGGTTTACATTTCCCTCTCCCGCCGGTATAATAGAACAAACAACCTTCTAAAGAGGTAGGATTTTACCGCCATGCTGCACCCAAAACTGGAACACATCAACCCCAACGAGGTTTTGCTCTACCTGGGGTACAACGGCGGGGACGTGCCGCCGGAGCTGGAGGCGGACATCGCTGCCTGTACTCAGAGTATCCTGCAAACCGCCCGTCCCCGGCTGACCTATCGGGTCTTTCCTCTGGACGGGGGGCGGCTCCGGGGGACGGACTTTGCCCTGGAGGGGCAGGACATCCAGACCCTGCTGGCGGGGTGCGGCGAGGCGGTGCTGATGGCCGCCACTCTGGGGCCGGACGTGGAGACGCTGCTCATGCGCGCCCAAGTGACGGACATGGCAAAGGCGCTGATTTTGGACAGCTGCGCCAGCACCGCCATTGAAAACGTCTGCGACAACTTCGAGGTCGATTTGAAGCGGGAATACGCTCAGCGCGGCCTCCACCTGACGGACCGGTTCAGCCCCGGCTACGGCGACCTGCCCATCGCCCAGCAGCAGGGGTTTTGCGACCTGCTGGACACCCGGCGGCGCATTGGCCTGACCGTCAGCCAGAGCGGGATTTTGATTCCCCGGAAGTCGGTGACGGCGGTGCTGGGTGCGGCGGACAGTCCCCGTCCCCATCGGGTCCCCAGCTGCGCGGATTGCGGACTGTTCCGCAGCTGTCAGATGAGGCGGAACGGGAAAACCTGCGGAAAACGGAAATGAGCTGTTAGCTATTAGCTGTTAGTCAGGATAGTGTTTGCCGGTTGAACAGCGTTTTTGTCTGGCATAGTATGAGCTTTCCACACACTTTTTGAGAGGAGAACGCCTCCTATGAACTTTGTAGAATTATTAAACACCCGCCCTTACCTCCTGCTGGACGGCGCCATGGGTACCCAGCTCCAGGCGGCGGGCCTCAAACTGGGCCAGCGGCCCGAAACCCTCTGCTTCACCGCGCCGGAGGTGGTGACGGACGTACACCGGCGGTATCTCCAGGCGGGGAGCGACATCATCTATGCCAACACCTTCCAGGCAAACGGCCACAAATTGGCCGGGACGGGCTACGGTGTGAGCGAAGTCATCCATCAGGCGGTGGCGCTGGCCCGCGCCGCCGTGGAGGACACCAGGTCGCTGGTGGCGCTGGACGTTGGCCCCATCGGGGAACTGCTGGAGCCGCTGGGTACCCTGCGGTTTGAGGACGCCTACGAACTCTACCGGGAGATGGTGACGGCTGGCGAAGCCGCCGGGGCCGACCTGGTGGTGTTCGAGACCTTCACCGACCTCTATGACATGAAGGCCGCTGTGCTGGCGGCGAAGGAGCACACTCACCTCCCCATCCTCTCCACCATGACCTTTGAGGAGAACCACCGCACCTTCACCGGCTGCACCGTCCCCGCCATGGCCCTGACTCTGGAGGGGCTGGGGGTGGACGCCATCGGCTTCAACTGCTCCCTCGGCCCCGAGGAAATTTTCCCGCTGGCTCAGGAGCTGGCCCAGTGGACGACGCTGCCCATGGTAGTCAAGCCCAACGCGGGACTCCCCGACCCGGCGACGAATCTTTACACCATCACCCCGGAGGAATTTTCCGACCAGTTGATCCCCTATCTGAACCTGGGAGTGCAGCTGCTGGGGGGCTGCTGCGGCACCACGCCGGAGTTCATCTCGTCCCTGCGGGACCGGCTGGCGGGGAAAACCCCTGCCCCCCGGCGGGGCAAGCCCAAGCCCCGACAGGGGGTGTGCTGTCCCTCCCACGTCACCGAGCTGAACGGTGTGCGGGTCATTGGAGAGCGCATCAACCCCACCGGCAAAAAACGGTTCCAACAGGCCCTGCGGGAGTACGACCTGAACTATATTCTGGAGCGGGGCATCGAGCAGCAGGACGCCGGGGCAGACATTTTGGATGTCAACGTGGGACTGCCCGGTCTGGACGAACCCAGAATGATGGCCGACGTGGTCAAGGCGCTGCAAGGGGTGGTCTCCCTGCCCCTGCAAATCGACTCCTCCGACCCCAAAGCCATTGAGGCCGGACTGCGGGTGTGCAACGGCAAGGCCATTGTCAACTCCGTCAACGGCAAGCGGGAGGTGCTGGACACCGTTCTCCCCATCGTGAAGAAGTACGGCGCGGGGGTGGTGGGCCTGACCATGGACGAAAACGGCGTCCCTCAGACCGCCGAGGCCCGGTTCGCCATCGCGGAGCGGATTTTGAACGCCGCCCTGTCCTACGGCATCCCCAGAGAGGACGTGTACATCGACTGCCTGACCCTGACCGTCTCCGCCCAGCAGAATCAGGCGGTGGAGACGCTGAAAGCCGTCCGCTGGGTGAAGGAGCGGCTGGGACTGCATACGGTGCTGGGGGTGTCCAACATCAGCTTTGGCCTGCCCGACCGCATCCGCATCACCCAGAGCTTTTTGACCCAGGCCATGTACTGCGGCCTGGATCTGCCCATCGTCAACCCCAATCAGGCGCAAATTATGGACACCATCGCCGCCTATCGGGTCCTCTCCGGCGAGGACACAGACAGCGCCGCCTATATCCAGCGCTTTGCCAACACCGCCCCCTCCCCTGCCGTGGCTCCTACAGCCGCCAGCGCCGGGATGGATATCGACACCGCCATTGCCAAGGGGTTAAAGGACGAGTGCGCCAGGCTGACCCGTGAATTGCTCCAGACCAAAACCGAGCTGGAAATCATCAACGAGCTGCTTATTCCCGCTCTGGATCGGGTGGGGGATCGGTACGAGAAGGGGGAGATTTTCCTGCCCCAGCTCATCAACTCCGCCAACGCCTCCTGCGAAGCCTTTGAGGTCATCAAGACCAGCATCCTGAACCGGGGCGGCTCCAGCGTCAGCAAGGGCAAGATCATCGTCGCCACCGTCCAGGGGGACATCCACGACATCGGCAAGAACATCGTCAAGGTGATTTTGGAGAACTACGGCTATCAGGTCATCGACCTGGGCCGGGACGTGCCGGTGGAGCGGGTGGTGGAGGAGACCATTCGGCAGGACGTGCATCTGGTGGGCCTCTCCGCCCTGATGACCACCACCGTCTCCTCCATGTCCGCCACCATTCAGGCCCTGCGCGACAGCGGCCACCCCTGTAAGATATGGGTGGGCGGCGCGGTGCTGACGCCGGAGTACGCTGCGGAAATCGGCGCGGATTATTACGCGAAAGACGCCAAACAGAGCGTGGATATTGCGAAAGAGGTGCTGGGGTAAAGAAACCCCTCCACCATGCTGTGCATGGTCCCC
>JAJQBR010000046.1 GCA_021203185.1 Clostridiales bacterium
GAGATGTGGGTCACCGAGTCCGGCGACGCCGGCGGCGGCGGCGACACCTGGGCCTCCACCTTCCTGGATGTGTTCCGCACCCTGAACGAGCTGGGCAGCTTCTCCACCGTGACCAGCGGCGTTATCTTCCACAACACCCTGGCCTCCTCCGATTACGGCTTCCTGGCTCGTCAGGTCTTTGACCCCCGGCCCAACTACTTCGCCGTACTGCTGTGGAACCGCCTGATGGGTACGACTGTCTACGACACCGGCGAAGCGGTGCGGGAGGGCGCCCACGTCTACGCCCACAGCCGCAAGGACGGCAAGCCCGGCGTGGTTTATCTGGTCATCAACACCTCCACCACCGAGGCCACCACCGCCGAGCTGCCCAAAGATGCCCAGCGCTACACCCTGGAAGGACTGGACGGCAAGCTCCGCGCCACGGTGATGACCCTGAACGGCCAGCCGCTGGTTCTGGGCGAGGGCAACAGCCTGCCCGCCATGGAGCCTGTAGCTCAGAGCGCCGGTCCCATCACCTTCGCCCCCGCCACCTGCACCTTCCTGGTGCTGTAAAAGATTCTGACGGCACAAACATAACGTAACCAACAAACGAGGTTCGGAGCCTTTCGGGGTTCCGGGCCTCGTTTTTTGCTGCCAGGCTGGTCTATTTTCCCCGGTTTTGCATAGGGTTATCCCAGACGAATCAGAGGGAGGCGCGCTATGGAACAGCTCAAGGAACGGATCCCCATTGCGGAACTCAAACGCTGTCTGCTGCCGTTTGGGGCGGCGCTGCTGCTGGGGGTTGGATTGCACGGGCTGTTCGGCCTTTGGCCCAGCATTTTGACGGAGTTTCTCGCCCCGGTGAACGAGAGCATTTGGGAACACGTCAAAATTATCTTCTGGCCCCTTTTGCTGGTGGAGTTTGCCTTTTATTCCAAAGAGCGGCGCGCTGGCGGTTTGACCGCTGTCCTGCTGTGCTGCGCGGGGATGCTGATTATCGCGTGGAGCTATCATGTGGTGCTGGGCGGGCGGTTGCTGGCGGTGGATTTGGTGCTATTCGCGGCGACCATCGGCGCCTACTTCCCCCTGCGGCGGTGGCTGCCCGTCCCCCGGGGCAGTCTCTCCCTGCTGGTGGGGCTGTATATTCTGGCCATTGGTGTGCTGCTGGCGTTTACCCTGACCCCGCCGAGTGGGACACTGTTCAACGACCCCAGTTTGGCGGATGCCTGGGTGCATCTTAGCTGTTAGCTGTTGGCTTTTAGCTCTTAGTTTGGCGGTGCCTGGTTTTACGCGCTGCGCTTTGGGTTTACACGCTTTGCAAACGGCTGTCTTTGCTCATCGCTTTCACTTTAAGCTATACGCTTTCGTGTGGAACTGCCTGACTAACAGCTAATGGCTAATAGCTAAAAGCTAAATCATAAACATCTTGTGTTTTCTGCGTTCCGGTGATATAATGAATCGAATTTTAACGAGCGGTTCCCACGGAACCCTATGGAGGCGGAACAATGGAAATCAAGGTCGTCAAGCAGGTCATGGAGTGGAACGAGGACGTCAGCCAGGCGGTCAAGGACCTGCTGACGGAGAAGCAGGTCTGTCTGGTCAACGTGATGGGTTCCCCCGGCGCGGGGAAAACCAACCTGATCATGGGCCTCATCCGGGCGCTGTCCCCCCGCTACCGGGTGGGCGTTATCGAGGGCGACATCGCCGGGCAGATTGACGCGGAAACCATGCAGGGCATGGGCGTCCCCTGTGTCCAGCTCCAGACCCAGGGGGCCTGCCACATCGAGGCCATGTCCATCCAGAACATCCTGCCCCTGTTCTCCCTGGACGATTTGGACGTGATTTTCGTGGAGAACATCGGCAACCTGGTCTGCCCTGCCGAGTTCAACATCGGCGAGGATTTCCGGGTGGCAGTGCTGTCCATCCCAGAGGGGGATGACAAGGTGGAGAAATACCCCCTGATGTTCGCCACCTGCGACGGGCTGGTGCTGCACAAGTACGATATGCTCCCCTACTTCGACTTCGACCCCCAGCGAGTGACGGACAACGCCAAAGGCGTAAATCCCAACGTCCGGGTGTTCCCGGTGTCCTCCCGCACCGGCGAGGGCATGGAGCCGTTCGTGGCCTGGCTGACGGGCAAGGTGGAGGAAAAGCTGGGGAAAGCGTGATAATGGCTAGTGGTTAGTGACTAGTGGCTAGTGGCTAGAGCAAAACAGCGAAACACGAAAAATGCGAGCCATACCCGGCGGAAGTGCCTGGCATGGCTCGCTTTCTCGTTACATATCCTCTTAAATTTCGTAGGTCCAATACTCGCTCTGGTCAGTGACATAAAACTCGTCCGGCTTATACAGCAGTTCCGGATTTCGGATGCTGACCCGCGTATGAGCGGGAACCGACTGGGTGATGAAGGCGTTGCCGCCGATGATGCAGCCCTTGCCAATGACCGTCTCGCCCCCTAGGATGGAGGCGTTGGAGTAGATGGTCACGTCGTCCTCGATGGTGGGGTGGCGCTTGACGTTGCGCAGGCCCTGGCCCGCTCTGGTCGACAGGCCGCCCAGGGTGACGCCCTGGTAGATTTTCACCCGGTCGCCGATGGTGGTGGTCTCCCCGATGACCACGCCGGTACCGTGGTCAATGAAGAAATACCGCCCAATAGTGGCCCCGGGGTGGATGTCGATGCCGGTCTGCCCATGTGCGTGTTCAGTCATAATGCGGGGGATCAGCGGCACTTTCAGCAGGTGCAGCTCGTGGGCCAGCCGGTTGACCATGATGGCGTAGAAGCCGGGATAGGAGAAGATGATCTCGTCGGTGTTAAAGGCGGCGGGATCCCCCTCGAAGCCCGCCTGGATGTCCATTTTCAGGTAGTCCCGCAGCCGGGGCAGGGTGTCGAGAAACTGCTCGGTCAGCCCCGCAGCCACTTCTTTTCGCTCCCGCTTGGGCAAATCGGCGTAGTCCTCGCTGTGGAGCAGGGCCAGGGTAATCTGGTCGGTCAGGTCGGTGTAGACCTCCTCCACCAGCCCGCCCAGCTCGTACTTGACAGCGAATTCGCTGACCTTTTTTCTGCCGAAATGGGCGGGAAAGAGGATGATTTGCAGCTTTTCCAGAATCCCGATGATAACGCGCTTGTCAGGCTGCAAATGGATGGACAGATTTTTCAGCCGATGCTCTCCCTCCGCGTCGGCCACGATATAGTCCACAATGCCTTTGATTTTGGACTCCATATCCGCAGACATAGGAACGACCTCCCTTGAACGGCGCCGGAGAACCGACCTGCGGCTCCCCTCCCGTACTCATTGCTATTGTTATGATTATATGCGGTTTCCTGTGTTTTGTCAACTGGTTTTACAAGTAGGTTAATGGGTAATTACTGTTTTACCCCGTGATTGCCCGCAGGAAACGGCATTTTCAGGTGGACAAATGAGGAGTAGGAATGTTACAATAGAACGCAGAACGACAGGAGGGAACGCCCATGCGCATTATGGCCATTGATTACGGAGACGCCCGAACGGGAGTCGCCATCTCCGACCCCACAGGGCTTCTGGCCGGCTACACCACCGTCATCTCCAGCCGGAAACAGGAGATTGTAGTGGAGCAGCTGCTGAACCTGATTGCAGAGCATCGGGTGGACGAGCTGGTGCTGGGCTACCCCAAAAATATGAACGACACCTGCGGGGAGCGGGCCGCCAAGAGCGAGGCGCTGGCGACAGTCCTGCGGCAGCAAACCGGTCTGCCTCTGACCCTGTGGGACGAGCGGTTGACCACTGTGGACGCCCACCGCATCCTGTCGGAAAACGGACGCCGGGGCAAAAAGCGGAAACAGACGGTGGACGCGGTAGCGGCCACGCTGATTCTGGAAGGATACCTGGGCCGCAGGCGCAACCAGAGAGAACGGGAGGAAACCCAATTATGATGCTGGACACGAACGACAACAAGGTGCTACTGAACCTGGAGGACCCATTTGGCCGCGTACAGGTCTACGAGCTGCTGGACATGGTGGAGTACAACCGGGAAGCCTTTGGCGTTTTCCTGCCCGCCGATGACCACGAGGGGGATGTGGCCATCCTCCGGCTGGTGGGCAAGGACGACCAGAAGGCGGAGAGCTACGCTCCGGTCAACGACGAGGATTTGGAGCAGGCGGTCTTTGACCTGTTTCAAATCAAGAACCTGGACGCCTTCGACTTCGGCGCGTCCGGCTTTGAACTGTGACGGGGGAAGAACATGAAACGCAGCGAAATCAACCGGGCGCTCCGGGAAATGGAGGCCATGTGTGCGCGGGAGCATTGCTATCTCCCGCCCTTCTGCCACTTCACCCCGGAGGAGTGGCAAACAAAGGGCCACGAGTACGATGAGGTTCGGGACTGTATGCTGGGCTGGGACATCACCGACTACGGCAGTGGCAACTTCGACAAAATCGGCTTCTCCCTCATCACCATCCGCAACGGCAACCGCGCTATGCCGGAGCGTTACCCCAAGGTCTACGCGGAAAAGCTGCTCTACCTGAAGGAAGGGCAGTATTCCCCGAACCACTTCCACTGGTACAAGACCGAGGATATCATCAACCGGGGCGGCGGCAACGTCCTCATCCGAGTGTACAACTCTCTCCCCGACGAGGAGATGGATGTTAGCAACCCGGTGACGGTGCATTGTGACGGGCGCACGTTCACTGTCCCCGCTGGGACGCAAATCCGCCTGACACCGGGTGAGAGCATCCATATCCAGCAGCGGCTGTACCACGACTTCACCGTGGAGCCGGGGACGGGGGCGGTGCTGCTGGGCGAGGTCAGCCAGTGCAACGACGACAACACCGACAACCGCTTTAACCCGCCTGTCGGACGGTTCCCCACCATCGAGGAGGATGAGCCGCCCTATCGTCTGCTGTGCGGCGAGTATCCGCAAGCGAGCTGTTAGCTGTTAGCCATTAGTTACGTGTTGCCAGTCCAAAGCGTACATCTAAAAAGGACGCTGAGAACGAGGCCAGCCGTTCGTAAAGCAATGCAATCGGTAATCGCAGCACGCAAGAACAAAGCACCACAAAGCTAAGAGCTAAGAGCTAAAAGCTAACGGCTAACAATCGCGTCATATCGGCGGTTGAGCAGCTTCCAGATGATTCCGCTGCCTACGAATCCCACCAAACACCCGGCCAATACATCTGTGGGGTAATGAACGCCCACATAGAGCCGGGAGAAGGCCATCAGTGTTGCCAGCGCCAGCGTCACCCACCGCAGCCACCGGAACCTCCGCTCTTTCAGGCCCATCCAGTAGGTGTGGGCCGCCGCGAAGGAGGAGCAGGCATGGCCCGATGGGAAGGAATAAGAGGTGGGCTGTTTCACCAGCGTGGTCAATTCCGGGATAACCCAGAAGGGCCGGGACCGCTGCATCAGTTCCTTCAAAATCAGGTCGTTGAAGATATAACACAGCAGCAGGGCCAGCAGCGCCATCCACCCCGCCTTGCGGGTGTCGGGCCGGAACAGGAGCAGCACGGAGAGAATGATCCACATGGTTCCGCAGCCGCCGAAAATGGTCAGGGGGATCAGAAACAGGGACAGCGGGGCGCAGCGCAAATGCTCCTGCAAAAAGAGCAAAACGCTCCCGTCTAGCTGCTGAAACAAAGCGAACATACACGACCTCCTGAAAAAACATCGTAAAACAACTGACGACATGATACAACAGGGCAGGCCCCCCTGTCTATTCCAATTTGCTTTTCGTTTACAAAAAATTTACCTACGGAAGCTCTGATTAAATGGCCCTGGATGGCTGGGCGAGCAGATTTTGCGCAAATCGAGGCGTAAAATTGCAGAAATACTTTGTGTATTTTAAGATTTTACAACGACAGGGAGGAGCGCAGCTCCGGAAGTGCCCTTGCGGCAAGAGTTGCACGAAATATGCCATCCAGACGCCGGGAGTTATTTAAGCAGAGTTTCCCAACATTGCGAGGTGCTGTCCTATGGCTCAAATCATCTGCGTCTCCCCTTCCCACTGGGGCG
Source organism: Clostridiales bacterium (assembly GCA_021203185.1). Taxonomy (GTDB): domain Bacteria; phylum Bacillota; class Clostridia; order Oscillospirales; family Oscillospiraceae; genus Onthomonas. The sequence continues at coordinate 5,964 of JAJQBR010000046.1, forward strand.
AGGAACCGAATCGGGTCGGGAACCTGGTGCGGTGGCTTCCACAGGCGGAGGTGCTGTTTTTTGAGCCTGCTCAGTCCCGGTTTTCCAGTCTGCGCCGCCCCAGGGAGGGCGGCAGGGTGGCGGAACAGGTGCTGGCCTTCACCCTGCCCGCCAGCGTCCCCGCCAACGAGGAGGCCCCCACCCGCATTGCCCGGCGGAGCCGACAGAACGCCGCTTTTATCCGCCAGTGCATGGCGGAACACGGCTTTGACCGTTCGGTGCTGTGGCTCCGCTGTCCCGATCAGGTAGAATTGGCCTTTCTATTGCCGGAGTGCGGTGGGCTGATTTACGACTGCGACCGGAACTGGCCCCAGTTCCCCCCCGAATGGGAGGCATCGCTGGCCGGAGAAGCGGACGTGGTCTTTGCCGCCTCAGAGCAGTTGCAGGACCGGATGAGCCAGTACAGCGACAACGTGGCCCTGTTACCCAACGGGGTGGACTACCCGCTGTTCTCCCAGGCCGCCGCAGCGTATCCCACCGCCCCAGCAGATTTGTCCCGCATCCCTCAGCCGATTTTTGGCTATCTGGGCCGGGTGGACGATTTCACTCAGCTTGGCCCCGCCTATCAGGCCGCCGCAGCTCATCCGGAGTGGAGCTTTGTGTTCGTTGGCCCCATCTCCCGGCAGAACCCCGGCTATTCGACCATGCGCAAGCAGAAAAACGTGTTCTTCCTGGGCGAGAAATCCCTCCCCTCTCTGTCCCGGTATCTGGCGGGCTTCGATGTGTGCTTCACGTTGCTGGACGAGAGGAACCCCGCGCCGCCCCTGGCCTCGGAGCAGCTTTACCAGTATCTGGCCTCCGGCAAGCCGATTGTAACCATGCTCTCCGGGAACGGCGAACCCTTCTACGCCGATGTGGTGTACACTTCCCATTTCGACATCGAATTTGTCAGCGCCTGCGCCCTGGCGCTGGAGGAGGACGGCAACGCCTTCGCCCGGCGGCGCACCGCCTACGCCGCCGCCGCCGACTGGCGGCTGCGGGGCCGCTACCTGGCCCAGATGTTCGACGCTAACGGATTTTGACAGAGCGCCGCAGTCCTCTCTCCTGTTCGTTCTCCCACATTCAAGCGAAACGCTCAACAAGGCCGCCGTTTTTTCGGCGGCGGTTGTTCAAGCGTACAAAGTTGAACAAAGCCCCCTCTCTCCCCTTGAAAAGCCGCTGTTTTTGGGATAAACTATTGCCAAACAAGGGTTGGGAGGGGTTGTCGTATGACAAATGTGCAGCGCAGCGGACGTATTGTCGGCGTGGCGTCCGTCCGTTTCCCCTTCCCCCTCTATCAGTCTATCCTATGAACCAAAGCAGGCAGAAGTTCCACTCTGCTTGTTTTTTTTGCGGCGGCGCACTCAGCAATGACTGCGCTGTCGCCCGCTCCCATCACTATATCGCTCAGGAGGTTTTTTCAATGAAAAAAGTTGCTGTGATTATGGGGTCCGACAGCGACCTTCCCGTTATGAAGGACGCTGTGGACAAGCTGAAACAATTTGGTATCCCCTACGAAATCCACGTGATTTCCGCCCACCGCACCCCCGCTGCGGCGGAGCAGTTCGCCTCCACCGCCGCTGAAAAGGGTTTCGGTGTACTCATCGCCGGGGCAGGCAAGGCCGCCCACTTGGGCGGGGTGCTGGCCGCCTATACCACCCTCCCCGTTATCGGCGTCCCCATCAAGACCTCTATGATGGGCGGGCTGGACAGCCTGCTTTCCATCGTACAGATGCCCTCCGGTATCCCCGTGGCCACGGTGGGGGTCAATGGCGCGGCCAACGCCGGTATCCTGGCCGCCCAGATGCTGGCCCTGGAGGATCCCTCCCTGGCCCAAAAGCTGGCCGATTTCAAGGCGGAGATGGCCCAACAGGTGGCTGAAAAGGACGCAAAGCTCCAGGCCGAAGGCATTTGAATCCAAAGCACAGCGTGTCGCGTAGCCTATCCCATTTTTTGATTTTGGAAAGGAACGATTTATCATGGAAAAACTGGAACAGCTCTATGAAGGCAAGGCCAAAAAGGTGTTCGCCACCGACGACCCCAACGTGGTTATCGTGGACTATAAAGACGATGCCACCGCGTTCAACGGCCTGAAAAAAGGCACCATCGTGGGCAAGGGCGTCATCAACAACAAGATGTCCAACTTTATGATGCAGAAGCTGGAGGCCGAGGCAGGCGTCCCTACCCACTTCATCCAGCAGCTCTCCGACCGGGAGACTGCGGTGAAAAAGGTCTCCATCGTCCCGCTGGAGGTCATTGTCCGCAACATCTCCGCCGGTTCCTTCGCCAAGCACTACGGCGTCCGGGAGGGCATCGTTTTTGACGAACCCACCATCGAGTTCTCCTACAAAAACGACGACCTGGGCGACCCCCTGCTGAACGCCTACCACGCCGTGGCGCTGAAGCTGGTCACCTGGGACGAGGTAAACCTCATCAAGGATTACACCTTCAAGGTCAACGCCTTTTTAAAGTCCTACCTGAAGGGCATCGGCATCGACCTGGTGGACTTCAAAATCGAGTTCGGCAAGACCGCTGATGGCCAGATCGTCCTGGCCGATGAGATCAGCCCCGACACCTGCCGCCTTTGGGACGAGAACACCCACGAGAAGCTGGACAAGGACCGCTTCCGCCGGGATATGGGCAACGTGGAGGACGCCTATCAGGAGGTCATGCGCCGCCTGATGGGGGAGGCTTGATTGCTCCGTCCCCTCTTTCGCCCCGTTTGGGAGGAACCATGAACCACAACGCCATTCTACCCGAAAATCCCGACAAGCCGCACGAGGAATGCGGCGTGTTCGGCATCATCAAGGCCCATGCGCCGGGGGAACCTGCGGGCAGCGACCCCACCTTCTCCCGTGATCCGGCCTTTGACACCTATAACGCCCTCTACGCACTCCAACACCGGGGGCAGGAGTCCTGTGGCATCGCCACCTGTTCCCCCAACGGTATTTTGAGCCTGCACAAGGGCAAGGGGCTGGTGCCGGAGGTGTTCGCCAGCCGGGACCTGCAAAAGATGGCCGGGGCCACCGCCGCCATCGGCCACGTTCGCCACGCCAACGACCTGATGGACGCCAACCCCAACAACGCCCAGCCCATCGTGGCCCACCACGCCTCCGGCTCCATCGCCCTGTGTTACAACGGCAAACTGGTCAACAGCGCCGCCCTGAAAACCGAGATGGAAAGCCGGGGCGCCATCTTCCAGACCACCAACGACGCGGAGATCATCACCAATCTCATTGTCCGGGAACACCTGCGCACCAACACCCTGGAGGACGCGGTACTCAACGCCATGGAGTACATGATTGGGGCTTTCTCCATCGTGATGATGGATCGGGAAACCCTCATCGCCGCCAGGGATCCCAACGGCATCCGTCCCCTTTGCGTGGGCAAGGTGGGGGACTGCTATGTGTTCTCATCCGAGTCCTGCGCCATCCAGTCCCTGGGCGGCACGATGATTCGGGACATCGCGCCGGGCGAGGTAGCGGTTGTGTACCATGGGGAGTTGAAAAGCTATCAGTGCGCCGTGCGCCACGCCAAGTCCGCCCTGTGTATGTTCGAGCTGATTTACTTCGCCCGGCAGGACTCCGTCATCGACGGCGCGCCGGTGGGCGTCGTCCGGGAGGAAGCGGGGCGCTGCCTGGCCCGCTACGCCAACACGAAGGCCGATTTGGTGGTGGGGGTTCCCGACTCCGGCATTGTGGCCGCCATGGGCTACGCCAAGGAGTCCGGCATCCCCTATGGCATGGGGCTGATGAAAAACCGCTACATCCAGCGGACGTTCATCCAGAGCCGGAAAATTCAGCGGCAGAAATCCATCCGCATCAAGCTCAACGCCATGAGCGCCGTGGTCAAGGGGAAACGCCTGATTCTGGTGGACGACTCCATCGTTCGGGGCGGCACTATGGCCCGCATTGTTCAGTTGCTGCGGGACGCGGGAGCCACCGAAGTCCATGTGAAAATCACTGCGCCGCCCTTCGTCCACGCCTGCTATTATGGCACAGCCATTCCCAACGAGCGGCACCTGGCCGCCCACGGCAGGACGGAGGAGGAGGTCTGTCGGCTCATCGGCGCGGACACTCTGCAATATATGCCTTTGGACGGACTGGAGCATCTGTCTCAAAAGCTGAACCTGCGGTACTGCGACGCCTGCTTTTCCGGCAACTACGTCCTGCCCATCCCCAAGCTCCGTTCCGAGCCGCTCTACTCTGTCACCTATCCTGAGGAGGAAACCTGAACATGAACACCAACAGCAAATCCGCTTCCTACGCAGCCGCCGGGGTGGATGTGACCGCCGGATACGAGGCGGTGGACCGCATCAAGCCCCTGGTCGCCTCCACTTATATCCCCGGCGTACTGGGGGATCTGGGCGGCTTCGGCGGCCAGTTTGCCCCGGACTTCACCGGCATGAAACGCCCTGTGCTGGTCTCCGGTACTGACGGCGTGGGAACCAAGCTGAAGCTGGCTTTTTTGATGGACAAGCACGACACCGTGGGCATCGACTGCGTGGCCATGTGCGTCAACGACATCATCTGCGGCGGCGCCATGCCCCTGTTCTTCCTGGATTACATCGCCTGCGGCAAAAACGTCCCCAGCCGCATTGAGCAGATCGTCAAGGGCATCACCGATGGCTGCAAGATGTCCGACTGCGCCCTGATTGGCGGCGAGACCGCCGAAATGCCCGGCTTTTACCCGGAGAATGAGTACGACCTGGCCGGGTTCGCCGTGGGCATGGTGGACGCAGACAAGCGCATCGACCCTGAAACCCGGATGAAAGAGGGCGACGTGCTGCTGGGCATGACCTCCAGCGGCGTCCACTCCAACGGCTTCTCTCTGGTCCGCAAGGTGCTGGACATCGAAAACCACTGGGACGATCACTATGACGAGCTGGGCAACTCCCTGGGCGCGGAGCTGCTGCGGCCCACCGTTATCTATGTCCACGCCATCCGCCAGCTGCTGGCTGCCGGGGTGGACATCCACGGTATCAGCCACATCACCGGCGGCGGCTTCTACGAGAACGTTCCCCGCATGATGAAAAAAGGGCTGACCGCCGTCATTGACACCCGCTCTTTCCCCCGCCTGCCCATCTTCGACATCATCCAGCGGGCCGGGGACATCCCCTCCAGAGATATGTACAACACCTTCAACATGGGCATCGGCATGATCGTCGCCCTGCCAAAGAACCAGGCGGGTCTGGCCATGGGTACCGCTGTCCGCGCCGGACAGCACGGCTTTATCATCGGCTCCGTCAAGGCGGGAGACGTCGGCGTGGAGGTGCTGTTCTGATGGTGCGCATCGCTGTGCTGGTGTCCGGCGGCGGCACCAACCTTCAGGCCCTTATCGACGCCCAGGCCAGAGGGGAAATTAAGAACGGCCAAATCGCCGCCGTGATTTCCTCCTCCCCCACCGCCTTCGCCCTGGAGCGGGCGGCAAAGGCGGGTATCCCCGGCTATGTGGTGAACCGGAAGGACTACGCCGACAACCAGGCCATGTCCGTGGCCCTTGTCAAACTGCTCAAAGAGCTGGACATCGGCCTGGTGGTGCTGGCCGGGTTTATGTACGTCCTTACCGAAGAGATGATTCACGCCTACCCCAACGCTATTATCAATATCCACCCCGCCCTCATCCCCTCTTTCTGCGGGGAGGGCTATTATGGGCTGCACGTCCACGAGCGGGCGCTGGAATACGGCGTCAAGCTCTCCGGCGCCACCGTCCACTTCGTCTCTGAGGAGTGCGACGGCGGCCCCATCATCCTGCAAAAGGCCGTAGCCGTCAACGAGGACGACACTCCCGCGACCTTGCAGCGCCGCATCATGGAGCAGGCGGAATGGATTCTGCTGCCCCAGGCTGTGAGCTTATTCTGTGAAGGGCGGCTTTCCGTAGAAGGCCGCATCGTTCACATTCGCTGACCGTGCTGGAACGACTGCTGCACGGGTTCAACCGGCCAAAGACGGCCTGGCCCACGCATTTCGACACCATTGTCAGTCTGGGCTTCAACTGCGAGGTCAGCTTCCGCATTCAGGACCATCTGGACGGCAAACTGGACTCCTACCCCTTCTCCTGGTGCTACGTCTACGGAGACGCGGACCTGCCCCGGTGCATGGAGTACCCGGAGACTATTCTTTCCGGCGGGGTGGAGCTGCAAAGCAACGGGATGTTCCTCTGCAAGACCACCCACCTCTCCTTCCACGGCAAAACGCCTCTGGAGCAGCTGCGGCTGCCCGACGGCAGGGAGGATCCCCAGGCCGTGGTGCAGGCCATGCAGGAGCTGCGGGGCCGCATGGCCCACCTGGAGTATAAATTCCAGCGGCTGCTGGAGGGAGACCGCACCACTCTGTTTGTGATGAAAAACGCCAAAATCGCCCTGGACCCGGAAGGAGCCGTCAACGACGTGGCGGCGCTGGCCCTGTGGCTGGAACAGCACTACCGGGGCGGGAATTACCTGCTGGTGGTGGTGACCGAGCGGGCCTACGCACTCCCCCGGCTGACCCGGCTGGAAAATGACCACCTGGCCTTCCGCACCGTCTCCGCCTTCGCCAAAGAGGGACAGGCCCAGTCCGGCGGCGACCAGGCAGGGTGGGCGGTCATCTTCGACGAGTTTGACCGGGATCGGTACGCCCTGCGGATGTTTCAATAATTTGTGACCCTTTTACGACTGTTTCGCGCCCTGGGCGCATTGGGAGGTTCCTATGAAAAAACTGGACATTGCCACCGAACTGAAATACAACCCCTATCCTGGCCGGGGTATCCTGCTGGGCCGCAGCGCGGACAACACCCAGGCGGTCATCGCCTACTTCATCATGGGCCGCAGCGTGAACAGCCGCAACCGGGTCTTTGCCGTCACCGAGGACGGCATCCGCACCCAGGCGTTTGACCCCGCCAAGATGGTGGATCCCAGCCTGGTCATCTATCACCCCGTCCGGTACTACGAGGGCAAGACTATCGTCACCAACGGCGACCAGACCGACACCATCTGGCAGGCGTTCCAGGAGGGCAACTGCTACCGCCATGCTCTGCTGACCCGAACCTTTGAGCCGGACGCACCCAACTACACCCCCCGCATTTCCGGCGTGGTGAAGCCCGACGGCAGCTATAACCTGTCCATCCTCAAGAGCGCCGACGGTGACCCCTCCTGCTGCTGCCGGTACTTCTACGAGTACGGCGCCCCCATTGCCGGGGAGGGCCGGTTCCTCCACACCTACATGGGCGACGGCGACCCCCTCCCCTCCTTCGAGGGAGAGCCGGAGCGGGTGGGCATCACCGCCGCCACCGCCGGGGAGCTGGCCGACCTGCTGTGGGACAGCCTGAACCGGGAGAACAAGGTCTCCCTGTTCGTGCGGTATATCGACCTTGCCACCGGCAAAACCGACGATGTCATCAAAAACGTCAACGAATAATTATTTCCGACGTTCTCTTTGAATCAGCCGCGTGGTAATAAGCTATTAGCTATTAGCCATTAGCTGTTAGCCACGCTCTGCCAGTCTAAACCGAATCGCTAAAAAGGAATCTGAAAACAAAACCACCCGTTTGTAAAGTAATGCAAACGGCAAGCGCAGCGCGTAATGCTTAGAACCGCAAAGCTAATAGCTAAGAGCTAACAGCTATCAGCTATCAAGCTGAGCAATCATAACTACCAATTCACTCATCTGGGAGGCTGTGAACATGAAAGAACTGGAACTGAAATACGGCTGTAACCCCAACCAGAAGCCCTCGAAGATCTACATGGCCGAGGGCGAGCTGCCCGTCACCGTCCTCAACGGCAAGCCCGGCTATATCAACTTTATGGACGCTTTCAACTCCTGGCAGCTGGTCAAAGAGCTGAAAGAGGCCACCGGTATGCCCTCCGCCGCGTCCTTTAAACACGTCTCCCCCGCCGGGGCCGCCGTGGGCAAGCCCCTCAGCGACATCGATCGGGCCATCTATTTTGTGGACAAGGACGCGGAGATCACCCCCATCGCCGCCGCCTACATCCGCGCTCGCGGCGCGGACCGGCTCTGCTCCTACGGCGACTGGGCCGCCCTCTCCCATGTCTGCGACGCCGCCACCGCCGCCTACCTGAAAAACGAGGTCTCTGACGGCATCATCGCCCCCGGCTACACCGACGAAGCCCTTGCCATCCTCAAAACCAAGAAAAAGGGCAACTACAACGTCATCCAAATCGACCCGGACTATGTACCCAAGTCCCAGGAGCGGCGGGAAATTTTCGGGGTGGTCTTTGAGCAAGGCCACAACTTCCTGAAAATCGACGAGGAAATGCTCTCCAACATCGTCACCGACAGCAAGGAGTTGCCCCAGGCCGCCAAAATCGACCTGATCGTGGCCCTCATCACCCTGAAATACACCCAGTCCAACTCCGTCTGCTACGTCAAGGACGGCCAGACCATCGGCGTGGGGGCAGGTCAGCAGAGCCGCATCCACTGCACCCGTCTGGCCGGGGACAAGGCCAACAACTGGTGGATGCGCCAGCATCCCAAGGTGCTGGGCCTCCAGTTCGTGGACGGCATCCGCCGCCCCAACCGGGACAACGCCATCGACGTGTACACCTCCAATGAATACGAGGATGTGCTGGCCGAGGGCGTGTGGCAGGAGAACTTCAAGGTCAAGCCGGAGGTGCTGACCGAGGAGGAGAAAAAAGCCTGGGTCGCCCAGATGAGCGACGTGTCCTGTGGCTCCGATGCCTTCTTCCCCTTCGGGGATAACGTGGAGCGGGCGTTTAAGTCCGGCGTGAAGTATATCGCCGAGCCGGGCGGTTCCATCCGGGACGACAACGTCATCGCGGCCTGCAACAGCCACGGCATTACCATGTGCTTCACCGGTATCCGGCTGTTCCACCACTGATTGTTCAGGGCAGGGGTCACTCCCCTGCCCTTTTCGGTTATAGGTGACACCGCACAATTCGGCAAAAGTGGATTGCGCAGAAAATTTTCGGCTGCGACTCGCATGGCCTAAAGGCCATAGCTCCCTGCATTTGCGCTAAAGAGGAATCGGCCATTCGCCAGCGCTTCAGAACAAGGCGCAAAAACGCAGGAATACTTTGTGTATTTCAAGTTTTTGCAACGCAGTTATGGCGGAAATTTGCCGCAAGACACCGCAGCTCTAATTGTGCGGGGTTACCTATAGAAAATTGGGGCTGTTCACCGGTGGGAAAGTCGTGTATAATGAATTTGTCATGACACGAAAGATTGCAAACGGAGGATGGATATGGCCAGACGAGACAAAATCAACTATTACCTGGACCTGGCGGACGTGGTTTCCAAGCGGGGGACCTGTCTGCGCCGCCGCTACGGGGCGGTCATCGTCAAAAACGACGAGGTCATCTCCACCGGCTATGTGGGCGCACCCAGAGGGCGGAAAAATTGCACAGACTTGGGCTATTGCATCCGGCAGCAACTGAAAATCCCCCGCGGGGAGCGGTACGAGCTGTGCCGAAGCGTCCACGCCGAGCAGAACGCCATTATCAGCGCCGAGCGCAACAAGATGATTGGCGCGACCATGTACCTCTCCGGGCGGGAGGCCGTCACCGGGGAGTATATCAAGAACTCCAACAGTTGCTCTCTGTGCAAGCGGTTTATCATCAACGCGGGCATCAAAAACGTCTTTATCCGGGACACAGAGGACGAATACCGGGAGATTCTGGTGCAGGACTGGATCGACAACGACGAGTCGCTGGAGGGGACATTCGGATACTGATTGACGCGTTTTTTACACGATTCTAAAAAACAGGAGTGTTTCAAATGAAAGTATTAGTGGTAGGCGGCGGTGGCCGCGAACACGCCATCTGCTGGAAGCTGGCCCAGTCCCCCAAGGTGACGGAGCTGTACTGCGCTCCGGGCAACGCGGGCATCGCCCAGCTGGCCACCTGCGTCCCCATCGGGGCCACAGATGTGGCGGGGATGGTGGCATGGGCCAGGGAGAACGCCATGGATTTCGTCATGGTGGCCCCGGATGACCCGCTGGCCCTGGGCATGGTGGACGCCATGGAGGAGGCGGGTATCCGCACCTTCGGCCCCCGGAAGAACGCCGCCATCATCGAGGCATCCAAGTCCTTCTCCAAGAATTTGATGGCGAAGTACCACATCCCCACTGCAAAGTACCAGACCTTCACCGAGGAGCAGGCCGCGCTGGACTACATCGACGCTCAGGGCGCACCCATCGTGGTGAAAGCGGACGGTCTGGCCCTAGGCAAGGGCGTCACCGTGGCCGCCACGGTGGACGAGGCCAAGCAGGCCGTCCGGGAGATGATGGAGGACGGCAAGTTCGGCGCTTCCGGCTCCACCGTGGTCATCGAGGAGTGCATGACCGGCCCGGAGGTAACGGTGCTGGCCTTTGCAGACGGGGAGCACGTCGTCCCCATGCTGTCCTCCCAGGACCACAAGCGGGCCTTTGACGGCAACCGGGGCCCCAACACCGGCGGCATGGGTGCCTTCGCCCCCTCCCCCAACTACACCCCGGACATCGCCCGGCGCTGCATGGCGGAGATTTTCCGGCCCACCATCCAGGCCATGAAGGCGGAGGGCCGTCCCTTCAAGGGCGTGCTGTACTTCGGCCTGATGCTGACCCCCGACGGCCCCAAGGTGGTGGAGTACAACGCCCGCTTTGGCGACCCGGAGACCCAGCCCCTGCTCTATCAGCTGGACACCGACCTCTTTGACATCTTCAACGCCTGCGTGGACGGCGCCCTGGACCAAATCGACATCCAGTGGAAGGACGGCGCGGCCTGCTGCCTGGTGCTGGCCTCCGGCGGCTATCCCCTCGGCTACGAGAAGGGCAATGCCATCTCCGGCCTGGACCAGGTGAAGGACGCCTATGTGTTCCATGCGGGTACCAAGTTCGGCCCCAACGGGGAGTACCTGACCAACGGGGGACGGGTGTTGGGCGTCACCGCCCGGGGCGCGACCCTGGCCGAGGCCGTGGACAACGCCTATGCCGCCGCCAAGCTCATCACCTGGAAGGATATGCACTTCCGCACCGACATCGGCAAGGTGTGGGTGGAGTAAGCCCCTAAAACATGAGCAAATCCCTCCAACCGTGTGGTTTGCGGTTGGAGGGATTTGCTCTTTCAGTTCGCTTTCTCCGGCAAAAACAGCCGCACCCGGCCCATCGGCGTGACGCAGTCCCCCTGCACCAGCAGGCCGCCGTCATTGTACATGGCAAAGACGGGTTTCCCCTGCTCCTGCCGCACCCGGTCGATGCTGACGTGCTGTAGGTCGGTCTCCCGGTAGTGAACCTCGATGTAAAACCGGTCCAGCATATCCATGCCGGACTGATAGACGAAGGTGGGATAGTCCTCGTCCGGGGTGATGTGGTAGCGTTTCATCTGCACCATGGCCCCGGCACTGCACCCCATGACGATACCGCCGAACTGTTCAATCAGCGCTGTCAACTCCCACCGGCCCAGCCGGTACATCATATGGTCGGGCCAGCCGCCGGTGAAAAACAGAATGTCGCTGCTTTCGATTTTCTGCCGGGCGGTCTGGGGCGTGTCACGGAACCAGTTGACCAGTTCCACCTGCTCCGGTCCGATGCCATAGTGGGCGAAAGCGGGGAGCAGGTCCTGCCGATGGCCCTCTGTGGCGGCCTGGGTCTCGTCCATGCCTGCGTTGAAGGACAGAGCCACCACTGTGGCCCGCATTTCGGGCTTCAAAATCCGTTCCAGCCACGCTGCCGCCCACGGTTCCTGAAAGGCGTAGGTGTTCAGCAAAACGTTGGTTCTCATGTTGTACTCCTTTGTTCAGACCAAACAGGCCCTTTTCGCAGAGGAAAAGGGCCTGTTGCGGTTGTTATCCCTTCGCCAGACAGCCCAGGACGATGCTTAACAGCTCCTGCTTGCCTGTCCCCTTCTCGGCGGAGAAGGCCACCAACGGCACGTCCTCCCCCAGTTCCAACGTCTCCCGGATGCGGGCCAGGTTGGGTTCCACCTCGGACTTTTTCAGCTTGTCCAGCTTGTTGGCCACCACCGCGAAGGGGCAGCCGGTGTCCTTGAACCACTGGGCCATGGTGCAGTCGTCGGCGGTGGGTTTGTGCCGGGCGTCCACGATGAGCAGGCCCAGAGTGATTTGCTCGTCGGCAAAATACGCCTCCATCAGCTGGCCCCAGCGGTCCCGCTCCGTCTTGGAGACCTTGGCGTAGCCGTAGCCGGGCAGGTCCACCAGATAAAAGCTCTTGTCGATGAGGAAATAGTTGACCTGGCGGGTCTTTCCGGGGGAATTGCCCACCCGCGCCAGGTTTTTGCGGTCCAGCAGCCGGTTGATGACCGAGGACTTGCCCACGTTGGAGCGGCCCGCCATGGCGATTTGCGCCCGCCCGTCATGGAGGAAGTCCCCCGCTTTGGCGGCAGAGCGCACATATTCCGTGTTGTGAAGATTCATGGTTCCCTCACTGTTGAATGGTCAGGCCCTGTTCCGGCCCGTTGTGTTCCACCGGAAGCAAAGGGGCTTCCAGCTTCTTTTCCTCCGCCTTGCCGATAGGCAGGGAGATGAGCGCCTCGGCCAGCACCGCGTCCACTTGAGCGGCGGTGACGAAGCGCAGCGCCCCGGCCACGGTGGGGTCGATTTCCTCCAAATCCTTTTCGTTGTCTCTGGGGATAATGACGGTTTTCATCCCGGCCCGGTAGGCCGCCATGGTCTTTTCCCGCAGGCCGCCGATGGGCAGCACCCGGCCACGCAGCGTCACCTCGCCGGTCATGGCCACATCCGCTTTCACCGGCGTGTTGGTCAGGGCGGAGACGATGGCAGTGGTGATAGTGACCCCGGCGGAAGGCCCGTCTTTAGGGACGGCCCCCTCCGGGAAGTGGATGTGGATGTCCCGATTCTGATAGAAATCGGCGGGAACCCCCAGCCTGTCCGCAGCGGAGCGGATATAGGAGATGGCAGAGTGGCAGGACTCCTGCATGACGCTGCCTAAGTTGCCGGTAGGCTCCACCTTACCGGTGCCGGGCAGCACGTTGACCTCTACCTCCAGCATTTCGCCGCCCACGGAGGTCCAGGCCAGGCCGTTGACCACACCCACCTGGGGGGTGCGGCTGTACCGCTCCCGGTGGTACTTGCGAACACCCAGAAAGTCCCCCAGGTTGTCCCCATTGACGGTGACCCGTTTGGTCTCGCCGCTGACCAGCTGCATGGCCGCCCGGCGGCATAGCCGGGCCAACTGCCGTTCCAACTGCCGCACGCCGGATTCCATGGTGTACCCGGCGATGATCTCCCGAATGGCGTCGTCCGTGACCCGGAAGTTGCGTCCGTTGACACCGTGGCGCTTCATCTCTTTGGGCAGCAGGTGGCGGCGGGCGATTTGCAGCTTTTCCTCGTCGGTGTAGGAGGACAGCTCGATGACCTCCATCCGGTCCCGCAGAGGGGCGGGCACCGCACCCAAATCGTTGGCGGTGGTGATAAACAGCACATCGGACAGGTCGAAGGGCAGCTCCAAAAAGTTGTCCCGGAAGGTGGCGTTCTGCTCGGCATCCAGCACCTCCAGCAGCGCGGAGGAGGGATCGCCCTTGTAGTCGTTGCCCAGCTTGTCCACCTCGTCCAGCAAAATCAGCGGGTTAGAACTGCCCGCCTTTTCCACGGCCTTGATGATCTGGCCGGGCATGGCCCCGATATAGGTCTTGCGGTGGCCGCGAATCTCCGCCTCATCGTGGATGCCGCCCAGGGAGATGCGGGCCATTTTCCGGTTCATGGCTTTCGCCAGGGACGAGGCGATGGAGGTCTTGCCCACGCCGGGAGGCCCCGCCAGGCAGATAATCTGCCCCCGCAGGTCCGGGGCCAGTTTGCGTACTGCGATGAACTCCAAAATGCGCTCCTTGACCTTTTCCATGCCGTAGTGGTCGGCGTCCAACACCTTCCGGGCCGCATCCACGTTGACCCGCTCCCTGGTGCGCTTGTTCCAGGGCAGATCCAGGCACACGTCCAGATAGTTGCGGATAACCGACCCCTCGGCAGAACCGAAAGGCTGCTTTGCCAGCCGTTTCAGCTCTTTGTTGAGCTTTTCCTCCACCTCCTGGGGCAGATGGGCCTGAGCGATCTTGTCGGCGTACTCCCGGATGTCGCTGTCGCCGTCCTCCTCTTCGCCCAACTCGCCCTGAATGACCTTCAGCTGCTCCCGGAGGTAATACTCTTTCTGGACCTGGTTCATATGGGCCTGCATTTTGTCATCCAGGTCATGTTCCAGCTCCAGTACCTCGCCCTCTCGCTTGAGGATGGCGTTCAGCTTTTCCAGGCGGCGGAGGGGCCGCACTTCGTCCAGAATGCTCTGCTTGTCCTCAGTGCGGATGGCGATGTTCTGGGCAATGAAGTCCGCCAGATAAGCTGGGTCCCGGCTGGCGATAACCGTCAGCACCACTTCCGGGGCCATTTTGGGGGAAAGCTCGGCGTAATGTTCAAACAGCTCGTAGGTCTGGCGCAGCACCGCTTCGCTGCGCAGGGTGCCGGAAACAGTGATGTTGGGGATTTTCTCCACGGCGGCGATGAGATAGGGGTTGGTCTCTCGCAGCTCTACCAACCGGGCGCGGGACAGGCCCTCCACCATAATGCGGACATTGTCTCCCGGCAACCGGAGCATCTGACGGACGGCCACAATGGTACCCATGCCGTATAAGTCCTTCTGTTCCGGCTCCTCTATGGCTAAATCTTTCTGTGTCACCAGAAAGATGGTGTCTCCATCTTCCATGGCGACGTTCAGCGCCCGGATAGATGCCTCCCGCCCCACGTCGAAGTGGACGGTCATGCCGGGAAAAATCGTCAGCCCCCGCAGGGCCATCGCGGGCAGTTCTGTTGTATTGGTGACAGGTTCGGAAATCAGTTCTTCGTTCATGGTCAGATTCCTCTTAACAATGAGAAAGGCGCAGGGACACAGAGCGAACACGCCCAGGCCCCTGCGTAGAGCTTCTCCTGGGCGGTATCGCCCTGGGATTTTTGTTTTACTGGTTCGTTGTACCACCGTTTAGGATGCGTTGCCCCGGCGGCGTTTTTTGACCTCCTGGGCGGTTCCGCTCACTGTTCGGCGGGGCGGCAGCCGACGGGTCTGGCTGGGATTCCGCTCGATCAGCGGCTCCCCGGTGTGGCGGACACAGTCGGCGGTGATGGTCACCTTGGTGATGGTGGGGTCGGAGGGAACCATATACATCAGCTGGTTCATGGTGTCCTCCACCACGGCCCGCAGTCCCCGTGCACCGATGCCCCGATCCTGGGCGACCTCCGCGATGACCTCCAGCGCCTCAGGCTGGAACTCCAGTTGTACCTGGTCGTACTCCATCAGCTTCTGGTACTGTTTGACCAGAGCGTTTTTGGGCTGGGTCAAAATCTGCACCAGCTGATCCCGGTCAAGGGCGCTGAGGGTGGTAATGACCGGCAGGCGGCCAATCAGTTCGGGGATGATGCCGAACTTCAACAGGTCGTGGGGCTGCAGCTCCTTCAGCAGGGAAGTGGCCTGCTTCTCCTTCTTGCTCAGCAGCTCACCGCCGAAGCCGATGCTGGTGCGGTCGGTTCGATCCTCAATGATTTTCTCAATGCCGTCAAAGGCACCGCCGCAGATAAAGAGGATGTTGCTGGTGTCCACCTGGATGAACTCCTGGTGGGGGTGCTTGCGCCCGCCCTGGGGCGGCACGTTGGCGACAGTCCCCTCCAGAATTTTCAGCAGGGCCTGTTGAACCCCCTCGCCGGAGACATCCCGCGTGATGGAGGTATTCTCGCTCTTGCGGGCGATTTTGTCAATTTCATCCACGTAAATGATGCCCCGCTCGGCCAACTCCACGTCGTAGTCGGCGGCCTGCACCAGGCGCAGCAGAATGTTCTCCACGTCGTCGCCCACGTAGCCCGCTTCGGTCAGGGTGGTGGCGTCGGCAATGGCGAAGGGTACCTTCATCATCTTGGCCAGCGTCTGAGCAAAGAGGGTTTTGCCGCAGCCGGTTGGTCCCAGCAGCAGGATGTTGGACTTTTGCAGTTCCACGCCGCCGTCGTCCTTCATCCCGTAGCGGATGCGCTTATAGTGGTTGTAGACCGCCACGGACAGGGTGACCTTCGCGTCCTCCTGGCCGATGACGTACTGATCCAGCACAGCGCGAATCTCCTGGGGAGTGGGCAGTTCATCCAGAAAATCGTCCCCCACTCCCTCCGATTCGTAGTAGTCGCCCATGGTGTCGTCCAGGATGCTATTGCACAGGCCAACACACTCGTTGCAGATATACACGCCAGGCCCCGCGATGATTCGCCGGACCTTATCCTGGCTTTTGCCGCAGAAGGAGCAGCGGATGTTGTGCTTATCGTCGTTTTTCGCCATACTTGCTTGTTTCCTTTCCCTCTTTCAGAGGGGGAGCAGAGACGGTGCCGCCGCTGCCCCCATTCAGGGCTGGATTACCGGTTATAAATGACCTGGTCGATCAGGCCATACTCTTTGGCCTCCTCAGCGGTCAGCCAGTGGTCCCGTTCGGTTTCGGCCTTGATGGTTTCCACCGGCTTGCCGGTGTTGGCCGCCAGGATGCTGTTCAGGTTCTGTTTGATTTTCAGGAAATGCTCTACGTCGATCTCCATGTCCGTGACCTTCCCCTGGGTGCCGGCGGAGGGCTGGTGAATCATGATTTCAGAGTTGGGCAGGGCGATGCGCTTGCCTTTGGTTCCGCTGGAGAGCAGGAAAGCCCCCATGCTGGCGGCCATGCCGCTGCAAATGGTCTGCACATCGCACTTGATATACTGCATGGTGTCATAAATGGCCATGCCCGCCGTCACACTGCCGCCAGGGCTGTTAATGTAAAGCTGGATGTCCTTGTCGGGGTCCTGGGCCTCCAGGTAGAGCAGCTCCGCCTGGATAACCTGGGCCTGGGAGTCGTCCACCTCACCGGCCAGAAAGACGATGCGGTCGTTCAGCAGCCGGGAAAAAATGTCGTAAGAACGCTCCCCACGGTTGGTCTGTTCCACTACATAAGGTACTAAGCTCATGAGATACTCCTTTTGCATAGAGGAAACTCCATCCAGGTCTATTGAATCGGAGCTTCCAAATGGGCAGCTCTGCGTCATATGCGCAGCGCCACCCTGGGAAAACGCGGTTCGTCCGCCGGACGGTTCTGCCCGGCAGACACTATTATATCCCGCCAGCGGGAAATTATACCGTTAAGGATTAGTCCTCCACGGACTCCTCGGCGGCAGACTCTTCGGTGGACTCGGAGACCTCGGCCACTTCGTCGGTCAGATCAGTGGCCTCGGCAGCAGGATCTTCGGCGGGTTCGGCAGCCTCGGTTACTTCGTCGGTCAGCTCTGTAACTACGGCGGAGCCGTAAATCAGCTTGGTGGCCTTGTCCGTCTTGACGCTGTAGGCCAGCTGTTCGTCGGTAACGGCGGTGCGGATTTTGTCCTCTTCCATGTCGTATTCCTTGGCCAGCTTCTCCACCTCGGCCTGGATTTCTTCCTCGCTGGCCTCGAAGCCCTCGGCGGCCACAACCGCCTCCAGCACCAGATCCTGCTGAATGCCGCGCAGAGCGGAGGGGCGCATATTCTCCCGGAACTCGGTCATGTTGCTGCCCATCATGCTCAGGTACTGCTCCAGGGTCACGCCCATACCGGAGACGCGGCTCTCCATATTCTGCATCTGCTTGTCCAGCTCATATTCCACCATCGTGTCCGGGACTTCCATTTCGGCGGCCTCGATGACCTGGTTCATAACGGCAGCCTCAAACGCCTGCTGCGCGTTGTCGGCCTTGCGCTTTTCCACTTTAGCGCGCAGGTCGGCTTTCAGCTCGTCCAGGGTCTCGAACTCAGAGACATCCTTGGCAAACTCGTCGTCGATCTCCGGCACGTCGTCAGCCTTGACCTCGTGGAGCTTGACCTTGAACACGGCGGGCTTGCCGGCCAGCTCCTCCGCGCCGTACCCGGCGGGGAAGGTGACATTGATGTCCTTCTCGTCACCGGCGGACATGCCGACGATCTGCTCCTCGAAGCCGGGGATGAAGGAGTGGGAGCCGATTTTCAGGCTGTACTGCTCGCCCTTGCCGCCCTCGAAGGGCACGCCGTCCAGAAAGCCCTCGAAGTCGATGATGGCGGTGTCGCCGTCCTCCACGGGGCGCTCCACGGTCTCCTGGGTGGTGGCGCGGGAAATCAGGGGCCGCATCTCGTCCTCCACGTCCTGGTCGGTGACCACGACAGTGTCCTTAGCGGAGGCGACGCCCTTGTACTGGCCCAGCTTGACCTCAGGCTTGACGCCCACGGTAGCGGTGAACTGGAAGCCGTCCGCGCCAACGTGTTCGATGTTCAGCTGGGGATAGCCCACCACGTCCAGGTCGGCCTCTTTGATGGCGTCCTCCAGGGCCTGGGGATACAGGTCGTTGATGGCGTCCTCATAGAAAATGGTTTCGCCGTACATCTTCTCGATGAGCTTACGGGGCGCCTTGCCCTTGCGGAAGCCGGGAACGGACATACTGCCTTTGGCCTGGCGATAGACCTTGTTCACCGCAGCGTCAAATTCCGCCGCACCCACCTCGATGGTCAGGACGACAGTGCTTTTCTCTTTCTTTTCCACGTTTTTCAGATTCATGGGTCGTTTCCTCCTGGATGGCCCCAACGGGGCGCATGATTTATCGCGCCCGCCGGTGATTTCCGGCGCAGACGCAAAATTAGATACAAAATCCTACAAGCGATAATTTTAACAGATATGCACGGAGATTTCCACCGTTATTTTGCATATTTTTTTAAAATTCTAAAATTCTTTTGGGTACGAAGTTCAGATAGTCGGCGGAAATGAGGGAAAACCGCGTTCCGTTGTGGTTTCCCTCCACCGCCAGGCGGATGCTGGGGCCGTGGAGATGGGCAAAATAGCACTGCCGCACCTGATACCGCTCCAACAGCTCCAAAATCTCCGGGCAGCGGTAGCCCTGGTAGATGGGGGGATAGTGGAGAAAGACGATTTTCTCCCGGTCTCCCGCCGCCAGGAGAGAGGTTTCCAGACGCATGACCTCCCGGCGGAGCATTTTCTCGTTGTGGCCGCCCTTTTCCTCGTCCAGGAACCAGCCCCTTGTGCCGCAAAGGGCCACGTCCCCGTAGAGCAGGCAGTTGTTGTGGAGCAGCTCAAATCGAAAACCGTGTTCCTGAAAGAAGCGGTTCATCTTGCTGGCGGTGGTCCACCAGTAGTCGTGGTTGCCCTTGAGCAAAATCTTCCGCCCGCCGGGCAATGCGTCCAGAAAGGCGAAGTCCCGCAGGCTCTCCTCCAGGGACATCCCCCAGGACAGGTCTCCGCAAAAGACCACGGCATCCTCCGGCGCTACGCACTGGAACCCGGCCAGCAGTTTGTCCACATAGCCCACCCAGTTGCCGCCGAACACTTCCATCGACTTGGGACTGCTCAGGGACAGGTGAGGGTCGCCAATCGCGTAAAGCGCCATGCCGCCCTCCTTTACCGCAGGAAGTCGTTGACCACCGATTTCATCTCGCTCTTGTCGGTGTACGAGGTGAAGCGAACCTCTTTGTCCCGCAGCGTCGCCAGGGGCGCAGGAGCCGGTTCGCCGGTCACCTCGGCCAACTGATCCAGCAGCGCTGTTCCTGTCCGCAGGTGACGAACCCCCAGGGCGTCCAGCACGGCGTTGCCAAACTTGAAGGGGCTGGCGGTGGAGGCCACCACGGTGACGGTCTCATCCTCGGTCTCCTTCCGGTAGTCCGCCAGCACCTTAAAAGCCACAGCGGTATGGGTGTCGATGAGATAGTCCTCCCCCCGCTTCATGGCAGCGATGGCGGCTTTGGTGGCGGTTTCATCGGCGTACCCGGCAGCGAACTCCCGCTGGAGCTTCTGGAAAATGCTGTCGCTGACCTGATATCGGCCCTCCCGGCTCAGTTCGTCCATATAGGAGGCCACCAGCTGGTCGTCCTCCTCTGAGAGCAGGTAGAGCAGCCGCTCCAGGTTGCTGGAGATGAGGATGTCCATGGAGGGGGAGACCGTGTTGTAGAACTGCCGGTTGCGGTCATAGACGCCGGTGTTGATGAAATCGGTGAGAACGTTGTTGCTGTTGGAGGCGCAAATCAGCTTGTTCACCGGCAGCCCCATCTGCTTGGCGTAGAACGCCGCCAGAATGTTGCCGAAGTTTCCGGTGGGGACGCAGATGTTGATGGCCTCGCCGGGCTGAATGGCCTCCTCCCGCAGCAGGTCGCAGTAGGCGGAGATATAGTAGACGATCTGCGGCAGCACCCGGCCCCAGTTGATGGAGTTGGCGGAGGACAGGAAGTAGCCCCGCTGGGCCAGCTCCTCCCGCAGCGCCTCATCGGAGAACAGGGTTTTCACGCCGGTCTGGGCGTCGTCAAAGTTGCCGATGACGGCGCTGACGCCCACGTTGTCTCCCTCCTGGGTGGCCATTTGCAGCTGCTGAATTTCGCTGACGCCGTTCCGGGGGTAAAAGACCAAAATTTTGGTTTGATCCACGTCCTTGAAGCCCTCAAGGGCCGCCTTGCCGGTGTCGCCAGAGGTGGCCACCAGAATGCAGGCGGTCTTTTTCTCGTTGTTCTTTTTCAGCGAGAGGGAGAGCAGATGGGGCAGCATTTGCAGCGCCATGTCCTTAAAGGCGCAGGTGGGACCGTGCCACAACTCCAGGCAATACGTGCTGTCGTCCACCTTGCGTACCGGCGCCACTGCCTTGGTGTCGAACTTATCGGGGCCGTAGGCCGCAGCCGCAGCGTGGCTCAGCTCGAAGCTGGTGAAATGCTCCAGATACATCCCCATCACGTAGACAGCCCGCTGCTGATAGCTCATATCTTTCAGCATCATCAGTGCGCTGCCCGGCAGACGGGGAATCACCTGGGGGACAAACAGACCGCCCTCACGGGACAGGCCCTGGGCGATGGCCTCCGCCGGGGTGTATTGCAGGGTTTTGTTACGGGTGCTCACATAGTACATACTTGTCTCACCGTCCTCATCAGATTGTTGAAAAACAGGTCTTTGACCAGGGACTCCGGGTAGTTATGCAGCAGCAGCGTCTCGTAAAGGTCCGCCCAGCTCCACACGCCGGCATATCCCTGGGGCAGCCGGTCACATCCGTCCCAGTCGCCGCCCAGGGCCACATTCTTTTCCCCGCCCAGGGAGAGAAAGTGTTCCAGATGGGCCAGCAGGGTGTCGCCGGTCACAGCGCCGTCGCCCAAAAAGGCGGCATAGGCGTTCAGGCCCACCACGCCATGATTCTTCATTATGGCAGTAAATTGTTCGTCCGTCAAGTTCCTTGTATGAGAAAAGACGGCGCGGCTGTTGGAATGGCTGGCCATGATGGGCTTGGTCGCCGTCTCCATCACGTCCCAGAACCCCGGGTCGGACAGGTGAGATACGTCCACCAGCATCCCCAGCTGCTGCATTTTCCGCACATATTCCACTCCCAGGGGGGTCAGACCCTGTTCGGGGTGGTCTATGTGACTGCCGGAGAGAGCGTTGGCATGGTTCCAGGTCAGGTTCACCGCCCGAACGCCCTGGTCATAGGCTTTTTGCAGTCCCTCCAGAGAGCAGTCGATCAGTTCCGCCCCCTCCACTGAGAGGAACGCCGCCACCTTGCCCTGGCTCATGGCGTCTTTGGCCTCCCGGGCGGTGCGGCAGTGCTGGATGCGGTCGCGGAACGTTTTGCACTCCTTCTGGAAAATTTTAAACTCCCGCTTGACCACCGATTTTGTCATGGGCAGGGAGGAATCCCAAAAGATGGCAAAGAACTGGGCCTGTTGGCCGAAGTCCCCCACCCGGTTCAAATCCCACTGGCCGCTGTTGCCCGCCAGCCGCTCCATGGGCATCCGGGCCAGGCGGCTGATGGTGTCGCAGTGGCCGTCAAAAACAGATGGTTTCATTTGGTTCAACCTCCACTTCCGTCGAAGGCATTGGGGTAATAGTGAATTTCCGGCTGGAAGGTGTCCGTCCCCTGCGGGGCGTAGACCTCCGCCACGTCGAACCGGGGCTGACGATGTTCCTCCGGGTGTTCTTGTAAGTAACTCTCCGCCGTCAGCAGCAGCTTCCGCTGCTTGGATGCGCTCACTGCCTCCCGAATTTCCATATAGGAGCGGGAGCGTCGGGTCTTAACCTCCACAAAATAGAGTTCCTTCTCCGTGGCGGCAATGATGTCGATTTCCCCGTAGGGACAGCGCCAGTTGGCCGCCAGGATGGTGACGTCCTGGCGCTCCAACGCCCTGCGCACCTGCCGCTCTCCCCACTGGCCCAGCCGGGCCGATGCGCCGCCGGTCACAGCTTTTTCAGAAAGGTCTTGCGGTGGATGGGACAGGGGCCGTACTGCCGCAGCAGCTCATAGTGAAGTTTGGTTGGGTAGCCCTTGTGCCGCTGGAACTGGTATTGGGGATATAACTCCGCCATTTCCAGCATATAGTGGTCCCGGCTGACTTTTGCCAGAATGGACGCGGCGGCGATGGAGGCTGACAAGCTGTCTCCCTTTACAACTGTTCGGTTGGGGATGTGAATGCCTTGGCTGCGGTTGCCGTCGATGAGGGCGAAGTCCGCCGCCGGGTCCAGCTGCTGGATGGCCCGGTCCATCGCCAGCATCCGGGCGTTGAGGATATTGATTTCGTCAATTTCCTGCTCCGTGGCCCAAGCCACTGCCCAGGCAATGGCCTGCTCTTTGATTTGCCCAAACAGCACTTCCCGGCGCTTTTCAGTCACTTTTTTAGAGTCATTGAGATACGGCAGGTCGTAATCCGGCGGCAAGATCACCGCCGCGCCATAGACCGCCCCGGCCAGGGGGCCGGCCCCGGCCTCGTCCGCGCCGCAGACGGCTTTCCACCCGGCGGCGTAACACTCCCGCTCGATGCGCCAGCGGTCGATTTGCTCGGTTTCCTGCTTTTTCATCGGCTGAACTCCCCTGCCGCGGGCGGCGTCTCCAGTGTAAAGCGTCCCAGCTTGCCAGAGCGATATTCCTCCAGCAGCACCCGGCTCATCCGCTCGGTGTCCACCTCGCCGCCGGAAATCAGGAACCCCCGGTTCCGCCCAGCCTGCTCCACCAGCGCCCAACTGTCAAAGTCCGGCGGGATGTCCAGCTTGTAGCGGACGGACACCGCCTCCGGGTAACGGCTTGCCAGCAACTTCATCAGGTGGTTGGCCAGGGTCTCCACATCTAATATAGTATCTTTCACCGCCCCGGTAAAGGCCAGATACATCCCCACAGCAGGGTCCTCAAACTTGGGCCAGAGGATGCCCGGCGTGTCCAGCAGGTCCAGCCCCTCGTCCACGTTCACCCACTGCTTGCCTCGGGTGACGCCGGGGCGGTTCTGGGCGATGGCGGACTTCCGGTTAGCGACCTTGTTGATGAAGGTGGACTTGCCCACGTTGGGGACCCCAACCACCATCACCCGCACCGGACGGCCCAGCAGGCCCTTCTCCCGCCAGCGTTCGATTTGGTCCTTCAAAATCGCCTTGACCACCGGGGAGAACTGCTTCACCCCTGCGCCGGTTTTGCAATCCGTCTGGAGGACGGACATCCCCCGGCTGCGGAAGTATTCTGCCCACCGCTGGTTCATGGCGGGGTCCGCCTGATCCGCCCGGTTCAGCAAAATCAGCCGGGGTTTGCCCTCCACCAGTCCGTCCAAGTCCGGGTTCCGGCTGGCCAGGGGGATGCGGGCGTCGATGATCTCCACCACCAGGTCCACCAGCTTCAAATTCTCCTGAATCATCCGGCGGGTCTTGGCCATGTGGCCGGGATACCACTGGATGTTCATAGCGTCCTGGTTCTGCGGGGGTTCCTTTTTTGCGGGGCGGGCCTTGCGGGGGTTGTTGTTTGAGCCGCCCCGGTTCTGTCGCTTTTTCATAGTGTTCCATTCATACTCTGTGCAAAAAAGGAGCGGTTGCCCGCTCCTTTGTTCTGCTCCAGGAAATTACAGCTTCTCCTTGACCTTGGCGGCCTTGCCCACCCGGTCGCGCAGATAGTACAGCTTGGCCCGACGGACCTTGCCGCGGCGGACAGTCTCCACCTTGACGACGTTGGGGGAGTGGACGGGGAAAACCTTCTCCACGCCCACGCCGTAGGAGATGCGGCGGACAGTGAAGGTTTCGGCCACACCGCCGTGCTTCTTGGCGATGACGGTACCCTCAAAGACCTGAATACGTTCTTTGGCGCCCTCTTTGATCTTGACATGGACGCGAACCGTGGAGCCGATCTCGATCTTCGGCACATCGGTTTTCATGTTCTGCGCGTTCAGCGTTTCAACGAGATTCATGGTTTGTTTCCTCCTGTGATTATAGGTGTTCTTGCCCGCTGGGAACCTTGTCCCGCTCCACTTGGGGGCTGTGGCAGAGGACCACCCTTTGTTCAGACCGGTATACTATATCACATCTGAAATGGAAATGCAAGAGATTTTCGCGGAAAACATTTGCTTTTTCGTTCTGATTTTCGCCGGACGGGCATAGGTCAGGGACAGGAGGCGATGCAATGGTGAGGACCTACGGGACAAAAGGACATCCGCCCCAGCGGGAGCGGAACCGGCGGCGTTCCTCCGCCGGGTGGGGTGCGCTGGCCCGTCTGCTGACGGCGGTGGGACTGTTTCTCGTCTGCTTTGTGGGCAAGACCCGGTTTCCTCAGCAGACGGCGGCGTATCAGCAATATCTGACAGAGGCGCTGACCGGCTCCACCGACTTTCGGGCCGCTTTTTCCGCTCTGGGGGAGAATCTGGCGCAGGGCGGCGACCCGTTGGAAGCGGTGGGCGACTGGTGCGTGGCGGTGTTCGCCCCGGCGGAGACGGCGGTGGACGAAACCCTGCCCACAGCAGCAGAAGCGATTTTGGCAGAGGAGGTCGCGTTTTTCCTGACCTGGGACGGGGACGCGGAGACCCTCTGCGCCCACCTGCTCCCCGGCGCAACATGACCGTCCGCTTCGACCGCCGGGGGCTGACCATCGGCCGGGTGACGCTGACGGCGGATTTCCTCTTTCTGCTGGCGCTGCTGCTCTATACAGGGGTGGGGCCGGTGCTGGGCTGCTGCGGTCTGGCCGCCGCTCTCCACGAGACGGGTCACATCCTCTGCTGTCGAGTACTGGGCGTTCCCGTCCGCCGCCTGCGGCTGTCGCTGGTGGGGGCGGAGCTGGACCTGGGCGGGCGGTGCCGCAGCGGAACAGAGGAATGTCTGGTGGCGCTAGCCGGGCCGTTGGTCAACCTGATAACGGCGGTTCCTGCCCTGGCCGCTCCCCTTCCCGGACAGTTGAATTATCTCTTTGCCGGGGCCAGTCTGATGCTGGCCCTGTTCAATCTGCTCCCCGTCCTCCCATTGGACGGCAGCCGTGTCCTCCACGGCGCGTTGTCTGCTCTCTTTCCTTTGGATAGGGCGGACCGGGTGACGGCGGGACTTTCCCGGCTGCTGAAACTGGCGCTGCTGCCAACCGGGGGGTGGTGCGCGGTGCGGGGGAATCCTTCGCTGCTGGTGGTGGCGGTGTGGCTCATTCTATCGGAAATTTGACCTTCCTGCAACACAATACTTGTTTTTTTCTGTACAATCAGGTAAAATGGTCAGGACAACACTGGCCCAGTGGAATACTCTCCACACGGCCTCAAAAGGCAGGAACCGATATGGACCCCAAACTGGAACGCATTTTGCTCCGGGTGCAAAAACCGGCCCGCTACACCGGCGGAGAATACAACGAAATCATCAAGGATAAGGCGGAAGTAGACACCCGCTTTGCCTTCTGTTTCCCCGACACCTACGAAATCGGAATGTCCAACCTGGGACTGCGCATCCTCTACGGCGTCATCAACGAGATGGACGGTGTCTGGTGTGAGCGGTGCTTCGCCCCCTGGGGGGACATGGAGGACGAACTGCGCCGGGCGGGTCTCCCCCTCTACGCTTTGGAGAGTGGTGACCCCCTCTCCGCTTTTGACATGGTGGGCTTCTCCCTGGGTTACGAGATGGCCTACACCAATGTGCTGAATATGCTGAACCTGGGCGGTATCCCCCTCCACAGCGACCAGCGGGGCGAGGACGACCCCATCGTGGTGGCAGGCGGCACCTGCGCCTACAACGGGGAACCGCTGGCGGATTTCATTGACCTGTTCATTCTGGGCGAGGGCGAGGATGTCAACTGCGAACTGATTGAACTGTACCGCCAAGTCAAGCGGGAGGGTGGCAATCGGCTGGCCTTCCTGGAGCGGGCGGCGCAGATGCAAGGCATTTATGTTCCCGCTTTCTATGACGTGTCCTACAACGAGGACGGCACCGTCCGAACCATCACGCCCACCCACGGCGCGCCAGCTTTGGTGACAAAGCGCATTGTCCGGGACATGGACAAGTCCTATTACCCCACCCACACCATCGTCCCCTCCACGGAGATCGTCCATGACCGGGTGATGCTGGAGGTGTTCCGGGGCTGCATCCGGGGCTGCCGGTTCTGTCAGGCGGGGTACTGCTACCGCCCTGTCCGGCCCAAGAGCGTCCGAACCCTGGTGGAGCAGGGCATTGAGTCCTGTAAGGACTCCGGCTATCAGGAGGTAACACTTTCCAGCCTGTCCTCCAGCGACTACCGGGGGTTGGAGGCGGTCTGTGACGGCCTGCTGGACTACTGCGAACCCCGGAACATCAACCTGAACCTCCCCTCCCTCCGGGCGGATGGCTTCTCCATGTCGCTGATGCAGCGGCTCCAGCGCTCCCGCAAAAGCTCCATCACCTTCGCGCCGGAGGCGGGTACTCAGCGGCTCCGGGACGCCATCAACAAGAACGTCACCGAGGAGGACCTGTTAAAGTCCTGCCAGACGGTGTTTGAGGGCGGATGCAGCGCGGTCAAGCTCTACTTTATGCTGGGCCTTCCCACCGAGACCGATGAGGACGTGGTGGGCATCGCGGATCTGGCCCAAAAGGTCTACTGGACCTGGCGGAACCACGCCGCCAGCCGCGCCCGTGGTGTGCGCATCACCGTTTCCACCTCCTTCTTTGTCCCCAAGCCCTTCACCCCCTTCCAGTGGGAGGAGCAAATCTCCATGGAGGAATATCAGCGCCGGGTGAATCTGCTGCGGGGGGCTATTCACAACAAATCCATCCAGTACAACTGGCACGAGACCGACACAAGCTATATCGAGGCGGTGCTGGCCCGGGGCGACCGGCATCTGGGTCAGGCGCTGGAGGAGGTCTGGCGCACCGGCGGCAAAATGGACTCCTGGAGCGACTATTTCTCCTTCCAGCGGTGGATGGATGCCTTTGCCGCCACCGGCACCGACCCGGACTTTTACGCCCGGCGGGAGCGCACCCGTTGCGAGGTGCTGCCCTGGTCCATAATTGACGTGGGTGTGCGGCCCGACTACCTGTGGCGGGAGCGGGAACAGGCGTACCAGTCCGCCATCACCCCGGACTGCCGGGTGAAGTGTATGGGCTGCGGCGCGGCCAAACTGATTCCCGGCGGGGTCTGCGACGAAGACAGGAGGTAAGAATGAGCTGTTAGCCATTAGCTGTTAGCTGTTAGTCAGGCACTGCCAGTCGAAAGCGAACAGCTAAAAAGGAAGCTGAGAACCAAACCAGCGCTTCTACAGCGCTGTCAGTGATAAATTAGCACCACAAAGCTAAAAGCTAATAGCCAAGAGCTAAAAGCTAAAACGGAGGTAACCTATGGCAATGCACAAAAACAGGCTGCTTTTTTCCAAAAGCGGGCGGGCCTGCTACATCTCCCACCTGGATCTGATGGCCACTTTCCAGCGCTCGTTCCTCCGCTCCGGAGTGGAGATTTGGCAGACCGAGGGTTTTAACCGCCATGTGTTCGTCTCCATCGCCCTGCCCCTGAGCCTGGGGTACTCCAGCGACTGCGAAATTTTGGAGTTCAATCTGGAATCCGCTTTCTCCTTCGATGAGGTGGTGGAACGGCTGAACCGGGCGCTGCCGGAGGGGATTCACGTCCGGGAGTGTTACGAGGCAAAAATCCCCTGCAAAAAAATCGTGGATTTGGACTGGACGGTGACAATGGAGTACGACGACGGCGTTCCCGCAATCGCCCCCGCCGCCCTGCGAGAGCTGTTGGGTCGGGAGAGTTGCGTCATTCAGAAGAAATCCAAGAAGGCCAAACGTGGCTATACCGAGCTGGACATCATCCCCATGGTGAAGGGCTGGTCGCTGGAGGAACAACCGGACAAGCTGATTTTCTCCGCCCGTCTCGCCGCCCAAAATCCTGGGCTGAACCCCGCCTTAATCATCGACACGCTGGCTGCGGAAGCGCCAGAGGCCAGGCCCGACTTCGTCCGCTGCCACCGAAACAAGGTCTACGGCGAGGGCGGCACGGTGTTCCGATGAAATCCGCGCACGAACAGTCCTATAATTGCCTATCAGAACCCCCTGTGACACGTTTCCAGAAGCCCGAATGAAACGCGGCACAGGGGGTTCTTTGCGCGCTTCTATAACCCCCAGAATTTGTTATCCTTCCCTGTAGAAAACCATCCAAATTCTATTCAAATTTACTCTTGTTTGCGGCATATCTCCTGTGCTATACTGATTTTGATTATTGGCGGAAATCGCCTTTCGCTGCGACAGACAAAACATAAATCAGTCCACAGGGTCTGTCACAACTGCGTATCGCCATTCTATTTAGGATAAAACTCATGCAAACGGTCAACCACCGTAGAACCTTCGTAACATATGAGGTGGTTTTATGCATTTCGTTATCGTAGAGGATATAGAGGCAGACAGGAATCATCTGATGGATCTCATCAGAAACGACTGCGCCGCCCACGATGAAATCGTGGAATTTTCGGTTTACTCCAGTGCGGAGGACTTTCTGGCGGACTTCCGCCGGGGGTTTTGCAGCGCCGTCTTTCTGGACATTATGCTGGGCAAGGGGATAACCGGCATTGACGCGGCCTGGAAGGTTCGGACACTGGACGAATATCTGCCGATTGTTTTTACCACCACGGAAAAGGGGTTCGCCCTGGACAGCTACGGCATCCACGCCCTGGATTTCCTGGTTAAGCCGGTTCAGCAGGAGGCCATTCCCTGGTGCATGGGGCGGCTGCGGGAGGCGGCAGCTGCCCCGGAATACCTGGACGTCAAGGTAAAAGACGCAGGCGGAAGTACGTTCCTCACCCGGAGCGTTCTGTTGGACGAGCTGATCGACATCGAAGCCGTCCCACGGGGCTGTGTGCTACACACCGTAAAAGAGGATGTGTTCACGGCGCAGAAGCACATGGAGCTGAAAGAACTGATCCCAAAAACCGGACGCTTTTTTGAGTACGCCCGGGGAATGTCCGTCAACTTTTCCTTTGTCGTCTCCGTCAGCCTCAAGGGAGACATCCTCCTGAAGGACGGACGCCGCCTTTTTTGCAGCAGGCGGAAAACAAGGGAGACCATCGAGGCGTACCAGCGGTTTCAGTTTGCGCAGCTGCGCGCAAAGGGGGTCTGAGGATGGAAAGGTTTCTGGCCGTATTCTGCTTCGCAACGGCAGGCACTCTCCCCTACCGGGTGCTGGCCTATTACCCCTTTCGGAAGCAGCTCCGTTTTCCCATCTGGACTGTCATTCTGATCATCGGCATCGCCCAGCTGACCCAATCGTTCCTTTATGCGCTGCTGTCGGCACGGGGTGGCAACGGAGTGACCCTCATAGAGGGCATTTTTGCGCCGGCCTGTTTTGTCATCTACTGCATCTGCATCCGGGCAGACCGATGGAAGATACTGTTCCTTTATGTCTTTGTCTTTGACTATATCTCCCTTGTGTGGGGGACGGCGCGGTATCTGGAGTGTCTGCTCTTTTATGACCCTGATATGACCTTTGACACGCTGCGAAGCATGGCGTTCCAACTGATTATCCTGGGCGTGACCGTCCCGTTCATCGCTCTGTTCCTCAATCGCACCAAAGACAAGGTGTTCTCAACGGAGGCGCCTACCTTCTGGCGGGTCATCTGGATTTTGCCGACCCTGACCACGTTGATCGTTCAGCTCTATAACGGGAACCATACCGCAGAAAACGTACATCAGCTTCGGTTTTTCCTCTCTTATATCCTGCTGTTCCTGGAGATGTTCGCCGTTTACTATGTCCTGATTCAGGCGCTGGACGTCATTCTACATGAGGCCGCGCTGGAAGAAAAAGCCGCGCAGCAGGAAACTCTCCTGGCCCTCCAGCGCACCCAGTACAGCCAAATCTCTCGCTACATGGACGAAACCCGGCAGGCGCGGCACGACCTGTCTCAGCATCTGCGGCTCATCAACCAGTACCTGAACACCGGGGATCAGGACGCCCTCCGGGAATATGTGGAACGCTATCAGGACGCTCTGCCGCCGGAGAAGAACGTCTTTTTTTGCAAAAATTACGCCGTCAACACCATCGTCAGCTACTATTACGAGGAGGCACTCCAGTCCGGCATCGACTTTTCCGCAGGCCTGGACCTGCCGGAAGAGCTGCCCATCAGCGAACCGGAATTTTGCTCCATGCTGGGCAATCTGCTGGAAAACGCCCTCCTCTCCTGCCGGGATACCGTAGGCGCTGCGCCCTTTATCCGCGTTCTGGCCAAGACCCAGGGGGACACTTTGCTGCTGGCCATCGACAACACCTGCCTGCGAGAGCCGACCTGGGAGGACGGAAAACTCCGCTCCTCCCGGCATGACGGATTCGGGCTGGGAACGGCTTCGGTGCGTACCATTGCCTCCCATCACAACGGCACGGTCTTTTACACCTGGGCGGACGAGGTATTTTACGCCTCTGTGTCGCTGGCGCTGTCCTGTTGACACTCCGTGGCAGACAGGTCGATACCGGTGAAATCTGTGAAAATCCCCCAGCTCTGATTATGGCAAATTGCACAAAAATAGCGCGTAAATTCTATTAAAATTTGGAACTGCATACCGTTTACGCAGGATTTTGACCGTTCAGACAAAATCCCTTGAAAAAAGCCCCTCAAAATGGTACATTAAATCTGGAAATGGGATACTTGGAGAATGTGGCATACTTCTCATAGCCCCATGAACCAGAAACGGAGGGGGAGCATGGTTCGGTTTGTGATTTACGCAGACAGTGAGGAGGACACCAAATCACTGATTCCCCTTCTCCGCGAAGAGGCCCGCAAACGGGGCAAGTGGGCCTTGATCCAGCCCTATGTTGGACAGGAAGCCTTGCCTCGCTACCTTTCCTTTGTCAAGAGGAATCCCTATCTGGTCATGGTCGTGGCAACGCGTGGCAGCAACGGGCGGACAATTGCTACTAAAATCCGGGAAAACAATCCCCTTGCCCGGATGCTCTGGTTCTCCGACCCGGACAACTGTGTGTATTCCTACCGAATCCATGTGACCTGCTTCGGCCTGCTCCCCCCCACCGAGGAGGGCGTCGCTCTCGCCCTGGACGCCTGCGAACTCTCCTCTGAAAAACCGCCCACGGACAGCCAGGGCAAAAAACGGAACGTCCCCTCTACGCATGAGTGACCCTAAACGCTGTTTGCTCAGTAGAAAGGTTCCCTCAAAACGGCGCAAAACACCCCCTTCAAATCCCGGCGCTGACCAGATTTGAAGGGGGTTGCTTATAGCTTCCTTTCGGAAGGAGAACCGCGTCTGCAATCAGAACTTGCAGACCTCTGCCTGCAGCATATGCCCCAGCTTTTCCAGTTCGTTGGCTACGCTGTCGTAAATGACCACAAAATGCGGCTCCCAGCCACCCTTGACGCTGCCATAGACCACGTCCTTAGCGGGGGCGTCTGTTTTGACCACGATGGAGGTGCCGCAGAACTGCTTGGGCTTATCCAGAGCCGCGCCTTCCGCCAGGAAGAACCGGAAGCTGCCGTCCGGCTTGCGTCCCACCCGGAAGATGGTAACGTGGTCGCAAGCCTGACAGCCAAAGTCCATGGTGGGGCCGATTTTCCGGTTGGGATGGACGCCTACCGCCGCGCCGGTGTCCTTCCGGGCCAGTGAGCAGGCCGCCATGCCGCAATGCCAGAAGGTGACGGTTCCCTCCTCCTCGTCCATGGAGACGGGGTCGCCAAAGAAGGTGGCCTTGCCGGAGAGCTGGGAACCGATGTACATGGACAGCGCACCGTAGGCGTCCGATTCGCAGCTGGCGGCAGTGCCGTTTGCGTTCAGCAGCGACAGCACCGTACACACCGGTGTACCGAAGGAGGTGAAAAAGTCCGGCCAGCACCGGGAGGAAATGGCTCCCACGCCGTTGTTCTGTACATACGCCTTGTATGCCTTGTACAGCCGAGCAAAATCCACCACGTTTTTCTCCGGGGTCTTGTCCAACCCCACCAGAGTCGCTTTTGCCTCGGCCAGCTCCTCGGCGCAGTCGTCAGCGGTGTACCCCTTAGCCACGTCGATGAGTTCTCTGGCCTCGATGGATTCCAGCGTAACGCCAAAGACGCTCATCATCTCCGCGTCCAGCGCCCGACCAAAGCCGAAGCCCTGCGGCGTGTGGCCGATGGAGGCCATCTTCAGGTGAGTCAAATCCACTTTCACCTTCGCGGCGCGGATGGCGGCGTTCAGCTCGTCGCGGACTTCTGCCTCGCCGGGGCCGCCAAAGATGTACTCAAACTGTCCCTCTCCCCGGAACGCCTGAATGGTGTTGGCGGCAGAATAGGCCCCGGTCAGGGAGTTCAGGCGCAAGCGGCCTCCGTCAATGACCGGCTCCCGCAGGGTCCACAGCAGGATGGGGCAGGAAAAGCGCTTGAGAACCTCGCTGGCATAGGCGGCGTTGGCAAAGGTGATGTTTTGCAGCACCACCAGATCCGGGGAAAGGCCGTCCAGATAGGCGGTCAGGTCGTCCAGTGTCAGCAGCATTTTCTCCGGGCAGACGGCGGCATCGGTCAGCGACCGCAGCAACGAAACAGACTGATCAAACTGAATCTGAGCGCTTTCCAAATGAAAGGTGCCGACGCCAATCGGCACATAGGCTACTTGGAATCCCATGAGAGGTTCCTCCTTTACTGTGATTTCACCGTTGATTGATTTAGAGAATCATCAAATGATGTTTTGAAAAAGGCAACCCGCCCATCAGAGGAACGGGTTGCCGGAATTGGATGGGTCAGGAAATCAGGATCAGGCGTCGCTGTCGGTTTTCGTGTCAGCGTCCTCCTCACTGTCGTCCGTGCCGCCTCTGGCGGGACGGGGACCCCACTTGTTGTGTTCAGTCTGGTCGATGGCTTCCGCGTCGAACTTCTGGTGGTTGGCGGCCATTTCCGCCTCCTGCTCGGCGTTGGCCTTTTCAATGCGCTTATTCAGACGCATCATGGAGACCAGCAGCACCACGGTCAGGATCAGGATGACCAGGGAGATGGGACGGCGGAAGAAGATGGTGTAATCCCGGTCATAGCTCATGGAGGCAGTGACAAAGTTCTTCTCCATAATGCTCTCCAAAATCATACCCAGCATCAGCGGCGTGTTGTCGATGTCCAGCAGCGTCAGAATGTAGCTGAACACCAAGATAGCGGCGGTCAGCACCAATTCCTTGGTGTTGTTGGTGGCCGCAAACGCACCGGCGAAGCAGAACATGATGATGGCAGGGGCCAGGTAGGTGTACCGCACCTGGACGATTTTCGCCACGGCGCGGGTCAGGGCCAGGCCGAAAGGAGCCAGGAAGATGTTGGCCACCAGCAGGCCGAAGATGATGGTGTAGGCCATGACGCCCTGCTTGGTGAACAGGGTGGGGCCGGGAGTGATGCCGTGAAGGACGAAAGCGCCCAGCAGCAGGGCGGTGACGCCGTCGCCGGGGATACCCAGGGTCAGCAGGGGAATCATGGCGGAGCCAACCACCGCGTTGTTGGAGGACTCAGCGGCGGCGATGCCTTCCAGACAGCCCTTGCCGAACTCCTCCGGGTGCTTGGAGGTGCGGCGCGCCTCGTTGTAGCACAGGAACTGGGCCACGCCGCCGCCCACGCCGGGCATGGCGCCCAAAACGGAAGCGATGCCGGAGGACCGCAGACAGGCGGGCAGGATGGACTTGGCCTCCTTCATGGTCAGGCCCTCTTTGTCGATCTTGTTGGCGTCGTCCAGTTTGCCGCCGGCCAGCTTGAAGTCCCGGAGCTTCATAACCACCTGGGTCAGCGCAATCAGGGCAATCATGGCGGGCAGGATGTCGATGCCGTATTTCAGCGTTTTCAGGCCAAAGGAGAAGCGGGAAACGCCGGTGACGGAGTCCAGACCGATGCAGCCCATCAGCAGGCCAATCATGCCGGAGATGATGGCCTTGGGCAGGCTGCCGCCGGAAACGCCGGCAATCAGGGAGATGCCCAGAATGCCCATGGCGAAGTATTCCACCGAGGTAAAGTTGGCGACCAGCTTGGCGATGATCTGTGCGCACAGCAGCAGCAGAATGGCGGAGAACAGACCGCCGAAGGTGGAGGCGAACAGGGAGGTATCCAGCGCCTTCTTGACCTTGCCCTTCTTCGCCAGGGGATAGCCGTCGAAGGTGGTGGCAATGGCCGAGTTGGTGCCGGGGGTGTTCAGGGTAATGGCCGAAATCGACCCGCCGTACATACCGCCCACGTAGACGGCCAGCAGCAGGATGATGGCGGTGGCCGCGTCGTCAAAGGTGTAAGTCAGCGGCAGCATCAGCACGATACCCAGCGTGACGCTCAGGCCGGGGATACAGCCTACCACCATGCCGATGGCCAGGCCGATACAAATCATGGCGATGTTGGTCAGGGTGAATGTCTGGATAAAAGCAGCTCCAATATCTGCAAACATAACTTATCAACCTCCAAACAGTTCGCCCGTAGGCAGCGGAATGTTGAAAATGTTCTTAAACATCAGGTAAATCAGAATGGAAGCGATGACAATGTAGACATAAACCGGCCATTTTCGCTCACCGCAGAAGAATACGATGGCGATAAAGGTGACGATGGATGCGGGAACGTAGCCAATTTGGATGATGAGTACCACGTAGACGCACAGCATCGCAATGAGAATGATGGCGGGTCTTTCCCTCTGCCAGTCGAACTCAACGATTTTTTCTTTCTTAAAGACCAGGCTCTGCACCAGCAGTACGACGGAGAAGATCAGCATGATCACCAGGCAGATGCCGGGGATAATGCGGGGACTGGGCGCGCCGGAGTCATAAGCAGGCTCCCGCACCTGACTGGGCAGCAGGATCAACAAAATCAAGCTGGCCAGACCCATGATAATGCCGCTCCAGAGGTACGTCCTGATTTTGAATTTCATAGGAATTTCCCCTTTCCGCAGGAATGGAACCGGACACAAACGGGCGTATCCACGGGGACGGGCCGGTCACTGGCCGGGCCGCCCCCGAAAAAACGCCGCTCCCCTCCTGCCGGAGACCCGCCCCGTAAAGAGACGGGCCTCACTGACAGGAGGTAAAAAAGGAATGAAAAACAGGGAAGGGACAGGGGATTATTCAGCGCTCAGAATGTCGTAAGCGTTAAGAGCCTTGACGCAGGCTTCGTCCATGAAGGTAACCGCTTCTTCGCCATAAATCTGGAAGTTGTTCAGCAGGACGGAATCAATCCACTCGTAGTAATCGGCCTCAGCCCAGACGTTCTCGGTAATCTCGATCATGTCGTTGTAGAAGTCCTCGTCGCATCCGGTGTGTGCGGCCAGCATACCGCCGCCGGGCAGGATGGAGCTGGAGAAGTCGGTATCAGCGTCCAGTTCAGCAGCCTTGGTGTCGCCAGCCACGGTGGGAACAGTGATGGCGTCGCCGTTTTCGTCCACGAAGCCGGTGAACTCAGTGTCAGAGAAGGCCAGGATGGGGATCAGAGTGCCAGCCTCGACCTCGTCCTGCGCGGCCTGGGTGGAGCCAACGAATACGTCGACCTCGCCGTCGGTCAGGCCCTTCTTCTGCTCGGCGCCGCCGTCATAGCCGGAGACGACGGTCACGCTGCCGCCCATCTGAGCCAGCAGGGAACCCAGCGCCAGATGCGGGTCAGACAGGGGGTTGCCACCGGACATCTTGATGCCCTCGGTCTGGGCTTTCTCCAGGATGCTCTCCAGAGACTGATCGGGAGTGGTGTAGAG
Source organism: Clostridiales bacterium (assembly GCA_021203185.1). Classification (GTDB taxonomy): domain Bacteria; phylum Bacillota; class Clostridia; order Oscillospirales; family Oscillospiraceae; genus Onthomonas. The sequence goes on from JAJQBR010000046.1 coordinate 41,817, forward strand.
GATCCAGGTACGGTCGTCGATGGAACCGACAGCAGTAAAGTTGGCACGATCGAAGTCCACTTCCTCGGTGCCGTAGGTAGTACCCAGGTCGGCACGGTAAGCCAAGCCATAACCGTAGACCAGCAGATCCATGGTGTCGGCGTCCTCATCCGCGAACTGGGTCGCAGCGGAGAAGCCGTCGCCGCCGGTGACGTTGGTGACGATGAAGTTGTAATCAGACTGAATGGTGTTGGCTACCTGCGCATACTTACGGGCAACCGCGTCAGCGGTGCCGCCGGTGCCGTAGCCGCAGATGATGGTGACGGTGGTGCCGCCGTTGGAGACGGTTTCTTCCTCTTCCTCGGTAGCGGTGGACGAATCAGTGGTGGTGTCATCGGAGCTGGAGCTGGAAGAGCTGCAGGCTGCCAGTGACAGGATCATGGCCAGGGCCATAATCAGGGCGAGTAGTTTCTTCATTTTTTTACCTCCATAAATAAAATGAATTGTGGGACGACAACACCTCGCACTTCGGCGGCGATTTGTTGTGTGCGAAGCGATTTGGCACGTCAAAGCGAAAAGCTGAGACTAGGAGCGTATCCCCGTGGGGATCTCAGACTTTTGCCAGATCGTGACGAACCGCTCCAGCATACACGCTGCGGCGCTCTTTGCGCGGTGTTGTCTGGCATATTTCTCCGGCGGGAAGGAAGCCCCCGCCGTAAAGAACAGGGTTTGAGGGTTTACAGGTTATTTTGCGTACTTCTCCCGAATCCCGTCCAGCAGGGCGGCCCAGGGAGAGTTTTTCTTGTAGAACACCGGGGTATCGCCCAGCGGCGCAGCGACAGTGTGGGTTCCCTTGCCGTAGGCTTCGCCGCTCCACAGGTGGAGCCACTCCCCTTCCGGCAGATAAACCTCCCAGTCCGTCACGCCGGACTGCCACACCGGGGCCACCAGAATATCCGGCCCCAGCAGGTACTCAAACTGGTTGGTGTAGCACGCCTCGTCGTCCTCGTTGTGGAGGAACAGGGGCCGCTGAACGGGGAGGCCCTTTTGGGCGTTTTCCGCCGCCAGCGCCTTGAGGCAGGGGGTCAAAGCGGTGTAAATTTTCACCAGCCGGGCCAACTGCGCCATGCAGTCCTCATCGTCGTAATACTGGAAGTTCTGCTCCGGGCGGTTGCACTCATGGGTGCGCATGACCAACGTAAAGGCCGCCATCTCCGCCCAGCGGAGAAACAGCTCTTTGGTGCGGACGTTTTCGTACATGGAGGTGTAGCCGCCAATGTCGCTGTGGGTCAGCCCACAGCCGCTCATACCGGCGCTGAGGGCGGCGCAGATGACGGTGCAAAGCCCGTCGTGCCGGGAGAAGTCCACCGACTGATCCCCCGCCCACAGCAGTGGGCAATATTTCTGGCTGCCGGTCCCTCCGGCCCGCATGAAGTAGACCACCTGACCCCACTTGTCGGTTTCCACCAGGGCGTCGTGGTTGCACCTGGCCCACAGAGTCGGCCAGCGGTTGTGTTCCAGCATGGGGGAATTGCCGCTGGCAAGGCAGATGTCATCGGTGGGGAGGTATTCCCCAAAGTCGCACATATAGCCGTCCATGCCGATGTCCAGCATATTCTTTTTGATGACGTTGTCCTTATACCAGGCGTAAGCCTTGGGGTCAGTCAGGTCAATGACGCCACATTCAAACTCCCCGAAGTCCACCAGATAGGTGCTGCCGTCGGCGCGTTTGGCGAAAACGTCCGCCTTCTCCGCCGCCGGGAACAGATCGCCGCCGGTGCAGAGATAGGGGCTGATGTAGCCCAGGAAACGGATGCCCCTTTTGTGCAGCGCGGCAATTTGTCCCGGCAAATCGGGATACAGCGCCGTGTTGTAATGCCAGTCCCAGCGCAGCCGCTTGCCAAAGGAGGTGTAGCGGATACCGGCCCAATCCTGGCACCACACGCCGGAGACGGGAATCCCCGCCGCAATAGTTCTGTCCACCAGACCAAAGGACCGCACGCTGCCCCCCTGAACGCCTACGATGAGACCGTTATAAATCCAGTCAGGCAGTTCCGGTTGATGGCCCAGGAGAGCGGTCAGTTTCTCCAGCAGCGCCGGAAAGGTCTCCGCCGCCTCAATGCGGATGCTGGCCGGAACCTGCCAGAATTGCAGCTCGTGGAAGGTTTCGTTGCGGAAGTCGAAGTCCGCATAGGAGGATGCGTCCGCGTGGAGGTAATAGTGCCGGGAGGACACGAAGGTGGGCTGGGGATAGTTGGTGTTGTAGTAGTCGCCGCCACCCTTGCAGTCCTGGTCGTACCGCCAGGTCAGGTAGGTGGATTTGTCCCGTCCCACCCCCGGCTCAGAGGTCCACAGGGGGAAATGACGGCCCCGCAGGTCGAAATAAGACATCTGCTCGCCGCAGCCGTAGCAATGCTCTCCCTGTTCCGCCTGAACGCGGAACCAAAAGCGGTTGACAGCGGGGTTTTTCTGCGCAAAGGTCAGGGTGACGCAGTCCCCATCCTGCCGGACGAGGGCGGTCAGTTCATTTTCAAAGTTCAGCAGCAGACCGTCTTTGGTCTGCTCCGCGTCGGATATCATCAGGGGGCGGCGCTCGGTGACATAGTCTCCGATGGTGAAGTTGCCCCGGTACATCTCCACCGATTCGCTGCCCTGGCCCACATAAATCATGGGGCAGGCTTTTGTTGAGGTTAAAAGGGTATGTTTGCCGTATTGCAGGGTAAGATCCAGGCCATTGCGAATGAGTTCCATAAGTAAGACCTCTCTTTTCTCTGGACACGAATGTGCCTCATTAATAATCAAAACAATTAATAATAAAGCACTTTGTTCTCTCCCAAAAGACCGGGGAAAGCTCCCTGGCGGATGAGCGGCTCCCGCTCCGGGTGGGCAATGACCCATTTGTTGGTCTGGAGGAGCAGACGGCTCTCCGGGTCAGCGGCGACGGCTTTTTCCGCCAACGGCGTGTTAGTCCCACAGGGCAAAACGACAATCGCCTTGAACCCCTCATCCGTCACCCGGCAGGGGGACAGGTGCAGTGTGGTCTGGTACAGCTCGATGGCAGTTCCCTGCTCCACGAAGAACACCTCAGCGTCCTCCACCCGGTAGGTGTTATCCTGGATCAGCCAGACGTGGCCCAGCACCAGCATCAGGTCGGTGACGGCCACGTTGATCTCGCTGCCCTTGTGGTACTCAAAGCCGTTATAGGTGGTGTTGCGCCCGTTGCAGTAGCCCACCTGGATGGGCATTCCGCCGTAAAACACCGCTTGCAGCTGCTCTGTCACGGGATCCTGCTCCATCTCCGGCACTGAGGCCAGGTAGATGTTCCCATTTTCCGGGATGGGGGTTTGCTGCTCCATATACGCAGTCAGGCCGGAGAAATCATAGCCTTCGATCACACGCCCGTAGGTGGCAAAGGCAGGCTCCCGGACAGAGCGCACAGGGACATCGTTGACCTGGTTCAGCCGTTCGAGGGTCATATTTGTTCCACTCCTTCTCTCCCCGCTCCCCTTTATGCAGGGGAAACACGGTCCCTCGTTCCTGCGTATTACATCATACTTCCAATTTTTCAGTTTCGCTAATACAAAAAAACAGTATCTCGATATCAACAAAAACTATAGCATAGGACGATCTGCGGGGCGGAATTATAATTATTTTATTGAATTAATTAACCTTTTCTGAAAAAATCACGTTGGCCTTTCCATTTCTGGTGGCAATATGACCAATCGCTCTCGGTTTCTATCCCTTAATATATAGTTATTTTGCACCATTGTCAAGGGCGAATTTGATTTGATTTTCGTTTCGGACTTTTCACTAAATTCTTTCAATCTTTTTTGTGCAAAAGTCCCATAGTGAGCAGGCCACTTTTC
>JAJQBR010000142.1 GCA_021203185.1 Clostridiales bacterium
GCTTCACTATTATTCCGTGTTATTTTTATCTACCCCAACTCTTGACATAGAACCAAATTTGTGGGCTGACCCACGACAAGCAGAAAAGGGGACCGGGTATTGTACCCGGCCCCTTCCGATTTTATGGAAAACTACGGCTTACGGCGCGCTATGCAACCATTCTTAATCCTGATGATAAGTAGCCAGATAATCACCAATGCGACCCAGGGCGGCGGTGATTTCCTCCGGCTTGGGAAGCATGACCAGACGGAAGTGGTCCGGCTCCGGCCAGTCGAAGCCGCTGCCGGGGACAAACAGCACCTGAGTGTTGTGGAGGATGTCCATGGCGAACTCCTTGTCGTTGGTGATCTTGAATTTCTTGGTGTCGATCTTGGGGAACAGGTAGAATGCGGCGTGGTTCTTCACGTAGGTGATGCCGGGAATCTTGTCCAGGGCCTTGCAGGTGGCCTCCCGCTGCTCATAGAGCCGTCCGCCGGGAACCATCATGGCCTCGGTACTCTCCGGGTCGTTGAGGGCGGCGGGGATAACCAGCTGGGTCAGGGCGTTGCCGCACAGACGCATGGCGGCGATTTTCTGGATGGCTTCGGTGGCGGGGACGGTGAAGCTCTCCGGGCCGGTGATAACCATCCAGCCGCAGCGGAAGCCGCAGACGATGTGGGACTTGGACAGGCCGTTGAAGGTGATAACGGGCAGATCCGGGGCCAGTTGAGCAGTGGAGTGGTGAACGACGCCGTCCATCAGCAGGCGGTCATAAATTTCATCGGACAGGACGAACAGATTGTTCTCACGGGCGATTTGCGCAAGGCCCAGAATGACCTCATCGGGATAGACCGCACCGGTGGGGTTGTTGGGGTTGATGAGCAGCAGCGCCTTGGTCTTGGGGGTGATTTTGCTGCGGATGTCGTCCAGGTCGGGATACCAGTTGGATTTTTCGTCGCAGGTGTAGAACACCGGCTTGGCCTCGGACAGGTAGACCAGGTTGGTCCACAGGGAATAGCTGGGGGAGGGAACCAAAATCTCGTCGCCCACGTCGAACAGGGCGGTAGCCACCATGTTGGCCACCTCGCTGACGCCGTTGCCCACGAAAATGCGATCCATAGATACGCCCGTCAGGCCCTTTTTGGTGGTGTGATAGTCATAGATGGCCTGCCGCGCCTCCGGCATACCTTTCAGGTCGCAGTATCCCACAGCCTTGTCCACGTTGTCCAGCAGAGCGCTGCGCAGACTGTCGGGCATACGGAAGCCGAAGGTAGCGGGGTTGCCGGTGTTCAGCTTCATGACCGGGATGCCTCTGGCGGTCATGGCGTTGGCCTCCACGAACAGCGGGCCGCGGATGTCGGAATGGACCGGCCCCATTCTTTCTGCTACTTTAAATTCACTCATAAAAACTCTCCTTACTAAAATGCGTACTTCTTTGAAAGAGCTGCCGCCAGTGGCTAAGCCGCAGGATGCAAAAACCCTTACATTGATTTATATTATAAAGTCTGTTAAAAGAAATGTCAACCGGCGGACGCACTTTTCCACGAAAATTAACGATGTTGTAGGGGACACATTGGATATTTTGACGAGCGAAATGGTTGAATGCGTCGGACAGCGAAAAAGTTTTTGCCAAAGGTCGGCAGAACGACAAAGGGTCTGTTCTTTGTAGAAAATTTGTGGTATAATCATCCCATAAACAGCGCCGCCGCGAAAAGGCGGTGCGCCCAACCGGCAAACGAATTTGAAAGGGGCTTTCATTATGTCGAAACTCACCACTGGCGCATACGAAAAATACGGCGTTACCTATGCGACCCTCACCCTGACCGACGGCGATTGCGCGCTGACCGTCACCCCCGAAAAGGGCGGCATGGCCACCTCCTTCACCAAGGGCGGCGAGGAGTACCTCTGGCTGCGGGACAAAAACTTCGAGTCCACCGACCGTCCCCGCTGCGGTATCCCCATCCTGTTCCCCAACTGCGGCAAGCCGGACGGCGGCGTTCACACCTTCGGCGGCGCGGACTACCCCATGGAGATCCACGGCTTTGCGGACCTGGTACCCTGGCAGGTGAAGCAGGCGGCGGACGATGCCATCGAGCTGACCCTGGCCCCCAACGGCCTGACCAAGTTTGTCTATCCCTTCGATTTCCTGCTGACCATGCGCTACACCCTGAACGGCGCCACCGCCGGACTGACCCTGACGGTGGAGAACACCGGCGACAAGCCGCTGCCCTTCAGCGTGGGTTTCCACCCCTACTTCGCTGCCAGTAAGCTGGAGAACGTCTCTTTTGACATTACAGCCGCCACCTGTTCCGAGAACGCCAAGGGGGAGCAGCCCGCCGCGCCTGCCGTCCTGACCTTGACCAAAAAGCCGGGCAGCGCCGACTCCATCCGCTTGTTGACTGGCGTGAAAAGCCCCATGCGGCTGACCGATGCGGGCAGTGGACACACCGTAGAAGTGGCCTTTGACGAGACGGTGTTCACCAACGGCGTACTGTGGCAGCAGGATGTGGAATCCTTCGTCTGCATGGAGCCGTGGAACGGCTGGGCCAACAGCGTCAACGAGGCGGGCAAACACATTGAGTTGGCCCCCGGCGCGAGCAAAAATTTCGCCTGGACCATCACCATCGGCTGATTTCTGTGTATCGTTTGTTCTTTTCCGGGAAACCTAACGGTATCCAAAGGAAAGGAATAAACCCATATGGATATGACAAATCAGGAATTTGGTGAGCTGGTCAACCGCAAAAGCGCCCCCTCCCCCCTGGGGAAGAATCTCTGTCTGGCCTTTTTGGTGGGAGGGGGCATCTGCTGCGTGGGGCAGGCCCTCCAGTTGTTCTGGCAGAGCTTTGGCCTGAACCAGCAGGACGCGGGGACCTGCGTCACCATTTCGCTGATTTTCCTCTCCGCCCTGTTCACCGGGCTGAACGTCTACGATAAGCTGGCAAAACACGCTGGCGCGGGGACGCTGGTGCCGGTGACGGGCTTCGCCAATTCCATCGTCAGTCCGGCCATGGAGTTCAAAAGCGAGGGCTTTATCACCGGCATGGCGGCTAAGATGTTCACCATCGCCGGGCCGGTGCTGGTGTTCGGCATTGGTTCCAGCGTCCTCTATGGGGTGCTGCTGGCGCTGTTCCGTTGAGCTGTTAGAAATAAGCTGTTAGCCGTTAGCTATTAGCTGTTAGTCTGGTATCGTCAACCAAAAGCGCAGAGCTTAAAAAAGAGCGTTACCAGGACGATGGCTGGAATAGCTGTTAGTAAGGCAAAAAGTGCAACACCTAAAAGGACGCACTGCCAAGCTAATAGCTAAAAGCTAAAAGCTAACAGCTTTTTATGCAGAAATGAGGAGCAATATGTACTTATTTGACCTGGACGGCACACTGATCGATTCCGCCGGAGTGTGGCGGCAGATCGACGTGGATTTTCTGGCCAGACGGGGGATTCCCTGGACGGAGGAATACAACCAGGGGGTCATCCACACCATCTTCCCTCTGGCCGCCCAATTCACCAGGGAATACTGCCACATCCCGGATTCTGCGGAGGACATCATGGCGGAGTGGAGGCGCATGGCCCTGACGGAGTACCGGGAACGCATCCCCCTAAAGCCCTACGTCAGGGCCTTTTTGGAGCAGTGCGCGGGGGAGGGGAGGACCATGGCCATTTACACCTCCTGTGAGCCGGTGCTGTGCCAGGCGGTGCTGCGGCACCACGGCGTCGAGGGCTATTTCTCCCAAATTGTCTACGCCAGCGACTTGGGCATGGAGAAACGTTCCCCCGCCGCTTTCGCCGCCGCACTGGAGCGGCTGGGTGTCAGGCCGGAGGACTGCCGCTTCTTTGACGACTCTCCCGTCTCCTGCGCTGGGGCGAAGGCCGCCGGGATGACCGTCACCGGCATCTATGATTCCCTCTTTGCCGCCCGAGAGGAGGAGATGCGACGGCTGTGCCACGCGTACATCCACGATTTTTCCGAGCTGCTGACCCCGGCGGAGAAGTAGCACACAAGGTTGGGTTTGCCGCCCATTTTTCCATATACTTTTTCGTTCGGTTTAGTATAATGAGTACCATTCAGGACGGTAAATCAACCTGCCGCAAGGAAAACGAGGGCTTTTTTATGTCGATTGTATTCAATAAAACAAAGTGGACTTTTACGCTCCAGACGCGCAATTCCTCTTATCAACTGCAAATTGGCAACCTGAACTACTTAATGCACCTCTATTACGGCCCGTCCCTGGAGGACGAGGACCTGTCCTATCAAATCATGCAGTATGACAGGGGCTTTTCCGGCAACCCCTACGACTCCCGGTATCAGCGCACTTTCTCCCTGGACGCCCAGCCCCAGGAGTTCCCCACCCAGCAGCAGGGAGACTTCCGGGTACCCTCCATTCAGGTGGTCAACGCCGACGGCAGCCGCGCCTTTGACGGACGGTTTCAGTCCTATCAAATCAGCGACGGGAAATATCGGCTGGAGAGCCTGCCCACCTGCTTCGCCACAGAAAACGACCACGTGCAGACGCTGGAAATTCTGCTGGAGGACGCAGTCAGCAAGGTGCAGGTGACGCTGCTTTACGCCGTCTTTGAGGAGGCGGACATCATCACCAGAGCCGTCAAGGTCGCCAACGGTGGGGCCGGGACGGTTCACCTCCAGCGCATTATGTCCGCCTGTCTGGACTTCCTCAACGGGGCGGGATACGACCTGGTCAGTTTCCCCGGCCGGTACGGTCAGGAGCGGCAGGTGGAGCGGCAGAGGCTGACCTACCACGTCCACACCATCCAGTCGGTTCGGGGAACCTCCTCTCACCAGCAGAACCCCTTCCTCATCCTCTGCGACCACGACGCCACCGAGGATTACGGCGACTGCTACGGCATGGCTTTTATGTACTCCGGCAACTTCCTGGCGGAGGTGGAGCTGGACCAGTACGACCAGCTCCGGGTGCTGATGGGGATTCACCCCAAGCAGTTTGACTTTGCCCTGGCCCCCGGTGAATCCTTCGAGGGGCCGGAGGTGTTGATGGCCTTCTCTCAGCAGGGGCTGACCGGCCTCTCCCACCTGTATCACGACTTTTTCCGCACCAACCTTTGCAAGAGCAAGTATATGCGGGAGACTCGCCCCATCCTTATCAACACTTGGGAAGCCGCCTTTATGGACTTTGACGACCGGAAGCTGGTGGAAATCGCCAAATCCGCCCAGCAGCTGGGGGTTGACTTGCTGGTAATGGACGACGGCTGGTTTGGCAAGCGGGACGACGACAACTCCGGCCTGGGCGACTGGGTGGTGAACACCAATAAAATCAAATGCGGCCTGAATACGCTGGTCCAGCAGATCAACGACCTGGGGATGCAGTTCGGCATTTGGTTCGAGCCGGAGATGGTCTCAGAGGACTCCGACCTCTACCGTGCTCACCCGGACTGGGTGATGGAGATTCCCGGCCGCCCCGCCGTCCGCAGCCGGAACCAGCTGGTGCTGGACCTGACCCGCCGGGACGTGCAGGACTACCTCATCCGCTCCGTCAACCAGGTGCTGGACAGCGCCAACATCGTCTATATGAAGTGGGACATCAACCGCTCCGTCACCGACATCTGGTCCAACGCCCTGCCCCCAGAGCGGCAGGGGGAGGTCTACCACCGCTATGTGCTGGGCCTGTACCGGGTGATGGATCGCATCATTAACACCCACCCGGACATCCTCTTTGAGGGCTGCTCCGGCGGCGGCGGGCGGTACGACCCGGCCATGCTGACCTTCTACCCTCAGTATTGGGTGTCCGACAACACCAAGCCGCTGGACCGGCTCAAGCTCCACTATGGCACGTCTTTCCTCTATCCCATCAGCAGCATGGGCGCCCATGTCTCCGAGTCCAGCCCCCATGTGCCGCTGAAAACCAAGGCGGTTATCTCCATGTGCGGCACCTTTGGCTATGAGCTGGACGCCACCCACCTGAACGCCGACGAGATTGCCGTCTGTCGGGAGCAGACCGAGGCGTTCCGCACCTATTACCCCATCATCTTCTTCGGGGACTACTACCGGCTGTCCGACCCTTTCCAGCCGGGGAACTTCACCGCCTGGATGTCCGTGACCAAGGACCGCTCCGCCGCCCTAGTCAGCGTGGTGGTCACCAACCTGACGGTCAACGGCCCCCAGGAGTATCTGCGGCTGAAAGGGCTGGACCCCAAACGCCGCTACCGGGTGGGGGATAAGAACCTGGCGCTTTCCGGCGCGGCGCTGATGCACGCCGGGCTGCCCATCCCGCGAGAGGTGCCGGAGTTTTCCTCCATGCAGTTCTATCTGGAGGCGGTGGAGGAATCCGCCTCTGCGGAATAAACGCGACAAAAAATACCTGACCTGGTCATTTTGGCTCGGTCAGGTATTTTTAATGTGCAATTAGCAATTAGCAATTCACAGAAATCACAGTAAGTTGCTTGAAAACAGACCAATTGCACATTGCTAATTGCAAATTGTTGGTTGCTCATTCTTCCTTTGCGCCGGTGATGCCCTTCCGCCGCAGCTCCACCACAGTCGAAATGGCGGCGTAAGCCGTGGCGGCCACCTCAGCGATCCAGAAGGCGTACCAGGCGTATCCCACGCCGAACAACCGGGCGAACAGCCAGATACCCGGCACCAGCAGGATGAACTGCCGGATGGCGGTACCCAGCATATTCACCACGCCGTTGCCCAGGCCGGACAGGGAGTAACCCAGAATCATGGTGGTGGAGGCGAAGGCGAAGGTGGGGGAGATGATGCGCAGGGCGGGGACGCCCAGCGCCAGCATAGTCTCACTGGCGGAGAAGATGGACAGCAGCTGGGAGGGGAACGCCCAGAAAATCACCGTCATCACCAGGGAAATGACCCAGGAGACGGGCAGAACCACCTTGAACAGCGCCAAAATGCGATCCTTTCGGTCCGCGCCGTAGCTGTACCCCACGATGGGGATGGCGGCCTGGCCCAGGCCGTTCATGGGCATGAACAGGAAGTTTTGCAGCTTGTAGTAGACCCCGAAAAAGGCTACCGCCGTGGAGGAATAGGAAATGAGGATGGCGTTGACCGCCGTCACCATGATGCTGCCCAGGGCCTGGGTGATGATGGTAGGCAGACCCACAGTGTAAATTTGTCCCAGCACCTGGCCGTTAAACCGGAACCCTTTCAGGCTGACGTTGACCATGGGGTTATGGAAATGGTTGAGCAGAACGGCGGCGGTGCCGGAGGCCCACTGGCCGATGACGGTGGCGATGGCCGCGCCCCGGATGCCCATGGCGGGCAGACCCAGCAAACCGAAAATCAGGATGGGGTCCAAAATCAGGTTGGTCACCGCACCGATGATGAGGGAGACCATGCTGTCAAAGGTATTGCCCACGGACTGCAAAAACCGCTGGAACATGGTGCCGATAAAGGTGCCTGCGCAGAACAGCATACAAATCCACAGGTACTGGCGGCAGTAAGACCCAATGACCGCGTCAGAGGTGAACATCCCCACGAACCAGCCCGTGCAGGTCAGGCCCAACAGCATAAACACCGCCATGCCCGCCAGGGCCAGCAGCATACCGGTGGTGGCGATGTTGGTGGTGCGCTCAAACTGCTTTGCGCCGACGCTGCGGGACAGCAGGGCGTTGATGCCCACGCTGGTGCCTACGGACACGGCGATCATCAAAATCTGGACCGGATAGGCCAGGGAGACGGCGGTCAGCGCTTCCTCGCCAATCCTGGCGACAAAGATGCTGTCCACGATGTTGTACAGGGACTGCACCAACAGCGAGATCATCAGGGGCAGCGACATATTCAGAACCAACTGGGGCATTGGCATGGTTTCCATTTTATTGTTCTTATTGTCTTTCATAGCTCCTCCTCTTAACGACAGATAATATACGCCCGGCAAACGGTTTTGACATGGAAAGCTGGTCCGTTACACCGGGTGTGTTTTTATTTTACTCCGTTTTCCCGCTTTTTCAACCTTTTTTTGTCCGCGCATTTTGCTTTTCTTCGCCCGCAAGCCCCGCCGCGATACGGGACAGGAACGGGCAATTTCGGCAAAATATTTCCGTAAAACCGTTTTATTACATGAAAAATGACGGCAAAAGACAATAGAATTACTGACATTTTTATATTGCAATTTCATCGACTATTCGATATAATACAATGCTGAAAGGTGGGGTATTTATGAGTGCAAATGAAACCACGCGGGGCCACTCCTTCGAGGATTACTTCAAGCGCGCCGTCAATCCCATGGTGGTTATGTCGCTGCTGCTGGAGCGACCGAAGTACGCCTACGAGATGACCCAGGAGCTGAAGGACAAGACCAACGGCGAATATACCATGCCGCTGCTGTATCCTGTACTCTATCGGCTGCAAAAGCAGGGTTTCATCGAGGAAGCGGAAAAGCTCATCTCCGAAAACAACCGGGTTCGCAACTACTACCGGTTGACGCCGCTGGGACGCCAGCGCCTGGACGAGATGAAGGGGGAGTACATTCAGCTGTGCCGTCATGTGAAAGACCTGGTGGATCTGTCTGAAACGACCTGACTGTTAGATGGATTCCCGCGTTTGTATCCTGTGTCCCAGACATATGAAGCAGGAGGCCGTTTTCCTATGGAGCGGTCTTCTGCTTCATTTTCTTGCCCTGCGGCGAAAGACAGGGAAAACAGGGCTTCCGCTCGGTTGGGGGGAAGCTCTGTTCTCGTCTGAGGGCTGTTGCCCTCGTTACCGCACGTGAATTTGCCCCAGCACCTGGCCGATTTTCCCGGCGATAACCAAATCGGCCTGTCGGTCATAGCCGGTGGGCTGGAGATTGATGAGTACCAGCTTGTGGCCCCGGTAGTAGTTGATGAGGCCCGCCGCCGGGTAGACCACCAGGGAGGTGCCGCCTACGATGAGGACGTCCGCAGCCCGGATGTAGTCCACCGCGCGGTAAAGGGTGGCGTCGTCCAGGCCCTCCTCGTAGAGTACCACGTCCGGTTTGATGGTACCGCCGCAGCGGGGACACTTGGGGACGCCGGGGCTGTTCAGGACGATGTCCACCCCGTCGAAGTGGGCGCCGCACTTCATGCAGTCGTTCCGGCGGACGCTGCCGTGCAGCTCCAGCACCTCTTTGCTGCCCGCATCCTGGTGCAAGCCGTCGATGTTCTGGGTGATGACGGCCCGGAGCTTTCCGGCCTGTTCTAGCTCCGCCAGCTTTTTGTGGGCGGCGTTGGGTTTGGCGTCCGGCGCAATCATCTTGTCCTTATAAAACCGGTAGAACTTCTCCGGTTTGCGCATGAAGTAGGTGTGGGAGATGATGGTCTCCGGCGGCTCATCGTACTTCTGGTTGTACAGGCCATCCTGACTGCGGAAGTCGGGGATGCCACTCTCGGTGGAGACGCCCGCCCCGCCGAAAAAGACGATGTTGTCGCTGTCGTCGATCCACTGCTGCAAGGTCTCGATTGCTCTGGTGTTGTCCATCGTGTTCACATCCTTCCAGATATTTTCGTTTGCTTTAATTTAAATACCATCTTTTCCTATAGTATAATCTGAAATTGGGTCAATGTCAATCGTTCGATATCCGCCGTAAAATTTTCGCAAACCCCTTGACAGCCTCGCTTTGGTATGATATCTTTTTGATATCACAAAGATATGGAGGAATCCGTCATGGAAGAAAAAATTCTCTCTACCCGAAAACTGGGGATGCCCGTTTTGCTGGGTAATATCCTGTTGATTCTAGCTGTACTCGCCCTTTGTTTATTCTCTCTTTACATCGACAATGGTTTGTTGCTGTTCCTTTCCATCCTTCTGTTGGCCGTATCCTGGATCCCGCTCCTGGGCCTGAAGGTACTCAAGCCCCAGGAGGCGCTGGTGCTG
>JAJQBR010000019.1 GCA_021203185.1 Clostridiales bacterium
AATGAGGTATTTTTCCAAGAAAATAGTGTTGCACTTGATTGACAACCTGCCCACCACCCCCGACGGGACCACCACCGTGGTGGCTTCCGGGCCGGGCTTCGCCCTGGTCAACAACCGGGACGTGGTAGTGCTGGTGGACACCATCGAGCGCCCGGAAGAGATCGACGCCAACCGCGCCCGCCGGGAGTACGAGGAGGCGCAGGAGGCCCTGCGGCAGAAGCAGAGCCAAAAAGAGCATCGCATGACCGAAATGGCACTGGCGAAGGCTCTGGGGCGGCTTCAGGTGAAGGATCATTACCGTTAAGTGCAAACACTTCACAGTTAAAAAATTACTTAATATAGTCTTAAAAACGCCTGCCCGATTCCTCGGACAGGCGTTTTTAACGTTATTTTGATTTCTGTAGATTCCTTTTGCTGGGATTAATACGAGTGTCGTTTTATTTTAGCGCTTAGCTATTATTTTTAGCTGTTCGCTATTGACTGGCAACACTTGACTAACAGCTAACGGCTAATAGCTAACAGCTTTTTAACTTAACCGCGCAGGACGACCTTGCGGTACACCTTCTTGCCCTTGCGCAGCACCAGTCCCCCGTCAGGGATGGCGAAGGCTGCGTCGATGGCGGCGACCTTCTCGCCGTCCACGGACACGCCGCCGCCCTTCACCAGCTTTTTGGCCTCTCCGTTGGAGGCGGCCAACCCAGCCTGCACCAGCAGCTTGACGATGGAGATCTTGCCGTCGGACAGGTCGCTTTCGGACAGCTCCGTCGTGGGCATATCCGCCTCCTGCGAACCGGACCCAAAGAGGCTGCGGGCGGTTCGCTGGGCCTTAGTCGCCTCCTCGTCTCCGTGGACCAGCTTGGTCAGCTCGAAGGCCAGCACTTCTTTGGCCTGGTTGAGCTTGCTGTCCTGCCAGGTCTCCATGACGGCGATTTCCTCCAGCGGCACCTCGGTGAGCATTTTCAGGCACTTGATAACGTCGCTGTCGCTGACGTTGCGCCAGTACTGGTAAAACTCGTAAGGGGAGGTCTTGTTCGGGTCCAGCCACACCGCGCCTTTTTCCGTCTTGCCCATCTTTTTGCCCTCGCTGTTCAGCAGCAGGGTGATGGTCATGGCGGCGGCGTCCGTCTTGCCCAGCTTCCGGCGAATCAGCTCCAAACCGCCCAGCATATTGGACCACTGGTCGTTGCCGCCAAATTGGAAGTTGCAGCCGTACTTCTGGTACAGAACGTAGAAGTCGTAGCTCTGCATAATCATATAGTTGAACTCCAGGAAGGAGAGGCCCTTCTCCATCCGCTGCTTGTAGCACTCGGCCCGCAGCATATTGTTCACGGAGAAGCAGGCGCCCACCTCCCGCAGCAGGTCCACATAGTTCAGATTCAGCAGCCAGTCGGCGTTGTTGACCATCAGCGCCTTGCCGTTGTCGAAGTCGATGAAGCGGCCCATCTGCTTCCGGAAACAGTCGGCGTTGTACTGGATGGTCTCACGGGTCAGCATCTTGCGCATATCGCTCTTGCCGGAGGGGTCGCCAATCATAGCGGTGCCGCCGCCCAGCAGGGCGATGGGCCGGTTGCCCGCCTTTTGCAGGCGGCGCATCAGACTCAGGGCCATAAAGTGGCCCACATGGAGGGAGTCCGCCGTGGGGTCAAAGCCGATATAGAAGGTGGCCTTGCCGTTGTTGATGAGGTCCCGGACCTGGTCCTCGTCGGTGACCTGGGCGATGAGGCCGCGGGCCTGTAGTTCTTCGTAGATTTGCATGGTTGTTCGTCTCCTTTTCCAATCATCGTTTCCAGACAGAAGACTGCGCCAAAAAGCCCTCTGTCCGCACTGGGACAGAGGGCGCAAATGCACGGTACCACCTCTGATGCGTCGGCCCCTCGCGGGGCGAACCTCAGGGAGTCAAAGACTCCGGCGAGATAACGGTCGCAGACCGGCTGCGCCTACTGGGAAAAAACCGTTGGGGCAGCTGCTCAAGGGGGTATTCACGAGGGCCGCTTGCTTCCTTGCACCACACGGAAGCTCTCTGAAAAACGGCGGGGACGCTACTCTTCCCTGTCATCGCATATTGTTTTGGCTTGTCAGGTATTCTAACGGATTTCATCGGGGATGTCAAGAGGCTTTTGAAAGGTTTTTACCCTTCGCCGCGCAGTTCTTTGCGGTACGCCTCCGACTGCTCCAGCAGTTCCCCGGCGCTTTTCAGCAGGGCGGGGGTGACGACGCTGCCGCCGGTCAGTCGGGCCAGTTCCTCCCGCCGGCGCTGGGGGGTCAACCGCTCCACGTCGGTGTAGGTGCGGCCATCCCGCTCCCCCTTCTCCACGGAGAAGTGTACATCGGCCATGGCCGCGATTTGGGGCAGATGGGTGACGGTGAGAACCTGCTTGCGGCGGGCCACGTCCGCCATTTTCCGGGCCACCTTAGAGGCTGCCCGCCCGGAAACGCCGGTGTCTATCTCGTCAAAGACCAGGGTGGTGATGGACTCGTTCTCCGCCAGGACGTTTTTCAGGGCCAGCATAATGCGGGCCAGTTCGCCGCCGGAGGCGATTTTGTGGATGGGTTTCAAATCCTCCCCCACGTTGGCGGACATCAGGAACTGCACCTGGTCCATGCCCGTCTCGTCCATGTGAAAAGAGCCTTCTTTGGGGGTAAACTGCACCTGGAAGCGTACCTTTGGCATATCCAGGTCGGCCAGTTCCTTCTGAATCCGCTGCTCCAGGGAGCGGGCGCGTTCCTTCCGGGCCTCGGTCAGCTTTTTGCCACGGGCGGCGGCCTCCCGCAGCGCTCCCACCAGCAGTCGGGTCAGCTGCTCAATGCGGTCGCTGGAATACTGAATTTCCTCCAGTTCCTGTTTGGAGCGCTCCAGGTAGGCCAGCATTTCCTCCACCGTGGCTCCGTACTTTTTCTTCAGACGGTAAATCAAATCCAGGCGGCTTTCCAGTTCGTCCAGCTCGTGGGGGGAGATTTCCAGCCCTTCTTTTTTCTCCTGCACCTGCTCCGCCGTGTCGGTCAAGGTATAGCGCAGTTCGGAGAGGCTATCGCTGAGGGCCGCCAGTTCCTGGCTGTACCGTCCTCCAGCGCGGAGCGCTTCCTCTGCGGTTTCCACCAGGGAGATGACGCCGTCCCGGTCGTCGCCGCCGTAGAGGGCGTAAAAGGCCGTGTCGATGGCGTCCATCAGTTTCCCGGCGTTGCGGAGCAGGTTCCGCCGCTCGGTCAATTCTTTGTCCTCGCCGGGTTTCAGATTGGCTCGTTCCAGCTCGTCGATTTGATAGGTCAGCGAGTCGATGCGCCGGGCTTTCTCCGCCTCGTCCATCTGGAGGGCGCTGATTTGCTTTTTCAGCGCGGCGACCTGGTGATACGCCTGCTGAAAGTCCGCCAGCAGGGGAGAGGTTTCCCCGTAGCTGTCCAGATAGGAGAGATGGCACTCCGGATCCAGCAGCTGCTGGCCGTCGTGCTGGCCGTGGATGTTCAGCAGCTGCCGCCCCAGCTCCCGCAGCTGGGCCAGCGGCACCGGGCGGCCATTCAACCGGCAGAGATTTTTACCGTCCAGGCGCAGCTCCCGCTGCAACAGCAGACTGCCCTCCTCGTCCGGCCCCACGCCGTTTTCCGCGAACCAGTCCAGTTCCGGCAGGTCCATAAAAGTGGCGCTGACCAGGGCGGATTTCGCCCCGGTGCGGATTAGGTCACGGGAGGTGCGCCCGCCCAGCACCGCGCCAATGGCGTCCACCACGATGGATTTGCCCGCGCCGGTCTCGCCGGTCAGGACGTTGAATCCCCTGTCGAACTGAATTTCCGCCGACTCGATGACGGCGATATTCTCGATGTGCAGCACAGAAAGCATGGTCGTACCCTCATTTAGAACTTTTGTTCTATAATACCACCGAAGATACTTCCGTGTCAATCCCTATTTTTGCTTGTCAGAGCAACCGCCGCGAAGGATTCTGCATTTAAAATGCTGTTGCCCCTTGTTTGTCCCCGCCGAAGCTGATATAATAATGCGGAACGAAAGAACGCACGTTGCTTTCCGGGGAAATTGCGGAGGGGATAGCAAATGAAAAAATGCAGGATTCAGGTGATGCGGGTCGCCTCCTATCAGGATTTGATGGAGACATACGAAAACCCTCTGGTACACGCCTGCGATATGACGGAAGGGCAGGTTTTCATCGCAAACGGCTGGCAAAAGCCAGAGGGATTTTGCGATAGCGCATGGGAGAGCGTATCACCGTTTGTGATGACGCTGGCTTATGGCGGCGAGGACATCTACAGCGGCTGGATGAAGAACAAAAAATCTGTCATGATTTCCTGCAACGATGGCTTTCGGCCTGTCAGCTTTCTGATTGAAGCGCTGGAGGAGGACGCAGAGTAAAGAACGGCAAACAAGCAGAGAAAGGCGAAGTGATTTACATGGAACCCATCAGGAAAGAACTATTTTCATGTGTGCGAGATGGCATGACCATCCGGGGGCTTTACTACCACCCCCAGGGGCAGAGCCTCCCCATCGTTGTCGTCAGCCACGGCTTCATGGCAAATTATCAGACCACAAAGACATATGCAAAATGGTTTGCGGCGCGTGGGTATGCCGCCTTTTGCTTCGACTTCAATGGCGGCGGATTGATGAGCAAAAGCGATGGAAAAACCACGCAGATGACCATTTTTACCGAGGAAAAAGACCTGAAGACCGTTGTGACCTATGCGCGCTCCCTGCCGGAGACAGACAGTTCCTCCGTGACGCTGATGGGATGCAGCCAGGGCGGGGTGGTCTCCGCTCTTGCCGCTGCCGACTTACAGGAGCAAGTCAAACGCCTGATTTTGTTTTATCCTGCTTTATGTATCCCGGACGACGCCAGAGCCGGAACCATGCTTCACGCCAAATTTGACCCGAAAAATATCCCTGAAACCTTTTCCTGCGGCCCGATGAAGCTGGGGCGTGAGTACGCAGCTTCTGTGCAAAACCTTGACCTGATGGCTGAAATCCAAAGGTATGCGGGAAAGGTTCTGATTGTCCACGGCACCGCCGATCAGGTCGTGCATTACCACTACTCCGAGCAGGCTCAGGCAGCTTACCAGAACGCCGAGTTGAAGCTGATTCCAATGGGACAGCACGGATTCTCCCCGAAGCACGACAAAATCGCGTTGGAATATGTGGAACAGTTTCTACAAGAGTAGAAGAAGGGAACTTTTGATGAAAGAACGTCCAGCGTCTGGCCGACGCCTTTGCGCAGCTCATAGCGGACGCATATTCAGTGAGTAAGGGAACGGCGTACCGTAGTTTAAGGCTGCTTATGATACCATGCTAAAAACAGGCGCATTAAAATGTCGGTTCGATTCTGACCAGAAGCTCCAAATAATAACCGCTCAAATCGCTGGAATTTGGGCGGCTTTTCTTTTAAAAATCGAGAGATGTGTCAAAATTGTCCAACCATTCCCTAAAATCATCCCTGATTTTTGAGCAAAACTATGATAAAATACTAAATCATAGGCATCTAGTGCAAAAGTTTCATTTGAAAGCGAGGAAACTACGATGAAAACATCCCTTTTGTACCCCGTAAACTCCACGTCCCGCCGCTTTTCCAGTTTGGATGGTATGTGGCGCTTCCAGTTTGACCCGGAGAGCGCGGGAGCAGGCGCAGGCTGGGCTGGCGGCCTGCCCGATTCCATCCCCATGCCCGTCCCCGCCAGCTTCTGCGACTTCTTCACCGACAAGGACAGCCGCGAATATACCGGCGATTTCTGGTATGAAACCGATTTCTTCGTCCCCGGCGAGTGGCAGGGCTGCGAGATGAACATCCGCTTTGGCAGCGTGACCCACCGCGCCCGCGTCTTTGTGAACGGCGTGGAGGTGGCCAGCCATGAGGGCGGCTTCCTGCCCTTCCTGGCCCCGGTCACCGATGTGGTGAACTACAACGGCATGAACAAGCTGGTGGTTCTGGCCAACAACGAGCTGAATGAGCATATGCTCCCCGCAGGCACCACCGGCATTCTCTCCAACGGCAAGAAGATGAGCGCCCCCTACTTTGACTTCTACAACTACGCCGGCATCCACCGCCCGGTGAAGCTGGTGGTCACCCCCAAGGAGAACATTGTGGACTACACCGTCAGCTATCGGCTGGACGGGGCTGACGCCTGTGTGGATTACACGGTGGAGACCAGCGGCAGCTCCCCCGTCGCGGTGGAGTTGTATGACGCCGAGGGCGCGAAGGTCGCTGAGAGCGCCGGGGCCTCCGGTACCCTGCTGGTGAAGGACGCCCACCTGTGGAACGTCCACGCCTCCTACCTTTATAAAATCGTCATCCGCATCGTGGATGGGGACAAGGTCGTGGATGAATACTATGAGAAGATCGGCATCCGCACCTTCGAGGTGAAGGACAAGCACTTCCTCCTGAACGGCAAGAGCGTCTACCTTCGGGGCTTCGGCAAGCATGAGGACGCCGACACCCGCGGCCGCGGCCTGGATCTGGCCACCGTGAAGCAGGACTTTGAGTGCATGAAGTGGATCGGCGCCAACTGCTTCCGCACCAGCCACTACCCCTATGCCGACGAGGTCTACCAGATGGCCGATGAGGAGGGCTTCCTGATTATCGACGAGGTGCCCGCCGTTGGCTTTATGGAGAGTACCATGAACTTCCTGGCCGCCAACCAGGGCAACGGCAAGAAGGTGGGCTGGTTCGAGAAGGAGACCACCCCCCACAGCTGCTGGTCAACCACAAGCAGGCCCTGCGGGAGATGATCACCCGGGACAAGAACCACGCCTGCGTGGTGGCCTGGAGCATCCTGAACGAGCCCCAGTGCACCAGCGACGGCACCGAAGCCTACTTCAAGGAGGTCTTTGACTACGCCCACGAGCTGGACGTGCAGAAGCGTCCCCGCACCTATGCCATCGTGATGATGAGCCTGCCCAACACCAGTAAGGGCTGGCAGTTCAGCGACTTCCTCTCCCTGAACCGCTACTATGGCTGGTACGTCATGGGCGGCTATCAGATGTGCGACGCCGAGGCCGCCTTCCACAAGGAGCTGGACGGCTGGCAGGCCATCGCCGGAGAGCGGCCCCTGATTTTCACCGAGTACGGCGCAGACACCCTGCCCAGTGAGCATAAGCTCCCCTCCGTCATGTGGAGCCAGGAGTATCAGGACGAGTATCTGGAGATGAACCACCGGGTTTTCGACAGCTACGACTTTATCCAGGGTGAGCTGGTGTGGAACTTCGCGGACTTCCAGACCACTGAGGGCATTATGCGCGCCAACGGCAACAAGAAGGGTATCTTCACCCGTCAGCGCCAGCCCAAGGACGCCGCCTTTGCGTTCAAGGCCCGCTGGGAATCCCTGCCCCTGGATTACAAGGGCTGAACCGGGTCGGTGCGAACGCTTGACACCAGAAAAGTCTCAGGTGTCAAGCGTCCTGGGACTTCCGGATTCGCAACTATTGCAAGGGCATAAATAACTTACGATGGAACGGAGCCGAAAGGCTCCGTTTCTCGTTGCCTGCGATACCCAATATGGGCCGCAATTATTGTAATGCGTACGGAACAAAGCCATAAGCATGGAATGGCAATGCCTTTGCCGCACAAATACCATCAAATGCAGTAAAACAGGCCATTGACTTCACATTTTGCGTTCATATGTTCCAGAAACGCAATATATTGTGCCTGTCTGCCCTCTTACCGCTCCATTATCGTGTGAAATAATCTCCTATGGCCTGAAAAAAGACTAGGTTTTTGTGTATGGCTTTTTGGTACAACTTTGGTACGGGGCTGTTTTGCTTTCCCTAATGGGCCTTTGAAACAGGCCATTGAAATTATCCAAGTTTAATTCTCAAATTGCAGCTTCATTTTACAATCCGCCAAAATTTTCTGGAGGTGCGTTTCCCGCACGTCCTTTAATTGCATCTCCCCAATTGCGGGCAGAATGTAGCCGTCCAGTTTCTGGCGATAGGTTCGGAGAGACTTCTCTGTGATGTTTCCCTCCTTGTAGGTAGTCAACCATTCCGTTGCCCAACGTTTCACGGTGGTCCTGTTGTTCAAGCGAAGAGAGCCGTTCGCAAGGTTTCTTTTATACTCTGCAACCTTCAAATATAGCTCTTCTTCAGTTGAGGCGGCAACGTGGTAACGCCGCCCCTCATATGAGAAGTACTTGTGGTACCTGCCGTCTGCGGCTGGCGGCTTTACGGGCGTCTTTTTTCTGGGCATGAAAATCTCCTTTCGTGCTTGCATCAAAACGCCCTTCGTGGTAATATAAAAGGGCATAATGATACTGCTGTGGCTGGCGTGTGTCTTTATGCTATCGGCGTTGGCTGCTGGTTACAGCCTCTGCCTGCTGCCCCGGTGCTGGTTACACCGGGGCAGTTTTTGCTTTTGTTGGGAGGCTTGTGGTTGTCAAGCCTCTTTTTTGCTGTCCTGCTTAATCTGATTCTCGATTGCGCGGGCAATAAAGGCGTTTACGCTTTCGCCACGCTGCAAAGCGTGGTCTTTGATTATGCCCTTCTGCCCTTTTGGAAGCCGGATACGGATTTCATCTTTCGACTTCAAATATTTTTCAGTCGCCCTCTTCTGGGCTGGCGTTAATGCCACTGTTACTCCCCCATTCCAAGTCGGTAAAACACACCTTCTCTATGATACTAAAAGTATACCACTTCTTTTTATATGTGTCCATATAAAAATTGCACAAATATATGGGCACATATTTGTGCAACATTCCATCTTGAAATATGGGAACATATATGTTGATACTTTAATCAAGCTAAAGGAAAGAACACAGGTCAAGCAAAGGTTAAGAGAACATGATAAGAGCGGAACAGGATACGCACGAGAAACCAGAGGAACTCCCAACGCAACGCCTCCCGCCGCCTGACCTGAACAACCCACCGCAGACAAGGAGAACAGCACGATGAAAATCAAGAAAGCATACTGGGCATTGAGCCTCTGCGACCATCACGTCTTGGCACGTCTTGGAAACGCTGGACGGCCAGTACATGGCCTTCCCGGTGACCTTCAAGCACATCACCGCGAAAGACCTGATCCCGGTTCCCGGCTGGAAACCCATCGGCAACGCGGCGGACGAGCTGCCCGCCTATATGCTCCCCATCTACGGGCTGGAAAAGGAATGAAAACCATGACGAAGAAGAAAATCAGCCAGACGGCCCTTGCGCTGTTGAGCATCAAGGCTCAGATTGCCCAGCTCGAAGCCGAAGCCGAGGCCCTGACCGACACCCTCAAGAGAGAAATGAAGAGCCAGGGTGTAGATACCCTGGACGGGGACGGCTGGACAGCAAGCTATAAGAGCCTCCCCCAGAAGCGGTTCGACACCGCGGCATTCCGGGCGGAACATCTGCGGCTCGCGGGCAAGTACATGAAGCAGTCCACACAGACCCGCTTCACCATTAGATGATTGGAGGCGAAAACCATGCCGGAACGGAGATTTTACCGGGACAAGTACAACGCCGCCAAAGTCTGGGAGGTTGTCAAGCTCTCCCACGGCTATTACCTCCGGCAGTACATTAACGGCGTCCAATTCGGCAGAGGGAGCAGACGGCGCAAGGCCGACATTGAGGACATTGGAATTTTCACCTTCGAGGAATTGAAGGGGTTCCAGCCCCGCAAGCCTGGTTCCAAGCCCCTGATCGGATGAAAAAGCCCCTTGTGCAACCGGCGACCAAACCAAGCACAAGAGGCCAGCCCCACCAACTCAATGGGGGACAGGTTCATTTTACAGCCTGTTCCCCGATACGTCAAGGAGGATTCAATGGAACGCACGGAAATCAATTTTGTAGCCAACGCTTGTGAAAGGTGCTAAAATAGGGTTAT